>JBEKDC010000124.1:0-9136 GCA_050014535.1 Rhizomicrobium sp.
ACGACGATCAATTTCCTGAAGACCGCGCTCAACGCCCAACGCCGCGCGCGCAGCGAAAGCGATCTCGATGCGGTGAGCGTGTTGCGGCTGGTGCGCGGGAAAGCGGCGACATTGAAGGTTCCCGAGGAGATGCTCAAGCGGGCGCTCAATGTGGGTTTCTCGGGCGGCGAAAAGAAACGCCTCGAGATTCTGCAGATGGCGTTGTTCGAGCCGTCGCTCGCGATCCTCGACGAGACGGATTCCGGCCTCGACATCGATGCGCTGAAGCTGGTGGCCGACGGCGTCAACGCGTTGCGCGCGCCGGACCGCGCAATGCTCGTCATCACGCATTACCAACGGCTCCTGAACTACATCGTGCCCGATCGCGTCCATGTGCTGTCGGCCGGCCGCATCATCAAGCAAGGTGGCAAGGAATTGGCGCATGAGCTCGAAGCCAAGGGCTACGAGCAGATCATCAAGGACGCGGCATGACCACTCGCGCGACCGCACCCAATCCGTTTCTCGAGGATTTCGCGGCCCATGCCGCGGAGCTTCCGAGCGCCGGCTTGCCGTGGCTCGACGCGCGCCGCGCGGACGCGATCAAGCTGGTGCGCGCGCAAGGCATTCCCCATCGCCAGATCGAAGACTGGAAATACACCGATCTGCGCGCGGCGCTGGAAGGCGCGAACGATCTCGGCAAAGGGGCTGGCGTCGCGAGCCTTCGCAACACGGACGGTCTCGAAGTGTTCGAATTCGGCAGCGATGCGCCGTTATGGGTCGTCGAAAATTTCGGCGCCGCGGGGATGGACGACACGATGTCGGCGGCCTCGCTCGCGCTGTCGCAATCGACGTTGGCTTTGCGAGTTCCCGCGAATGCATCGCCTGCGCAGCCTGTCGAATTCGAATTCGGCGGCGCGCATGCGCGATTGCTGATCGTCGTTGAGAGTGGCGCGGCGATCACGCTGCTGGAGGCGCCGGCCGGTGGAGAAGAGTCGTTCTCCAACGCCGGTGTCGAGATCGTGCTGCGCGAAGGCACGCGGTTGAACCATATTCGGACCGCTTCGAATGCGGCAAGCGCCATCGTCATCGAAGATTTGACGGTTAGAGTCGCCGCCGGCGCACAATATCGCGCCCATTTCATGTCGACGGGTGCAAAGCTTTCGCGGACCGAGCTTCACGTAACGCTCGAAGGCGAAACTGCCGAAGCGCATGTGAGCGGGGTGAGCGTGCTGGACGACGGCCGCCATGCCGACGTGACGACGCATATCGTTCACGCCGCCGCCGACACGCGCAGCACGCAGCTCTTCAAGGACATCGCAGGCGGGCATTCGCGGGCGGTTTATCAGGGCAAGATCACGGTCGCCAAAGGCGCCGACGGCTCGGACAGCCGCCAGACGGCCAAGGGTTTGCTGCTGGGACTGCGCGCGGAAATCGATCTCAAGCCCGAGCTCGAAATCTTCGCCGACGACGTGAAATGCGCTCATGGCGCCGCCGTCGGCGACCTCGATGTCGAGTCGCTGTTCTATCTGCGCTCGCGGGGAATTCCGGAAGCCGAAGCACGCGCGCTGCTGATGCGGGCCTTTCTCGGCGATGCGGTCGACGAAATCGAGAACGCGGACATCCGCGCCTCCGTATGGTTGAAAGTCGAGGCGGCATTGGCCAAGGCAACGGAGGCCTCGCCTTGACCGCGCAGCCCAAGACTATCAAAGCAGACTTCGATCCCGTGCTCGCGCGCGCCGATTTTCCGATCCTGTCGCGCGAGGTTTACGGCAAGCCGCTCGTCTATCTCGACAATGCCGCCTCGGCGCAGAAGCCGAAACAGGTTCTCGATGCGATGACTGGGTTCGCCTCGAGCGAATACGCCAACGTCCATCGCGGCGTGCATTTCCTGTCGGCCGCGGCGACCGGACGCTACGAGGCCGCGCGCGAGACGGTGCGCAAATTCCTCAATGCCGCGCATGCGGACGAGGTCGTTTTCACCAAGGGCGGCACGGAGGCGATCAATCTGGTCGCCAGTGGGTATCTCGCGCCCCGCATCGAAGCGGGCGACGAGATCGTGCTCAGCGTGATGGAGCATCATTCGAATATCGTCCCCTGGCATTTCCTGCGCGAGCGCCACGGCGCCGTGCTCAAATGGGTCGATGTGGCCGACGACGGCTCACTCGATGCGGAAACGGTTGCCGCCGCGATTGGCCCGAAGACCAAGATGGTCGCGCTCACGCATATGTCGAATGTGCTGGGCACGGTGTCGCCGTTGCACGAAATCATTGCCAACGCCCATGCGCGCGGCATTCCCGTACTGGTCGATGGTTGCCAGGGCGCGGTGCATGAGCCTGTCGATGTGCAGGACCTGAACGTCGATTTCTACGTCATCACCGGTCACAAGCTTTATGGGCCCACCGGCATCGGCGCGCTTTATGGCAAGCGCGTGCTGCTCAAGGGCATGCGGCCTTACAATGGCGGCGGAGAAATGATCCGCGAAGTGACGCGCGATCTCGTCACCTATGCCGATCCGCCGATGCGATTCGAGGCCGGCACGCCTCCCATCATCGAGAGCGTTGGTCTCGCGGCTGCGATCGATTACCTGTCGTCGTTCGATCGTGAGGCCGTGGCCGCGCATGAGCATCGCATGCTCGCGCGCGCGACCGCGGCGCTGGAAGACCTCAACTGGGTGCGCATCGTGGGCACCGCGCCGGGCAAGGGTGCCATCCTGTCGTTCGAGACCGAAGGCATGCATGCGCATGACTTGGCCACCATATTGGACCGCGAAGGCGTGGCCGTGCGTGCGGGCCATCATTGCGCGCAGCCGCTGATGGAGCGCTTCGGTGTGGCCTCGACCACGCGCGCCTCGTTCGCATTGTACAATACGCTCGACGAAGTGGACGTGCTGATCTCGGCACTTCACAAAGCGCGCAAAATTTTGGGTTGATGTCGTGATGGATGAATCGCTCCGCGAGCTTTATCAGGAGGTGATCCTCGATCACAGCCGGCATCCGCGCCATTTCGGCGCGCTGGAGAACGCCAACCATGTGGGCGAGGGGCACAATCCGCTGTGCGGCGATCGGGTGAAGGTCTATCTGCATGTGGGCGACCAAGACAAAATCGACGACATCTCGTTTGAAGGCAAAGGCTGCGCGATCTCGCAGGCCTCGGCCTCGATGATGACCGACCTCGTCAAGGGCCGCACCGTGGCCGAAGCGGAAAAGCTGATGGGCGGATTCCTTCACCTGGTCAAAGGCGAAGACGCGAGCGCCATCGGGCCCGACGACCGCGAACATCTGGACGTGATGGCGGGCGTGCAGGGGTTCCCCATGCGCGTCAAATGCGCGACCCTGGCGTGGCATACGATGAGATCGGCTCTGGAGGGCGGCGCGTCCGCCAAATCGGAATGAACGCCGAACCGCTCAAGATCGAGGTCGTCCCGCAGGGTTCCGCGCTGTCGCCGGAGGAACTCGAGGATTTCACGCGCAAGCTCGTGACGGCCATGAAAACCGTGTTCGATCCGGAGATCCCGGTGGACATCTACGAACTCGGGCTTATCTATAAGGTGGACGTTGCCGACAACAAGGATGTGGCCGTGGATATGACGCTCACCGCACCCGGTTGCCCGGTGGCCGGCGAAATGCCGGAAATGGTCAAGTCTGCGCTGCAAACGGTCGACGGCATCGGCGAGGTTGTCGTCAATATGGTATTCGATCCGCCCTGGACGCCGGAGCGAATGAGTGAAGAAGCGAAACTCGAACTGAACATGTTCTGATGAGCACTGCGATGAACACGACGAAACCGAGACGCGAACGGCCCAAGGCGATCAAGCTGAGCGATGCGGCTGCGTCCCGCATCCGCGAGATCATTGCCGCCGCCGACGGCAAATATGCCGGCGTGCGCGTCGGCGTGACGAATGGCGGCTGCGCGGGCATGAGCTACACGATGGATTATGCCGATGCCGCGAAGCCCCTCGAGGAAGTGGTCGAGGACAAGGACGTGAAGATATTCATCGATCCCAAGGCGATCCTGTTCCTCGTGGGCACCGAAATGGATTTCGTGCGCGACAAGCTCGCGGCGCGCTTCGTGTTCAACAATCCGAACCAGACGGCCGCCTGCGGCTGCGGCGAGTCGGTGGCGATCACGCCGGCCGAAGCGGATTGAACATGAAGCGGGTCGCGACGAAATCCGACCCGCACCGCTTCGACGATCTGTTCCAGGAATTCGGCCCCATTGTTCTTCGCCGGTTTTTCGGCGGCGAGGGAATCTGCTCCGGCGAGATCATGATCGGCATGATCTTTGGCGACACGATTTATTTCAAGACCGACGAGATCACGCGCAAGGCCTTCCTCGCCGAACGCACCAAGCCATTCACCTTCAAGAAGCACAATGGCGAAACGGTCGTCACAGGCTGGTACGCATTGCCGGACCGTCTCTACGACGATCCAGAAGAACTCGCGCAATGGGCACGGGCTGCGTTTCAAGTGGCGATGGCGTCGCCGACGGTTGAAAAAAGCGACGCAAGGCGACGAAGAAAGCACGGAAGTGAAATCGGACCATAAGTACGTTTCCTATGCGCCATTGCTTCCAATTTGAGTTGACATACTCCCCCTATTCACCATGGCCGCCCCCCGAGGCGGCCACCCAGCGGCGAGCGTCCGCGAGCCGAGACTCTTTTTGTCAATGCGCGCCACTCAACTCGCATGTTGTTCGCCGCGCAGACGCGCGGCGGCTGGGTTGCCGGGTCAAACCCGGCAATGGAGAGGAGGGTGGGAGCCCGTCAATACACGTCGAAATAGCTAAAGGGGCAAGATGCCCGCGCTCCAATCACCCCAACAGCGCCGGCAACTTTTTCTCCGGCCACTTCGTCGCCCGGTCGTAAGCGAAAGCGAGTTTCAGGCAGTCCACCTCGTGATGGACCGGCGCGATGATCTGCAATCCCATCGGCCGGCCTTGCGGCGAGAACCCGGCTGGAACGGCGAGGGACGGGCAGCCTGTCATGGTGATCAGGCAAACCGCCTTCATCCACTCGTGATAGGTCTGCATTTTTTGGCCGGCGATTTCGTGCGGCCAGGTCTCGCTTATATCGAACGGGAATGTCTGGGCAGTCGGCGCAATCAGATAATCGTAACGTTCGAACAACTTATCGACCGCGTTGGACCACGCGGTTCGCGTGACGGATGCGGCGGTGATGTCATAGGCCGATAGCTTGAGTCCGTTTTCGACTTCCCAAATCGCTTCGGGTTTCATCAGCGCCCGCTTCGCGGGATCGTTGTAATATGCCGCGAGTTCGCCGCCTTGCTGCCAGGAGCGCAGCCGCATAAAGGCCTGCCACACCGGCTCCGGCGGCATGCTGGGCACGGCGTCTTCGACGATGCAGCCGATCTGCTCGAAGCTCTTCAGCGCCGCGCGGCAAAGGTCCAGCACGCCGGGCTCGTAGGGTGCGAAACTGCTAAAGTCCCCGAGCCACGCGATTTTCTTGCCTTTCATGTCCGCGGCCAACGGCGTGCGGAAGCGGTCGCCGTCTTCGGTGACGGAAAGAGGCGCGCGCGGATCATAGCCGGCCTGCAGCGACAGCAGCATCGCGAGGTCCACGACATTTCGCGCCATGGGCCCTGTCACACCCATCGAAGGGCTCCAGATGTCTCTGCCGGCGAGCGGGACAACGCCAAAACTGGTGCGAAAGCCGAACACATTGTTCCAGCCAGCCGGGTTGCGAAGACTGCCGCCATAGTCGCTGCCGTCCGCCACCGGCAGCATGCGCGTGGCGAGAGAGACGGCCGCGCCGCCGCTGCTTCCGCCGGCGGATTTCGTTTGATCGTAGGCGTTGTGCGTGGCGCCATAGACGGGATTGTAAGTGTGCGAGCCAAGGCCGAATTCCGGCGCGTTGGTCTTGCCGATGAAAATGGCGCCGGCCGCGCGCAGGCGCTCCACCGGAAGAGAATCCTGCGTCGGGATGAAGTCTTTCAGGATCGGCGAGCCGGAGGTGGAAACGATTCCCTTGACCCATGCCAGATCCTTCACGGCGTGCGGAAAGCCGTGCATCGGTCCCATGATCTCGCCCCGCGCCACCTGCGCGTCCCGCTCATGCGCCTGCGCCAACAACCCTTTGCGGTCCTGCAGCGCCACGATGGCATTCACTTTGGGATTGATTGCCGCGATATGATCGAGATACGCAGTCATCACATCGACGCAGGATACTTTGCGCGTGAGGATGGCATCGGCCAGCGCGCTCGCGTCCATCATCACGATGTCCGAAACCTGCGGCGCGGCGGCGGCGCTCGCGCCGGCTAACACACTACCGGCGGCAGCACCTCCGGCCAGTTCCAGAACCGTCCGCCGATCGATCATGGAATCCGCCCTGTTCGATGATGTGTCCATATACGCAGTTTTCGGCCACAGACCGATCGGGTCAATACCTCGGACGGCGCTTCACCACATATGCACCCTTTGGTCCGGCGCCAGGTAGTATTTGTCGCCGGGCTGCACGTTGAAGGCCGCATACCACGCGTCCTGATTGCGCGTCGTGCCGTCGGCGCGGAATTGCGGCGGGCTGTGCGGATTGGACAGCACTTGCGCGCGCAATGCGCCTTCGCGTTGCGTCTCGCGCCAGATCTGCCCGTAGGACAGGAAGAAGCGCTGGTCGCCCGTGTAGCCGTCGAGAACCGGCGCATCCTTGCCGCCGAGCGCGATGTGATAGGCCTTGTACGCGATCGCGATGCCGGAATTGTCGCCGATATTCTCGCCCATGGTCAGCTTGCCGTTGACGAAGAATCCGGGCAGCGCCTCGTAGCTGCTGTATTGCTTGTCCAACGCCGCGGTGCGTTCCTCGAAGTTCTTGCGGTCTTCGTCCGTCCACCAGCTTCGGAGCGCGCCGCTGCCGTCATATTTCGAGCCCTGATCGTCGAAGCCGTGGCTGATCTCATGGCCGATCACGGCGCCGATGCCGCCATAATTCACCGCATCGTCCGCATTGGGATCGAAGAAAGGCGGCTGCAGGATCGCGGCCGGGAAAAAGATCGAGTTAAACGTCGGCGTGTAATAGGCGTTGATCGTGGGCGGCGTCATGTTCCATTCGTTGCGATCGACCGATTGATCGATGCGGTCGAGACGGTAATGCCATTCGAACAGGTCGCTGCGTTCGATATCGCCGAGGAGGTCGTCGCGTGAAATGCGCAGGTGCGAAAAGTCGCGCCATTTCTCCGGATTGCCGACATGCGGCACGAAGGCGTGGAGCTTGTCGAGCGCCTTCTGGCGGGTGGCTTCCGTCATCCAGCCGAGCGTGCGGATATCCGCGTCATAGGCCTTGAGGATATTGCCGACGAGCTCTTCGACCTTCCCCTTCCATTCCGGCGGAAAATATTTGGCAACATAGAGCTTGCCGAGCGGATGGCCGAGCCGCTGGTCCAAGAGGCGCACGCCGCGGATCTCCCGCGGCAGCTGTTGGGCCTGTCCGTTCAGCGTCTTGCCGGTAAAGTCGAAAGTGGCGTCGTCGAATGCTTTCGGCAGATAGGGCGCCATGTTGTCGAGGTAATGGATGGTCAGATAGTCGCGCAGCACGGGAACCGGCGTCGCGGCGAAGACCTCGGCCATGGCAGGAAACGCGGTGTTCTCGCGCACCACGACGATGCGGTCGCCGGCTGGACCTTTTGGCGACAGCCCTTCGGCTTTGAAGAATGCGTCCCAGTCGAATCCCGGCGCGAATTTCGCCAATTGCGCGATTGTCATGGGGTTGTAGGTCTTGTCGGCATCGCGCCGGTCGGCGGCGGCCCAATGCGCCTTGGCAATTGCCGCCTCGAAGGCGAACACCGCGTCCGCCCGGGTGACGGCATCCTTGGCGCCGACGAGGCCCAGCATGGTGGCGAGATGAGCGCGATAGGCATCCCGGTCTGCCGCCAGGTTCTTGTCGTCGCGCAGATAATAGTCGCGATCGGGCATGCCGAGGCCGGCCTGGCCCACATTCATGTCGTAGTTTTTCGGGTCCTTCGCGTCGGGTGCGATGCGCGTCGCGAAAATGCTGGTTGCGCCGCGCCCCTGTGTGCCCATCGCACGGGCCACATCGGCCCGTGTCTTCAGCGAAGCATAATAGTGCAGATCCTTCTCGGCGGGCTTCAATCCATTCGCTTCGATGGCGGCTGTGTCGGTGAAGGCATCGTAGAGGTCGCGCAGCTTCTTTTCTTCATCGGTCAGCTGTGCGGCCGGTTTCGCCTCGATCTCCGAAACGAGATCGCGCATGCGCTTCTCGCTGAGGATCTGAAGATCGTCGAACGAACCCGAGCGAGTCCGATCCGGCGGGATCACGGCGCTTTTGAGCCAGGCGCCGTTGACATACGTGAAGAAGTCGTCACCCGGCTTCACGCTCTTATCCATGGTCGTGAGGTCGACACCCCACGCACCAAAAGCCGGATGGGCAGCGGGAGTTTGTGCGATGGCTATTGCCACGAATGCGGCACAAGCAATGCCCGTCAATCCGACGACAATTTTTCTCATCGCTTCCTCCCGCTGCTTAAATCCGGTTTACCAGAGATGTACGCGCTGATCCGGCGGCAGGTAGTATTTGTCGCCCGCCTTGGCGTGGAATGCCGCGTACCACGCATCCTGGTTCCGCGTGGCGCCGATGGCGCGGAACTCCGGCGGGCTGTGCTCGTTGGAAAGCACCTGCTGCCGCAATGCACCGTCGCGCAGCTTGCCTCGCCAGATTTGGCCAAACGCCAAATAGAACCGCTGATCGCCCGTATAGCCGTCGAGCATGGGCGCTTTCTTGCCGCCCAGCGCGATGTGATAGGCCTTGAGCGAAATCGCAATACCGGCATTGTCCGCGATATTCTCGCCCATCGTGAAAGCGCCGTTGATATGCAGGCCTGGCAGCGGCTCGTAACTGTCATATTGCGCGCCGAGCGCTTTGGTTTTCGCCTCGAAGGCCTGCTTGTCGGCGTCGGTCCACCAATTCTCCAGTTTTCCGGTCGGGCCGAATTTTGCGCCCTGATCGTCGAAGCCGTGGCTGATCTCGTGCCCGATCACGGCACCGATGCCGCCGTAGTTGACCGCGTCGTCGGCCTTCACGTTGAAGAACGGCGGCTGCAGGATCGCCGCCGGAAAGACGATCTCGTTCTGCTCCGGGTTGTAGTACGCGTTGACCGTCTGCGGGGTCATGTCCCACTCGGTGCGGTCAATC
>JBEKDC010000125.1:0-9048 GCA_050014535.1 Rhizomicrobium sp.
CCTGCGGAACTGCCCAGCGTGCCCGACGAAATGCTCTGACGTTCGAATTGCAGCAGGCGCTTGGCGATTTCCCAGCCGCCGTTCAGCCGACCCACGAGATTGGCCTTTGGTACCTTCACGTCGGTGAAGAAAGTTTCGCAGAACGGCGAATTGCCGGAGATCAGCTTGATGGGCCGCGGCTCGATCCCGGGAGTCGTCATGTCGAACAGGATGAACGAAATGCCTTCGTGCTTCTTCGTCGTGTCGGTGCGCACGAGGCAGAATATCCAGTCGGCATGGTTTGCGTAAGACGTCCAGATCTTCTGGCCATTGATGAGGAAGTGATCGCCCTTGTCTTCGCAGCGGGTGCGCAGACTCGCGAGATCGGAACCCGCGCCGGGCTCGGAATAGCCCTGGCACCAGCGGATCTCGCCGCGCACGATTTTGGGCAGATGTTCGCGCTTCTGCTCTTCATTGCCGTATTCGAGCAGCACCGGACCCAGCATCCAAATGCCGAACGAGGCGAGCGCCACCCGCGCCTGGATGCGGCCGAGTTCCTGGTTGAGCACGCGCGCTTCTTCCTGCGTGAGCCCGCCGCCGCCATACTCTTTCGGCCAGGTCGGCGCGGTCCAGCCGCGCGCGGCCATGCGATCCAGCCACAATTTGGAATCCGGGTTCTTGTAAACGGCCCGCTTTCCGCCCCAGGTCACGTCGTCTTCGCTGGCCTGCGGCTCGTGCAGCGACGGCGGGTAATTGGCTTCGAGCCAAACGCGGGTTTCGCTGCGGAAATCGTCGAGATGGGCCATGGGCATTTGGTCCTGAATAACGGTCCCTGCGATTCCAGCATCAATCGCGCGCCCTGGGAAGTCCCCGCGGGACCCCGTGACACATCGGGCTCGCATTGGGTCCGGCCGCTTTCCCCGCTAGCTTCGCCTTTCGCAAGCGGAACGAGGCCCATGAATTTCACCAGCGACAACGCCTATGGCGCAAGGCCCGATATCCTCGACGCTTTACAGGCGGCGAATGCGGGCGCGACTCTCTCCTATGGGGCCGACGCGATCACCGCCGAGCTGCGCACGCGCATGAAGGCGCTGTTCGACCACGATGTCGCCGTCTATCCTGTGGCGACGGGAACGGCTGCCAATGCTCTCGCCCTAGCCACGCTTTGTCCGCCCCATGGCGCGATTCTGTGTCACGCGCAGGCGCATATCGTCGTCGACGAATGCGGCGCTCCCGAATTTTTCACGCATGGCGCCAGCCTGGTGCCTCTCGAGGGGCGCGACGGCAAGCTCGATCCGGACACCATCGAAGCCGCGCTCAAACGGTTTCCGGTCGGCAACGTTCACAGCCGGCAGCCGGCGGTCATCAGCCTGACCCAGGCCACCGAAGCGGGCACTTGCTATCGTCTCGACGAAATCGCAGCTATTTCGCGCGTCGCCCGCAAGCACCAACTCAAACTGCATCTCGACGGCGCACGCTTCGCCAATGCGCTCGCACATCTCGGCTGTGCGCCGGCGGATACGACATGGCGCGCCGGCATCGACGTCTTATCTTTCGGGGCGACCAAAAACGGCGCACTCGGCGCGGAGGCGGTGGTGTTTTTCAATGCCGGCGATGTGCGCGATTTCGAATATCGTCGCAAGAGCTCCGGGCACCTGCTGTCGAAAATGCGTTTCGTCTCCGCGCAGCTCGTGAGCTATCTCGAAGACGGCCGCTGGCTTGAAACGGCCAAACGGGCCAATGTGCTGGCGCAGACATTGGCGAATGGCCTGGGCGACATTGACGGCGCCCAGATCGCCTATCCGGTCGAGGCGAATGCCGTTTTTGTGTTCCTACCGGACGATATTGTCGCGAATCTGCGCGCCGCCGGCGCGAGGTTCCTCGATTGGGCTCCCCCGTCAGGAGGACGCACGCTGATCCGCCTGGTGTGCTCCTTCGCCACGCCGGACGATGACGTGGCGAAGTTCCTCGCGATCGCGAGAGGACTCGTCTGATCCGTTAAATCCGCCCGACCAGCGTGAGCATGCCGTCCTGTTGTGAGTTGCCCATGTCGGAGCGCAGAAAGTCGTAGTGTACGCCAACCGACCAGGCGCCCGTCGTGACCGCCAAACCCCCGCCCAGAACGATGTTGCCCTTCGCCGGATCGGGCCCCGTGATCGAGAACTGGTCGATCGGTGTGACACCCACGAAATTGGCTTCGAGCTTCTCCGCGCCGTCCAGCATGTCGTAGCGATAGCCGACGCGCGCTTCCGGCTGCAGATAGAAGTCGCCGAGATTGATATCCTGGCGCATATCGATACCGAGAAAGGCTCGCGCCGAATTGGCGTAGTAAGGCTGGATACGCAGATCGAAGCCGTCGCCGCCGGTGATGTCCTCGCCGCCGCCTTCGCTGTAGCCGTCTTCGCGCATGGTTAGGCCATCGATGCTCAATTGCGGCGACATGACAGTGCTGCCGAAATTGAAGACCCCGCCCGTCGTCACGCCGCCGGCAAGGATCGCGGCCGGCCTGTCGCCGTCCGCAACGCGCGAGACACCGCCGACGTCGATGAAGCGCTCGCTCGCCAGATGAGCCCAACCGGCAGTCACCTGCGAATCGAAGAACAGCCCCCTGCCGCGCCAGTTCGTATAAAACGTGGCCATGTAGAATTCCTGGGCGGTCTTTGAAATCACCTCGTCATGAGTCGAAGAACCGCCGGAGAAGAAGGTGAACGCCGCCCCATAGCGGCCGTCGGCCGGATCGCCGGTGTCCGTACCAAGCGCAAAGCCGAAGCCGGAATCGGTATAGCCGATTGCAGTGGACGTGCTGTCCTGGTCGAGCCTTTGCACGAATTCCTGACCCCAGAGCGTCGTATCGCCTTCCTGGTTGGCGTACATGTTCAACTCGCGTTGACGTTCCGCAACGACGTTTGTCGCAGAGTCGGTCAGGGCAATCGCGGTCGCGCGCGTCGCTCCGGTCACGTCAGGGGCAAAGGATGAGTAAACCTGCTGCGCCGAGACATTGCTTGTGATTCCGGCGACAACACCGGAGCCGAGTTGCGTGTCGTTTGCGAGCGCCTGGTTGACATAGGGGAACATTTTCAGCGCATAGCCGGTCAAGTCGAGCTGCTGCGGCGTCTTCGGTTGCAGAACAAGATCGATCTCCGAAAGCGCGGAAGGTTCGACGGTTCCTGGAACGCAGTTAATCGGAGAACCCGGAATGTTCTGGGTGCACAATGCGGTCGCTCCCGTTCCCTGGAAGAGGAACGGCACGGTGATATCGTTCGACATTGCAGTCAGGGTCTGGGTCGAAACGGTGAAATCGCCCTGTGGCGCGCTGATCAGCGCGAATTGCGCCGTTCCCGGTCCGGTGATCGATGAGGGCGAAGTGATGAAGCTGCCGAAATTCACTTTGAAATTGGCAACCGTCGATGTGCCGATTGAAACGTCGTCGGCCTGGATGATTGCCCCCACGTCCGAATTGTTCGTGTTATTCGGGTTCACGCCATAAAGATTGAACGGTTGCGAAAGCGTCAGGCTCCAATTGGCGTCGTTTTCGATCGTGAAATCATGCGCGATCAACGGTGCTGCAACGTAAGGCGACGACGCCGAGGGTCCCGAAGGCGAGTTCACCGGCAGATACGAATTCGTAAGGTTGAAGGCTCCCCCACCCAGGACGTCGACGGTCACTTTTCCATTCGCCCCTTCTAAGACAGCCCCGGTAAACGTCCCATATTCGCCTATCGTGAACTGATCATAGACGCCTATCTGGCCCCCGAAATAGACATTGCCCGTGATCGACGCGGGCGTCGGACCACTGCCCGTGTCCGTCAATGTGTTTTGGCCAACGCCAAGCACAATATCGCCCTGGATCGTGCCGTTGTTGGTCACGGTGATCATTTGAGTGCTGTTATACAAATCGATTGCACGCGCAATCTGATCGTCATTGTCGAGCGCGGTGCATGGCCCGCCGGCAAGAGACGCGCAGGTCGTGGCCGAAATGGTTCCGTAATTGGTGATCGAAGTGATGGTTCCGCTCTCATCTATGTTATTGATATTCGGGCCCGAACGGTCGACGATCGCCTCCGCTACGAGAGTGCTGATTGTCGGTTCGGTCGTGCTCGCGACGACCGCGATCGTGCCGTAATTGACGATCGTGGGGAGTGATGCATTCGCCCCGACATAGATGCCGTAGGCCGTGCCGCCATTTGGTCCGGAAACCGATGCCGAGATCAAACCATCGCTCGATTCCGCCTTGTTGGTGACCAGCTCCGGAACCGACACAAAATTGGTGATGCTGATGGCAGTCGCGCCATTCGGAGCACCGGTGTCGTCGTTCGCATTGGAGGCGGATATCGAGCCGCTATCGAATATGCCGCCCGTCAGCGTCACGTCGGCGGTCTGCGATGTGCCGGAGATGCTGATGGCGGTGACCTGCGCGACGTTTACATCCGTGCCGGACGCGGAGATGGAACCGCGATTGAGGAACGAATAGATCGAGTCCGCTGGGTCGGTGGGATCGTTGTAGACGCCGATCGTCACCGGCGCGGCGCCGGAAGACAGGTCGGCAGTTGTGATGTTCACGGCCGGCGCGTCGCCCTGGGTCGTGATCGTGGCAGATGCCACCGAATTGCCGACGGTATTCGGACCGGCGTTGTAGATGCCTCCGGTGATATTGGCGGAGATACTGAGGGCGCTTCCCCCTTCCGCATCGGTCGTGCTGGTTCCTCCGACCGGCGTGGTGGTGCCGATCGCCTCGATCGCGCCGAAATTGATGATTGCACCGTTCACGCCGCTGGGTCCCGTCGCCGGCGCGGCCACCACCAAACCCTCAGAGCCAGGTCCCGTTGCTTCGACGGTCGCACCCGGCAGTATGACAATACTATCCGACTGCGTCGTCGTGCCGATGGCGCCGTTGATGAAGATCGCGGTATTGCCGCCCGATGTCGATGTCGTGCTGCTCGGTTCCACTTCTACCGTTCCGCCGATATCGATATCGCCGACCAAGGTGGATCCCGCGAGGGTCTCGATCCCGTAGGAGGTCGTGCCGACAACGTTCAGAGTCGAGCCGTTCTCCAGATAAATTGCAATAGGATCGGTGGCGAGATTTGTCGGGAGATAGGCAATCGCTGCTGCGGGAACAACGCCGCCGGTGAATGTTCCGGTTGTCGCGGTGGGCAACAGTCCCACGAGGATCCCGATCTTCGAAGTTCCGGAGCCTGTCAACTCGATGGTGCCGAGATCCTGATTGTCGAGACCGCCGACATTGCCGTTGGCGAGCAACTCCACGCCGGTCGAGGAACTGACTCCGTTGTAACTGATCGTGCCTGCATTTGTGACATTTCCGGGCGACATCACTGTTCCCGAATCGATGGTGACGGCCGGAACCGTGTAGGGACTCGTCGAGACGACGACCGAGCCGTCCGTTGCGATCGTAATCGTGCCGGGGTTGCCGGAATCGGCACAGGCGGTGTCGACCGGAACCGTGATCTGGGTCGAGATGGTGGTCCATGTGGGCGGTGTCGTCGGACAAGTGGCAAAAGCCGGACCCGACATCAACGCGGCGGTGGCGGCGGTGAGCATTAACGCGCGCTTGTTCAAGGCGAATCCCTCATTGTTATTGGACCGGTGGCTTCGGGAGCCGATCGAAACACCCCCGCGGCAGGTCGCGGGTACGCCCCAGAGCGGCCGCGAGCGGCGGCACCTTAGCCAATATCAGCCGGGCGATGCTAGCCGCAAGTTGCCATTCTGCCTCAACTTTTCGCTTTTTAATCAGCTATTAGCGCGGCTCCGGCATGATGAACGGTGACGGGTCTTCACCTTAACAACAAATTACCGGCGCCCAGATGATGCCCACGCCTCGCATCACATTCTCGAAGCTGACGCAGAAACAGGCTGTGGCGGCTGCGGCGCGGCACGAAATGCTGTACGCCGGTCGCGTGGGCGGAGCACGCGCCGTGTTCGCATTTTGCGATTTGAGCGGATTGGACCTCGCGGGTCGCAACCTGGCGGATGCCGATTTCACCGGCGCCATTCTCGAGGAGACCAACCTCGCCGACGCACGACTCGAATCGGCCAGCTTTTTCGGTGCGGATCTGCGCCGGGCCAATCTTGCGGCTGCGAGCCTGAGGCGCGCGGACATGCGCGGCGCGTGCCTGAGAGGCGCCAATCTGATCGGCGCCGACCTCTATGAAGCCGATCTGCGCGAAGGGACGATCGCAGAAAAGGATCGGTATGGAAATCTTCGCGTGATGCAGCACGATGTCGGACCTTCCGAAGCGACATCCGCGCTGATGAACTCGGCCAATCTCGAACGCGCCAAAATGACCGGCGCGATCGCCGTCCAGGCGGACTTTACCGACGCGATCATGCGCGGCTGCCGCCTGGCGCGCGCCAATCTGCGTCAGGCGAATTTCACCGGCGCCAATCTTGAGAACGCCGACTTGACGGGATGCAATCTGACGGGCGCGGACATGACCGGCGCCATTCTGATCGGCGCGCGAACGACATGTGCGATTCTCGACGGTGTCGATCTTTCGACCGCGCTCACCGATCAGCCGGCCGGCCGCGAGCTCGCCGCGTTGCCGATGCCGATCGCCGACATGCTCGAATGTCATTCGCGTTGGGTGGAGAGCGAAGGCCGGGACGGCCAGCCGGCCGACCTTTCGGGCATGGATTTGCGCGAACTCAAATCTCTCGCACACCGTTCGCTGACCGCGATCATCGCGCCGGGTGCAATCCTATATGGGCTGGACCTGCAGGGAGCTTCGCTCCAGGGCAGCAATCTGCAAGGCGCCGATCTGCGCGGCGCCAAACTCGCCGGCGCCGATCTGCGCGGCGCCAATCTGAGCGGCGCGCGCCTCAACAATGCCGATCTGCACGATGCGAAACTGGGGCCGCTGATGATCTCCGACGCGCGGCTCCTGCCGACGCGGCTCGACGGCGCTCTGGCGCGCTACGCCGACATGCGCGGCGCCGATCTACGTCGCGCGTGCCTGACCGAAACCGATCTTGCCTATGCCAATCTGAGCGACGCCGACTTGCGCGATACCGACTTGGGATGCGCGATCCTGACGGGCACGAAACTGCCGATGACTGTCATGGACACCGTCCCGCCGCTGGCGATGACCAACACGGCTTAACGCAATTCACTCGCCCGCATTGGCAGCGGCCGGTTCGTATGCCGGCTCCGGCGTGCGCGCGCGAATGAACTGCCCCAATCTCGACAGCGAGACGCGCGCCTCGGGCACATAGGGGTTCGCCTGAAACACGTGCTGCATCCCGTCATAGATTTCCACGCTGACGGATACGCCTGCCTCCGCGGCGCGTTCGCCGATACGGCTCGCGTCGTCGCGCAGGATTTCATTGCTGCCGGCATGCACCATGATGGGAGGAAAATCGTGGAATTTCGCGAACACGGGCGACGCGTAAGGATCGGCCGGACCCGATTTTTTCAGATAGTGCCGCGCGCTGACGAAAAGCAGCCCCCACGACAGCGCTGCGTCGTTGCGTTCGTTTTGCAGCATCGACCAGCCGGTGAGAGAAAGATCGGCCCAGGGCGACATCGCCACGCAACCCGCCGGCATCGGCAGGCCCGCGTTGCGGATCGCCAGCAGCAACGCGAAAGCGAGGCCCCCGCCCGCGTCGTCCCCCGCAAGCACGATCGAGGTCGCGGCCACTCCGCGCTGGATCAAATGACGATATGCGTCGATGCCGTCGCGCAATCCCGCCGGAAACGCGAACTCCGGCGCGAGGCGATAGGCAGGCACGAACGCCATCGCCTGCGATGCGAGGCACAGCCGCGAGATCAACGGTCGATGCGTCTCGGGCGAACCCGCGACATAACCGCCGCCGTGGAAATAGAGAATCAGCCGATGCGTCGGCACATCGCTCACACGCACCCATTCGCCTTTGATCGGGCCGATCTGCGCGGATTCGAAAACCGCCTCCGTGGGGATCGGGCCGAAGCGGTCGAACAGATAATTGTATTGGCGACGCAACTCTTCGACGTCGCCGTCGACGCCAACCGTGCGCGGTCGAGCCAAACGCGTGACGCGGGTGAAAAGAGCGCTTTGCCAGCTGGGCATCCGGGGATCGGCAGAAAAGTATCGGGGATCAGTATGTGCCGATCCCCGATACCTGTCATCCGTTCACTGGCAAACCGATAAACGGCTTAGGCGGCTTTCGCCTGGCCTTCGATGGTCTTCAGCTCGACGCCGTTGATGGCGATGCGCCGCGGCTTGCGCTCTTCCGGCACGATGCGCTCGAGGTCGACATGCAGAAGCCCGTTCTCGAGCTTCGCACCCTTGACCTCGACATGCTCGGCCAACTGGAAGCGGCGCTCGAAGGCGCGACCGGCAATGCCCTGGTAGAGGTAGCCGGAGCTTTCGGTCCGCTCGCTCTCTTCATTGCGCTTGCCCTGGACCGTCAGCACGCCATCGCGCACTTCCACGGTAAGGTCTTTGTCGGCGAAGCCTGCAACCGCGAGGCTGATGCGGTAATGGGTCTCGTCACTGCGCTCGATATTGTAAGGCGGATAGCTCTGATTGGTGTCGTATTGGGCGACCGAATCGAGCCGGTCGAACAGCCGGTCGAACCCGATGGTGGACCGGAAAAGCGGGGTAAAATCGAATGCACGCATGGTTCACATTCCTCCATAAGAAGCGAAGTGTTGAGCCCGCCCACAATGGGCCGGACTCTTCATTTTTGCCCGGAAGCCATTGGCCTTTCCGGGACGAATATCAGGTAGGAAGCCGTCTTTGGCGCTTCAAGAGGCGGACTGCCAGCCCTACCCCGCCCAATGCAGAAGATGCCCCAAGCCCAGCAGCCAGAGGAGCGTCAGCACGGCATAGGTGAACGCATCCATCTGACCATGGGTGACCTTCAGGCCCAGGACGTTGCGGACCAGCGTCAGGAGCCATGCCCCTTCTTCGACGTTGGTGGGGTCGCGCCACTGGCCGCGGCGAAGCAGGGATTCGATGTTGTTGAGGACGCAGGAATTTTTGTTGAAGCGCCATTGCGTCGCCACCGCGGGCAGGAAGAAGAGATAGAAAATCAGTAAAGGTCGCCATGGCACGAGCCAGCCCAGCACGA
>JBEKDC010000126.1:0-9032 GCA_050014535.1 Rhizomicrobium sp.
CGCCCGCCCAGAAGCACGTCGACGATCGAATAAATCAGGTTCGAATCGACCGTGAAGAGGCCGTAATTGTCGAGCTGTTCCGCCCGGAACACCGCGAGGATCGCCGGCAGCGGAATCGAATTCAGATAATCTCCGAAACGGATGGACGTGATGTTGTCGAGGCTCACTTCCACATTGTCCGAGGTGAAGTTTCGCAAGCTCGTCGTCATCAGCCGCACGAGGCGGTCGAAGACGATTTCGAGCATGGGCAGGCGCTCGTACGAGACCAGCGCGGAATTGATGATGGCGCGAACGCCGCTTTTGTCCTGCAGGCTGTCGTCGTTGACGTCGAAGCCCAGCAGGCTGTCGATCTCGTCCTGGTTCAGGATGCGTTCGGCGCTGGTGGCCACGGCCGTCGCCGCGGGCGCATCGCCTTGCGCAGCCGCTTCGGGATTTGCGCCTTCCAGAGCTTCTTCAGGTTGCGCCGTCTCGTCTTGGGGGTCTGCCATCGGTCTTTCCGTTACTGAACGATCATTTCTTTGAGCAACACGTCGCGCACCGAAAATGGCGCCGCCGCCACATTGATCCGGCGAAGCAATTCTTCCTTCAGGCGCATGACGCCGGCCGATCCGCGCAGGTCGTCGACCCGCAGTTCGCGCAGATAGCTCTGAAACTGATCGACGATCCGCGGCATCAACACCTGCAGCCCCGGCTTTTCGTCGGCCGCATCGAGCTCGAGCGACACCGAGAGCTTGAGATAGGCCGGAGTCCCGTCGGACGTCTGAATGTTCACGACGATATCGGGCATGTCGAAAAACGCGACCTGGGGCGCCACGAGCGGCGCAGGCATGCCGTTGGCCATCTTCGTCTTGTGGGTGTCGCCAGATCCGCTGAAGAAGAGAAAATAGGCGCCCGCTCCAAGCCCGAGGACGAGAACAAGCGCGCCGGCTCCCGCGATCAGAAGGAATTTCTTACCAAATCGTTTCTTCGGCGCGTTGCCTTCGGCGCCTTCCGCGTCATCCTCCGGTTCTTCCGAATCGGCTTTCGACTTGTCCTTGGCCATCGCACTCCCCGGTCGCGCGGGAACACTCGCGCAATATCCGGGACGTTAGGCAGGCATGGTTAAGGAGTGGTTCAGACCGGGCGTCGAATTCACGTATCAGGCAGTCTTCACCCGGCAGGGATTGCCGCATGCGGTTCAGCCGGCCGCGCGAAACCCAGCGATTCTGGCGATTTTTGCATGGCACAAGCGCTGCAGCAGGCGACGCGGGAGCACAGGACCAGAAAGGACCCGGGCGCGCCATGAACCAGACAATGCTCGTGAGCCTCTCGCAACAGTTGGCGACCTATCAGGCGATGGATTCGATCGCGAACAATATCGCGAACGTTTCGACGCCCGCCTACAAGCGCGAGACGCCGACGTTCCAGGAATATGTTGCGAAAGTTCAGCCCGCCGAAGGCGACAAAGGCTCTAAATCCGTCAGCTACGTTCAGGAGACCGGCGCGGTGCGCGACCTGAAGGAAGGTCCCATGGAGACCACCGGCGGCAAATTCGATTTCGCAATCCACGGCAACGGCTATTTCGCAGTACAGACGGCGAACGGCGAACGCTATACCCGCAACGGGCATTTCACGCTGGATCTGAACGGCAAGCTCTCGACCGAAGAAGGCGACCAGGTCGAAACGCAAGGCGGCCCGCTCTCGATCACTCCGCAGGACGGCGACGTTAACGTCGCCGCGGACGGCACCGTCAGCGCCACCATCAACGGAACGCAATCCCAACTCGGCAAGTTGAAGGTCGTCTCCTTCGCGAACGAGCGTGCGCTCCAGAAGGAAGGCGACAGCCTCTATTCGACGACCCAGACCGCCAATCCCGCCACCAACGTGAAGGTCGTGCAGGGCATGCTCGAAGCCTCGAACGTGCAGCCGGTGATCGAGATCTCCAACATGATCGAAATCATGCGCACCTACCAGGCGACGTCGAATCTGAGCCAGACCCAACACAGCCAGGACATGCAGTCGATCGACAAGCTTGCCCAGGTACAGGATTAGGAGATATTTCATGCGTGCTCTGAGCATCGCTGCCACCGGAATGCAGGCGCAGCAGACGAATGTCGAAGTGATCGCGAACAATCTCGCGAACATGAACACCACGGCCTACAAAACGCAGTCGCCGGAATTCCAGGATTTGCTTTATCAGAACGTCGAGACGCCAGGCTCGCAGACCTCCGACTCGGGTACCGTTTTGCCGAGCGGAATCCAGTTGGGAGCCGGCGTGCGCACGGCCGCCGTTTATCGCATCACCACGCAGGGCGCGCTCGAATCGACCAGCAACACTTACGACTTCGCGGTTCAGGGCCCCGGCTATTTCCGCGTCGTCATGCCCGACGGCACGGACTCTTATACCCGCGCTGGAAACTTCGCGCTGTCGCCGACAGGACTGATCGTCACGCAGGACGGCTATACCGTCGAGCCGGGTATCAGCGTACCCGCCAACGCATTGAGCGTCAGCGTCAACACGCAGGGTCAGGTGCAGGCGACCGTTCCGGGAGCGACCGCACCCACCACATTGGGCCAGATCGAACTCGATCGCTTTCCCAACGAAGCGGGCCTCAATGCGCTGGGCGACAATCTGTTTCAGCAGACGCAATCTTCGGGAGCACCGCAGGCGGGCGTTCCCGGCGCTGCCGGTTACGGTACGATCCAGCAGGGCTTTCTCGAAACCTCGAACGTCAATGCGGTCCAGGAGATCACCTCGCTGATCACCGCTCAGCGCGCCTATGAAATGAACTCCAAGGTCATCACTGCCGCCAACGACATGCTGCAGATGACCGCAAGCATGGGACAAGGCTGATGCGCACGATATTTCGCATTCTTACCGTTTCGCTCGCCGCGTTCGTCGCGGCTCCGGCGCTCGCCGTTCCGTTGGCGCAGACCGCCAATGTTCGCATCGTGGTGCCGACTCACGATATTCAGCGCGGCGAGACGATCGTCGATTCCGATCTTACCTACCAGATGGTCACGGGCGATCGCCCGCTTGGCGGCATCGCCGTCGCGATGGGCGAACTTGACGGCAAGGAAGCCCGCCGTTTCATTCAGGCCGGAGAGGCCGTGCGCATCGATGACGTCCGCCTGCCGGTGCTCGTCGCGAAGGGCTCGACCGTCACCATGACCTTCGCGGAGCCGGGCATTACCCTGACATCCATCGGGCGTGCCACCAGCGAAGGCGGCATGGGCGAGACCGTGACGATCGTCAATCCGGTGTCCTATCGCCAGATCACCGGAATCGTCACCGGTCCGGGAACGGTGCGTGCGGGCGACATCACGCCTGCCGCCGACGACAAGATTGCAGCAACCGCAAAGCCGTGAATTTCAAAGGAAAGAAGATGAAATCGGGATATCTGAAGCAATTCGCAAGCTTCATCGTGCTGGGTATCGCTCTTGCGGGATGCAATGCGCTCGACCGTTTGCAAAACATCGGCGGCGCTCCTCAATTGGCGCCGATTACCGATCCGACCAAGGATCCGAACTACAAGCCCGTAACGATGCCGACGGCGCCGCCGCTGGGTCCGCATGCCGAAAATTCATTGTGGATGCAAGGCGCACACGCTTTCTTCCACGATCCGCGCGCGAGCCATGTCGGCGACCTGATCACGGTCGACGTGACGATTGCGGATGCGGCGCAGGTCTCCAACGCGACCACGCGCACGCGCGCAAACACCGACACCGCCAATATGACCAATTTCTTCGGGCTGGAAAATCTCATCACGAAGGACGGCGCCGATCCGGCCAGCATGGTGGATATGGGCTCCAACACATCGAATGCCGGAACGGGTGTGATCAACCGGTCGGAAACGATCAATTTGACCCTGGCCGCGATCGTCTTGCAGCTTCTGCCGAACGGCAACCTCGTCATCACCGGCCATCAGCAGGTGCTGGTGAACAACGAAATGCGCGATCTGCAGGTCTCGGGCATCGTACGCACGGAAGACATCACCAGCGACAACACCGTCAATCTTGCGCAGGTGGCCGAAGCGCGTATCGCGTATGGCGGCAAGGGCCAGATCACGGATGTGCAGCAGCCGCGCTACGGTTCGCAGCTCTTCGACATCATCATGCCGTGGTGAAAGCTTTCCGCTCTTTGGGGGCGGAGGGGACTGGGGCGTCGGCCGGATCTTCGGATCCGGCCGTTCCGGTTTTTGGGCTCAGTCGTCCCGGTAAACCCGCTCGCGGCGTTCGTGGCGTTCCTGGGCTTCGATCGAGAGTGTCGCGATCGGGCGCGCGTCGAGTCTTTTCAAGGATATCGGCTCGCCCGTCTCCTCGCAGAAGCCGTAGGAGCCATCCTCGAGCCGGCGCATCGCCGCATCGATCTTGGCGATCAGCTTGCGCTGACGATCGCGGGTCCGAAGCTCAAGCTGGCGCTCAGCCTCCGTCGCGGCCCTGTCGGCCAGATCGGCGTTCTGGGTCGTCTCGGCCTGGAGGTTCTGGATGGTCTCGCGGCTTTCGCGGAGGATCTCATCCTTCCAGCGCAGCAGCTTCCGGCGGAAATACTCCCGCTGGCGCTCATTCATAAAGGGTTCACTCTCCGATGGCCGGTAGCCAGACGGAAGTTCTGTACTCATGCGTACACCCCAGAAGACGAGTCGCCCCACAGCGAGCGGGCGGGTTTATACAGGTGGGCCACGTCCGCTTCAAATGGAATCGGAAGGCGGCAAGTAGGTAAAAACGCGTTCTAAGGCAAAAGGTTAGCCGGGCAGGCGGTCGGATTGCTCAAGTTTGGCAAGTTCGACCCGTGCCCGGAGGTCGATCTCGTCGAGCACGGTCTGCAGTTTGGGGTCGGCGAAACCTTCCTGGCGCCGGCTGACTGCGGTCGCCAACCGGTTGAGGGTCGCACGGGGGATTCCCCCCGCAAGCAGACCGTCGCGCACCTGATCCAGCATATCGAGCAGCTGCTCGCCATGAGAGACGCTTTTGGAACGTCCGCTGGTCGAGTCGTCGAGGCCTTGCAGGGTGAGAATCGACTCGACCGATGCGATGGGGCCGGGCGCGGATACGCTCGCCGCACGCGCTTCCTCGGCCGCCTCGGAGACGCTGAACGAGCTGCTGCTGCCGCTCGTCGAGCTCTTGGCGACGCGCCGG
The DNA here is from genome assembly GCA_050014535.1 of Rhizomicrobium sp. GTDB lineage: Bacteria > Pseudomonadota > Alphaproteobacteria > Micropepsales > Micropepsaceae > Rhizomicrobium. The sequence goes on from JBEKDC010000126.1 coordinate 5,119, forward strand.
AAACTGGTGCGGTCGACTCCGCCGCTACCTTCGATCTTCATGGGCAAAGTCCCATTGCGACGCGTGACTTTCGCCCCTCATGGTTAAGATCGGGATAACGCCATTCAGGCCCGGTGATAGGGGTGGCCGCCCAGAATCGTGAGCGCGCGATAAAGCTGTTCGGCGAGCATCGCGCGCGCGAGCAGATGCGGCCAGGTTTGCGGCCCGAAGGCGAGGCTGCGTCCGGCTTTGACGGAAGGTCCGGGATCGAGACCGTCGGGACCGCCGAGCAGGAACGCGAGATCGCGCGCGCCTGCGTCCCGCATGGCGCCCAGCATTTCCGCGAATGCTTCGCTCGTCATGCCCTTGCCGCGCGCATCGCAGAAGATCACATGGGACGACGCCGGAATGCGCGCTGCGAGGCGCTCGCCTTCTTCGGCGACTCTCGCGCGGGCTTCGCGCAATTTGGAAATCGCGACTTCTTCCACCGTCGTTGACGACATCCCCAGCCGCTTGCCGAAAGCGTTCGCGCGGGCGATGTAGTCGTCGATCAGCGCGCCTTCCGAAGTTCCGCGAGCATGTCCGACGGCAAGAACGAGAAGCCGCATGGGAAGAGAGCCTTGTAACGATCAGCGCGACGCGGCGCGTCGCGGTTCCTCGACCGACCACATGCCTTCGAGGTCGTAATAGCTGCGCACCTCGGGCCGGAAGATATGGACAATGACATCGCCGGCATCGACCAACACCCAGTCGCCGCTTTGCAGGCCGTCAACCGGCCGCGTGCCGTAACCGGCTTCCTTCAGGCGTCGCGCGAGGTGCTCCGCGATCGAGGAGACGTGACGCTGCGATCGGCCATTGGCAATGACGATCGCATCGGCAAGCGAAGAGCGGCCATCGAGATCGATGGTCACGATGTCTTCCGCCTTGTCGTCATCGAGGGAAGTGAGAATACGGGTCAGGAGCGTGGGCGCCGCTTCAGCGCTCTTGGTTTTTCTCGCGCGTGGCGCCTTCTTTGCGCCGGTCGTCTTGCTGGTCAGGACCAATTCCTCCACTGCGTTTCATGACGGAAGCGCGGTCGGATGGTTCCCTTCAATAAATCCAGGATGGGCCGCGCGCTCCGCAGGTTGCGAGTGCACTCTACCACGATGGAATTGCGCCTACCAAGGCCTCGCCTGTGCGGGATTGGGCGCGTATCGCGGTCGCGCTTGCGGAACTTCTGGGACCGTCAAGCACCACAAAGGCCGGCGGCCGGGAGAACGCGATGCGGCCGGCTGCATTCAGCCTGGAACGCGCAAGGCGCTGGGCGGCTTTCGCGCGCAGGGGTGCGAGTGTGCTGCCCGGCCGCATGACGACCGCGATCGGGATACGGCTCGCGATATCGCTCCAGCGCCGCCAGCGGCGGAATTGGTCGAGATTGTCACTCCCCATCAGCCATACGAAACGCAGTTGCGGGAAGCGGTGCGCGAGTGCGCCAAGAGTATCGATCGTGTAGCGCGTGCCCAGCGCGGATTCGATATCCATGACCAGAATGCGCGGGTGGGTTGCGGTTTGCGCCGCCGTCGTCATGCGATCGTCGAGCGGCGCCATGCCGATAGTCGGCTTGAGAGGATTGTGCGGCGCGACCAGCCACCACACATAATCGAGCCCGAGCCGCTTCAGCGCCACCTCGCTGACATGCATGTGACCTTCATGGGCCGGGTTGAACGAACCTCCCAGCAATCCGATGCGCAAACCCGGCGCCACCGGTCCGGGCGGTTTCAGCCAGTGCGTAGGACGAGGTCTCATGGTCTGATCTGCCCCCTGCCACGCACAATATATTTGAAGGTCGTGAGTTGTTCGACACCTACGGGACCGCGCGCGTGCAGCTTGCCCGTGCCGATACCGATTTCCGCCCCCATGCCGAATTCTCCACCGTCGGCGAACTGGGTCGAAGCGTTCCACATCACGATGGCGGAATCGAGTGCGGCGAGAAACCGCTCCGCCGTATTTGCATCTTCGGTAACGATCGCCTCGGTGTGATGCGAGCCGTAGGATTCGATGTGACGGATCGCGTCTTCCACATCGTCGACCGCTTTGACCGCAATGATGGCATCGAGATATTCCGTGCGCCAATCCTCTTCATTGGCTGCTTTCGCAGCGGGAAAGACGGCGCGTATATTTTCGTCGCCTCGGATTTCGCAACCGGCATTCTGCAGATCGCTCAGGATGGCCACGCCATGCGACTGGAGAATTTTGCGATCGAACAGCAGAGTCTCCGCTGCCCCGCAGACACCCGTGCGCCGCATCTTGGCGTTGAGCACGATTGCGCGCGCCATCGCGAGATCGGCCGCCGCGTGCACATAGACGTGACAGACGCCTTCGAGATGGGCCAACACCGGCACGCGCGCCTCATCCTGCACGCGCGCGACAAGGCTCTTGCCGCCGCGCGGAACAATCAGATCGATGGCGCCGTCGAGACCCTTGAGCATCGCACCCACCGCGGCGCGGTCCGCTGTCGCGATCGATTGAATGGCGGACTCCGGTAGATGCGCCGCGCGCAATCCTTCCACCAGCGCGGCATGAATTGCGGCCGACGAATGCGCTGCATCCGAGCCGCCGCGCAATATGACGGCGTTGCCGGATTTTAGACACAGCGCGCCCGCATCCGCTGTTACATTCGGCCTGCTCTCATAAATTATTCCTATGACGCCGATCGGCGTTGTCACGCGGGCAATGTCGAGACCGTTGGGCCGCGTCCAGCGGGCGAGTTCGCGGCCCACGGGATCGGAAAGTTCGGCGATCGCGTCGATTCCGGCGGCCATCGCTTCGATGCGCGGTCCGTCGAGTGTCAGGCGATCCTGCTGCGGCGCCGGCAGATATTGCGCTTTGGCTGCTGCAACGTCTTCGGCATTGGCGCGCAGTATATCGCTTGCGTGGGCGCGAATGGACGAGGCCATCGCGCGCAAAACCGCATCCTTCGTCTCGCGCGACATTTCGCGCAACAGAACCGCGGCTTCGCGTGCCGCGAGCCCGATGGCGTGCAGCTCGGCCTCGGGGCAAGCAACATCCCCAAACTTCACCATGGCCGCCCCCCGAGGCGGCCACCCAGCCGCCGCGCGTCGGCGCGGCGAATGACTTCTGGCAAAAGCGCACCTAACTCCTTCAGCTCGCAGACGCTCGCTGGCTGGGTGGCCGGGTCAAGCCCGGCCATGGTGATTAAAAAGTTTGTGGCCGAAGTCATTTCTGAATTGATCTTTCCGTCGTCAAAGCGAGATCGTCGCGATGAATCATCTCGTCGCGTCCGCGATAGCCCAGGATCGTCTCGATTTCGGCGCTGCGACGACCTGCAATGCGTTGTGCGTCGGCCGCATGATAGGCGACAAGCCCGCGCGCAAGTTCGCGACCGTCCATATCTCGCACCACCACCGCATCGCCACGGTCGAAATTGCCTTCGACTGCGCGAACACCCGCCGGCAACAAACTCTTTCCGTCTTCCAGTGCGCGCGCCGCGCCGGCGTCGATGACGAGTGCGCCTTCGATCTTCAATCCGCCTGCAATCCAGCGCTTGCGCGCGGCGGCCGGCGTGCCGCCCGCTACAAAGCGCGTGTGACGCACGCCGGATCGGATTGCGGCAAGCGGATTGGCGTCATTGCCTTTCGCGATCAGAACTTCGGCGCCGGCAACGGTCGCAATTTTTGCCGCCAGCACTTTCGAATTCATGCCGCCACGGCCGAGACCCGAAGTCGAGCCGCCGGCCATCGCCTCGATCTCGGGAGAAACGCGAGCGACTTCCGCGATGTGCTGCGCAGTAGGGTTCCGCGTGGGGTCGGCGCTGTAAAGCCCATCCACGTCGGACAGGAGCACGAGACAATCCGCTTCCATCATGGAGGTCACGCGCGCGGCCAGCCGGTCATTGTCGCCGAAGCGGATTTCGGCCGTGGCAACGGTATCGTTTT
>JBEKDC010000127.1:0-9017 GCA_050014535.1 Rhizomicrobium sp.
GAAGGCTCGGGCGACACGGTCGCGAATGACGGCACGATCCACGGCCTGGTCACGCTCGGTGCGGGCGACAGCTTCGTCAATACCGGCGCCATCCACGGCAATCTCAATCTCGGCGCAGGCGACACGTTGGCCATGAGCACGGGAACGGTCGCGGGCGGGATCGTCGCGTCCACTTCCGACACGTTCGATTTCAGCGGTCAGTTCGGCCATTACCAGATCGCCGATTTTGCGGGCTACTCCAACCATCACACGGGCTACGATGTCATCGATTTCGCAAGCGACGAATTCACCAGCTACACGGAGCTGCAATCGCATATGGCGCAGGTCGGCAACGACGTCGTCATCACGCTCGACGCCACCGACGACATTGTCCTCGTGGGCGCGAAGCTCACCCAACTGACCGCACACGATTTCCTGTTCACTTGACACCTTCGGGGCCGGTCGCCCGGCCCCTTTTTTCCGGCCGGAGTTACAGGGCCATAATACCAATTCCATCGCCGCAACCGTGCCGGCGCCATCAGCCGGCCCGCTCGGTATGCCGTTCCACCGGCCCTTGACTTTTATCGAATAACAATAAATATTACCGTTTATCGATAAAAGAAGAGGATTACCCCGATGGCTTCCGTCAGCGTTCTGCCCAGGATTTTCCGCTGGGTTTTCACCGTTTTTGCGGCGCTCGCCGCTCTGGCAGCCGTGGCCGTTTGCATCCTGATCGTGCTCGATCCGAACCTGCCGCCGGGCACGCATTTCGGCCCGATCACAACCAATGTCGGCGGCCAGCCCGGCAGTCTGGTCCTTCGCCCGGCGAACGGCGATGTCGATTTCATCGTGACGGTGTTTCGCGGAACTATCACGGTCTTCGTCGGCAAAGCCGGCGGCCTCATCGAAATCCTCAAACATTACGGCTTGCCTCTGGTGCTCGTCGATCTCGTATTCATCGCGGGGCTCTTCGAACTTCTGCGGCGCCTGTTTCGCAATGTCGGGCGCGGCGACAGTTTCAGCAGGCACACCGTCCTGCTGGTGCAGATTGTCGGCGGGCTGTTGATTGCATTTTCTTTCGTGTCCTCTTTCGCGGAGGGTTTGTTCGCGCACGCGGCATTGACCTATTTCGCAAACCACGCGGTGATCACGATTTCGGGCACTCCCATACACCTTCCCACACCGAGCTATGTGATGCTGCCGCGGGGAGGCGGCTTCCCGTTCGGCAGCCCGCTGTTCTTCTCGGGCCTTCTCGTGCTGGCGCTTTCGGAAGTGTTCCGTCAGGGGCTGGCGCTCAAGAGCGAGAACGAGCTGACCATATGAGTGACGGAATATGATCAAGCTCAATCTCGATCGCGTCATGCTCGACCGCAAGATCAGCCTGACCGAATTGGCGGAACGCATCGACATCACGCTGGCAAATCTGTCGATCCTGAAGACGAACAAAGCCCGGGCCATCCGGTTCTCGACATTGGATGCGCTGTGCCGGGCCCTTCAATGCCAACCGGGAGACATCCTTCAGTTCGTGGCGGGGCCGGAAGGCGAGCAGTGATATGCGTTGGGGAGATAATACCAACGGCCTTCAACTCTCTCGTCGTCATGGCTCGCGCATGCGGGCGTCGCACGTCGCAATCAGCGCCGATCCAAGGATCACGGTGCCGGCGAGGAGCCTCTTCAAGGATTCCTTCATCGCGCTCAGCCCCCCGCCGCGTGCCGATTGTGGGTCGCGGGCGGAACAGCCGCAACATTCGGGCAGGGAACGGAAGCACCTGCTGCGTGTTTACCTATTAGGATTGACAATCGGTCGGGGCGGCACAAACTTCCGCTATCCTGGCCAAAATTTTGGGGATCAAACGATGAACACTATCCAAAAACGCTTTATCGCATTCGTGTGTTATGCCGCGCTCATGGGCTCGGCGACCGCGACGACCGTCATGGCGGCAACGCCGCCGCCCCCGAATTTATACGGCACTTACACAGTGACCGGCACGGTATTTTGCCAGCCCGGCGTGGCGGCAGGATCGGGCGGCGCCTACGATGTCAATGTCGGGACCATCCAGTTCAATTCGGGCGCCGGAGTTATTGCGATGCAGCAGACGCAAGTGCTCGGCTCCATAAAAACCGCAGCGCTTCCGTTCTCGGTGATCAACAAGTCGTATGATTATACCTTCTCGAACACGGCCACCACGATCACGTTGAACAACACCATCTACAATGTCGTCTACTCAAACATCCAGAACGGGATCCCGGGAACGATGTTGGGTGTCGGCGTGGACGCCAACGGCTGCGCCCGCAGCTTTACGATGCAGATCGTACCGCCGCCGGCCACTTGATTGCGGACTTCCGATCCGATAACGCGACACGAGCCGTAAATCATATTCGTTCGTAGCAGCGAGCGTTGGGCAATATGGCTTATGTCGCCATAGTGCCCGAGCCGCTTTGGCGGGAAACGCTCACGCTGAAAGCCCAGGCGGCAAATATTGTGGCTGCCTTCACCTACCGATCCTTGCCCACAATGCGTCCATTCTCGAACTCGTGCCGCTGCTGCTGTGACCGAAGCGAGCGGGAAAAAATAAGTGCAGCACCGACGGGATTCCCATTGCCCGATCGGCGGAAGACTCGGTCTCGCGTCGCCGCGGCTCGAGCGTCGAAGGAACCGTGAAATTCCCGCAGCGACGTGGCGCGAAAGTCCACTCCAACTGCGTCACGCTCCACGATTGTGTCGGCCGCAATCGCCCCGCTATTCCAGCCTTTTTTGCCGTTCCAATATCTCCGGCATTTGTGATAGGGTGGATGGGGTGCGCCTTTCCAACCTTGAGGGGAATAAATTCATGCGTCATTCTTTGCTGAAGGCAGCCGCAATCGCGGGATTGTTTTTCGGAACTGTCGCCGGCGCCCAGGCCACGCCCGTCACCAGCTTCACGCCCATAGCGCTCGTTACGGGAAGCATAGCGGACGGGACGCACGCTCTCGGCATCAACGACAGCGGCATCGTCGCCGGAGGCTGGGTCGACTCGAACAATGTCGAGCACGCGTTTTTCGGGCCACCCGACGGCAGCGATTACACGACGTTCGACGATGGGAACCCGGGCTATCAGGGTGCCGGCACCGAAGCGCGCGCCATCAACAATGACGGCGATATCACGGGTTACTTTTCGTCGAAAAAGTTGAGCTGCAACATTTATCTGTGCGAATTCGAGCGCAACGCCGCCGGAAGCATCAAGACGATCACGATGTCCGGAACGCCGCTGATCGGCATACCGGGCGGCATCGATACGTCGGGCCAATTCGTAGGGTCGTATTTCAATCCTGCAGACGATTACCAAGTGTTCGGCTATTACGGCGACAAGTATGCCTATGAGTCGGATATCACGTTACCCTTCTCGGTTTCCGCCACCGATGGTCGCGGACTTAGCGACAGCGGCGAAGTCGTCGGCTTCTTCACCTCGCCCGATGGTACGACCACCTCCGGGTTCGTGATTCAGGGCAGCACCGTCACGGTGATCAACGATCCCAACCCAAAAGCCGTCAACGGCACCTATCTCGAAGGGGTCAACAAAAAAGGCTGGATCGTCGGGTCGTGGGAAGACAAAGCCTATAGCCCGCATGCGTTCATCCTGAGCCCGGATCTTTCGACGTTTATCGATATCAAAATTCCCGATTCGAGCTACTCGCAGTCCTTCGGAATCAACAAATCCGATCGGATTGTCGTCGGAGGAGCGACCGGAGGTTTCATTTATTGCGACAGCCGGACCAATCCGGTTCCGGCGTGCACGCCGGGGACGGACGTTCCGCCGGTCGAGGAGCCCGTCGTCGTTCCGCGGGGAACCTTCGCTCAGTATAAGTGCCGCGGCGATTGCATCACTTACAGGCTTGCGACGCGTGGTACGCCGGCCGCGCACGCGGGCGTGCCTCAGGACCTTCGTGCGCTGCGTACGCTGCTCCCGGGCACTTCGCTGCCGTAACGAAATGCTGCGTGTTCGGCGCCGGATCGCATCCGGCGCCGGATTCGCCTGCAAAGAAGCAGCATTAAAGTCGAATTGGCGCTCGGAACTCAGCCGCTATTGCGTCCGATAATATTGCGCCTTGCCGCGGTCGAAGTCGGGCCATTTCGTCGTGTTCCAGGCGAGCAGGATATCGACGATCTTCGGTCCATTGTCCTCAAGCCGCACCTCGACCGTCCAGACTCCCGCACTGAACAGGGCGACGCGGCCCTGGCCGTCGTTCGGTTGGCCCCATTTGGCGACGACATCCGCGATGTCGTCGCCGATTTCGAGTCCGTCGATCGATCCCGCCGCCGGCGTGCGCAGCCGAATGATGGAAACCCCATCCGCTTGCGTCGCGACGATCTCAAGCCCGGCAGCCGGGTATTCGTATGCGGTTCCCGCGCCCATCTGCGCGGTGCTCGACGGCGCGCCGAGAACGTCGCGCACATGCTGTTCGGTATCGCCGAGTGCGATGCCCGCGACCGGAGGAGGAGTGTCGCCGGCCTTCCACGGAAACGATCCGTCCGCCGCGACCGCCGGAGACGGCGTCGCGAATGCGCAGAGCAATAGCGGAACCGCGAGGACAGAATTCCATCTCATTTCGCTGCTCCCGGCTGGCGGAATAACGCGACGGCCGACCCATGATTACACCGGGACGCCGCGACTGCGCGCTGCCGTTGACAATGGAATGGGGATGGCGGTAGGGTTCCAAAGGAACGTATCATGAACAAACTCTATGCAAAGCAATGAAACGGCGGAAGGCAGGACACCTGTTATCGCCTGTTATGGTTTGAGAAAAGCCAATGTTTGCCTGGGTTTTCAGGCAGATAACAGGTGATTTTATTTGGTTGGAGAAAGGAGGCAGGACAGAAGCGGCTCCTGTTATTCGCCTGATTAACAGGGGAAAAAGTCGAACGACACTCGAAGAATGTTGCGATCGAACAACAGTGTGCTCCGTCGTGACGACAGAAATGTCACGCTACTCCGGTATCACATCGGTGAACACGAAGCCGTCGCGCTCGACGGTTTCGCCGATGTGCACGGGGATGTCGTGCGCGAACATCGGGCCCGCCGTCACCGCCGTGTGGAATTCGCCGTTCTCGCCGCAGGGGTCGATGCCGTCCGGCAGGTCGCGCAATAATTGGGCATCGAAGCGCCGGCCTCCGAAGCTGCGATCGAGCTTGCGCGGATCGAGGCAGGCAATGCAGGCGCTGAGTCCGTTTGCAATCATTTCGCGCGCAAGAGAAGCGGTGTCGCGCTTCCACAGCGGGAAGATCGGCTCCATCCCGGCCGCCGACAATTTCTCGATGCGGTAAGCGCGGATGTCCGCGAGATACAAATCGCCGAACACGATGTGGCGGATGCCCAGCGCCTTGATGCGCTCGCACGCTTCCGCCATGCGCGCTTCGTAAATTTCGTTGGGGCAGGGGCTCGGGATATAAACCTTGATCGCCGGCAACCCCAGCGCATCGATCTGCCGGTCGAGCAGCGCGCTCCTCACGCCATGCATCGCCACGCGGTCATAGACTTCGTTGACGGTGGTGAGAACACCCGCGATCTCGGCCAGCCCGCACGTGCGCGCCTCATGCAGCGCAAAGGCGCTATCCTTGCCAGAACTCCAGGAGACGAATGCTTTCGGCGGCACGATGCGAACTCCTGCGTAGCCATGAGAGGAACGCTCGACAATATCCAGAAGAGAAAGAGTGGTGAATGGTTGGATCGCAATCTCGATCAATGGACCGCGGGCGTCCTCGCCCGCATGGAACGCGATAGTTTCACGATGCGGGCGAGGGACGCCCGCGGTCCCTAGTCGACCCCCTGCGCGCCTGCCGCCGCCGCTCTCGGCTTCACATAGGCGATGCGGCAGGTGACGCCTTCGGGCTTGTATTCGATCTGGACGCTGCCCGTTTTTTCGCGGGAGGTGACTGATCTGATCACGCGGTTGCCGAAGCCTTCGCGCGTGGGCGGCTCGGGCACGGGTCCTCCGCGCTCTTGCCATTCGAACACCACCTCGTCGCCGTCGTCGCGCGGCGTGACGGTCCAGGTGAGTGAGATCGTTCCTCCAGTCACGGACAATGCGCCGTATTTGAGCGCGTTGGTGGCAAGCTCGTGGACCGCGAGCGCCAGTCCGCCGCCGAGATCCTCGGAGAGCTGCAAATCGGGCCCGTCAATGCGGATGCGGTTCGATTTCTCCTCGTCGAACGGCACCAGCGTGGCGCGCACGACGGCGTTGGCATCGATTGCCTGGTGGTTGGTTGCGAGAAGAAGATCGATCGCGGCGGCCAGCGCATGCAATCGGCCGAGAAAGCGCTTGAGAAATTCCTCGACGTCGGGCGTGCTTTCGGCGCGGCGGCGCGAATTCTTCGCCAGCGCGTCGATCACCGTGATGAGGTTCTTCATGCGGTGGCGCATCTCGCCCACCACGAGTTCCTGCTTCTCGCTCTCGAGCTTGCGGTCGTGAATGTCGTGCATCGTGCCGACCCATTCCACGATGTCGCCGCGCTGATCCATGACGGGCACGCTGCGCAGCCTATACCAGCGCCAATCGTCCGCCCGCGCATCGCGCACGCGCAACTCGCGCTCATAGGCCTTTTCGCCCTCGGGCAATGCGCCCGCGGGCAGATGCGGCCGGTCTTCGGGATGGATCGCTTCCATCCAGCCGCCTTTGCGGTACTCGGGCCATTGCATGCCCGTCAGTTGCTGCCAGCCGGGATTTGGTCTGAGCGGATTGCCGTCGCCGTCCGTCACGAACAGAAGCGCAGTCGCGGACTCGACGAGGCGCAGCAATCGCATTTCCGTGCGCCAGCTGTCGCGCACGGCCGCGCGGGCAAGCACGGCCATGCCATAGAGAAAGATGCAGGAGAAGACGAACAGCGGCAGCCCCGGCCCGCCATGGAAGAGGCCCACGCCATAGAGCGGATTGCTCTTGAACCACCATGCGATTCCGATCGCCGCCAGCAGCGCGAGCAAGCCGCGTGCCCATCCCGTCACGAAAGCGGCGATAAAGACCGCCGGCAGATAGAGCAGCAGCGAAAAGCCCGTGGCGGGGTTGGGCGCGGAAGCGTTGACGGCAAACGCGACGGCGAATGCTGCAAGTGCTGTGGCCGCGCGCAACAGGTCCGCCCGCGAGTCGCGCGAATCCGCGCCCGCTCCGAAGACGAAGCGGAGAAGTGCGTTTCGCGCTCGCGCGATGGCGGTTTCGAACGTCAGGGCAGCCTCGGTCCGGGGGACTCGCCGATGCGCCCGCATCTGGCACGGGCGAGCACGGAACACAATAACATGACATAATCCATTCGGAAGTGTACGGTAACAGACGGGCTCGCGACCGGACAAACGGGCGGACCCGGGAGGATTACATGATGAAGGAATTCGATCTCATTTTACGCGGCGGTCAGGTCGCCGACGGGCGCGGCGGTCCGCTGGTGGAAATGGACGTCGCCGTACAGGGCGGCCTTATCGCGGAGGTGGGAAACATCGCGGGCTCGGGTCGCGAAGAAGTCGATGCGCGCGGGCTCTTGGTCACGCCGGGCTTCGTCGACATTCACACCCATTATGACGGCCAGGCGACATGGGATTCGCGTCTCGCGCCTTCGAGCTGGCACGGCGTGACGACGATCGTGATGGGCAATTGCGGCGTGGGCTTCGCGCCGGTGCGCAACCAGGATCACAACCGCCTGATCGAATTGATGGAAGGCGTGGAGGATATTCCGGGCGCGGCACTGCACGAAGGCCTCAACTGGTCGTGGGAATCCTTCGGCCAATATCTGGATGCGGTGGAACGCCGGGCTCACGATATCGATATCTGCGCGCAGCTTCCGCATGGCGCGTTGCGCGTCTATGTGATGGGCGAACGCGGCGCGCGTCTCGATCCCGCAACGCCGGACGACATCGCCGAAATGCGCAGGCTCGCGGCGGATGCGATGCGCGCAGGCGCCATCGGATTTTCCACCTCGCGCACGCTCAATCATCGGACCGTCAAGGGCGATCCCACGCCGTCCTTGCGCGCGACGGAAGCCGAGCTTGTCGGCATCGCGCAAGGCTTGGCCGATGCCGGCAGCGGCGTGATCGAATTGATTTCCGATTTCGACACGCCCGATCTCGAAAGCGAATTCGCCATGATCCGGCGCATCATGGAAGCGTCGGGCCGGCCGCTGTCGCTGTCGCTCGCGCAAGGCCATCGTTCGCCGGAAGGCTGGCGCGAGATTCTGGGCCGCATCGAAGGCGCCTCGCGCGACGGCCTGCCGATCCGCGCGCAGGTGGCGCCGCGTCCCATCGGACTCCTGCTGGGATTGCAGGGTTCGCTCAATCCGTTTTCCGCGCAGCCTTCGTTCATCGCGATCAAGGAAAAGCCGCTGGCCGAAAAGCTCGCGATCATGCGCGACCCCGCGTTCCGGGCGAAGCTGCTGTCGGAAGCGCCGGCGCATCCCGAACTTGCGCGGCGCATGAGCGCGTTCGGATTCATTTTCCCGCTGGGCGCGGAGCCGGATTACGAGCCGCCGCGCGAGCGTTCGCTGGCGGCGATGGCGGCAGCGCAAGGCCGCAAGCCGGCCGAGCTCGCCTACGACATGCTGCTCGAAGACGAGGGCAGGAATTTCCTGTTCATGCCGTTCGCCAATTACGCCAATTACAATCTCGATGTGTGCGGCGAGATGATCGCGCATCCCGATTGTGTGATGGGCTTGGGCGACGGCGGCGCGCATGTCGGAATCATTTCCGATGCGAGCTACGCGACCTATCTGCTCACGCATTGGGGGCGGGATCGCGCGACCGGCCGTTTCGATCTCGGCTGGCTGGTGAAACGGCAGACGTCGGATACGGCGCGCGCGGTAGGTCTCGCCGATCGCGGCACGATCGCGCCGGGCATGAAGGCCGATCTCAACGTGATCGATTTCGACAAACTGAAGGTTTCGCGGCCCAAAATGGCGTTCGATCTTCCTGCCGGCGGCAAACGGTTGCTGCAAGGCGCCAGCGGTTACGTCGCGACGATCGTTTCCGGCGAGGTCGTCTATCGCAACGGTGAAGCGATGGATGCATTGCCGGGCAAACTCGTGC
>JBEKDC010000128.1:0-9011 GCA_050014535.1 Rhizomicrobium sp.
TGCGATCGCTTCGGCGAGATGGCCGCGCGTTTCCTCCACGATGTCTTCGCGGTCGGCCGCGCTCGCGAGCGCCCAGTTCAGCCGGTTGAGCCAGCGGCCCACCTCGGGGTCTTCGTCCCGCGCGCTCATTTCGTCCTCCGCCTGTCGAGAAATGCGTTGAGCGCCTTGGCGAGCCGCCGCCATTCGACGAGCTGGCTCGAGAGCTCTTCGCGGCCCTGATCGGTCAGCGCGTAATATTTGCGGGGCCGCGCGCCGTCGTCCTCGATGCGCCATTCCGCGCGCGTGAGCTTGCCGCGCTCGAGCCGATGCAAGAGCGGATAGATCGTGCCGGCCGCCAACTCGACCCCCGCCTCGCCGCGCAGCCGCTCGAGAATCTCCAGCCCATATTGCGGCCCCTCGCCGAGCAGGCTGAGCAGCGCCAGCTCCGCCACCCCCTTGAGCAGCTGCGCCCGGCGGCCGTCGGCGGTGTCTGGTCTTTCTTCGCCTGTCATATTGTATAGCAAGATATAATATTTTGCACTTCTGTCAATTACAGCATTCCGTGAGCTTTCCCAACCCTTGCCCGACCAGAAATGTTCTTGTTTAGTTTCCTTGGCGGCGAACGTTTCAAGCAATCCCTGACGAGCGCGATTGGTTCGTATCGTTAGGGATCTCCGGGGTTACCCCAGGGTCGTTGAGTTTGTTGAGCATGACGCTGCGTGATGCCGCGGTAGGCTCCGCCTACATCCCATCACGCCATACGCGATAGGTTGAAGCGTTCGCCGCGACGCTCTGGATGATACGACATGGCTTCGCGCACGACCATTGCCAGACATCTCGCAGCATCGCTTCTTGCGGAAGGTTGGAGCGAAGCGGCGCTTCAATCGCGCATACAGAAAATATTCGGCCGACGTACGCGCGCAGCGCAGCGCCATCTTCGCACCGACATTCTCGACGCCGTCACAACCCTCTATCCGCCGTCGCCGTCGACGCTTGTGCGCATCATCCTGGCGTCGCCGGCGTTCGCCAAAGCTGCTGCGTCGCTCCTCAAAGAAAGCAGCCCACCGCCTGCGATACTGACGCCGCCGGCTTTCGCACCTGCGTCCGCTTTCGCAGGACTCGACGTGCCGCAGATCGCAACGACAGGCGATCTCGCGGGATTTCTGAACTTGAGCATCGGTCGTCTCGATTGGCTCGCTGATAGCAGGCAGCAACACCGGCGTGCGGACCTTGTGGCGTTGCAGAATTATTCCTACACATTCATCCCCAAACGCTCCGGCCAACCGCGTCTTATCGAATCGCCCAAGCCGCAACTCAAGGAAATACAGCGCCGCATTTTGCGGGAGATTCTCAACGCCACGCCGGTCCATGATCGCGCCCATGGCTTTGTGCGGGGCCGCTCCTGTCTCAGTTCGGCGCAATTGCATGCCGGCGAATGTGTCGTGGTGGCGGTCGATCTGAAGCACTTCTTTACGAGTGTTGGAACGCCACGGATTCACGGGTTGTTTCGCAGCATTGGATATCCCTGGGCCACTGCGCGGTTGCTGACCGGATTGTGCACGACCGCGACACCGCTTTCGGTCTTGACGCAGCCGGATGCGGGTTGCGATTGGGAGACGCGCAAGCTTTTTAACGCTCCGCATCTGCCGCAAGGCGCGCCGACGTCGCCGGCGTTGGCCAATCTGTGCGCATGGACTCTCGACCAGCGACTCGCGGCACTCGGGAGCTATTTCGGTGCGAATTACTCGCGTTATGCCGACGATATCGCATTCTCCGGCGATCGCGCCTTTGCCCGACAGGTCGGGAGGTTTCTCGCAGGCGTCGAGACAGTTATTGCGGACGAAGGCTTTGTACTCAACAATTCGAAGACACGCATCATGCAAGCGAGCGGTCGTCAACGCATTACAGGGATTGTCGTGAACGATCACGTCAATATCGATCGGAACTCCTACGACCGTCTCAAGGCGACGCTCCACAATTGTCTTGTGCACGGCGCGTCCGAACAAAATCGCGACGGCCTTCCCGATTTCCGCACACATCTCAACGGACGCGTCGGCTGGGTCGAGCAGGTCAATCCCAATCGCGGCATGCGGCTGCGGGAAATGTTCGACCAAATCGTTTGGTAGGGTTTGCGCTGCCGCGGAATTATGATGCGCCGCTCGGCTTCGATTCGCGAGGTGACAGATGGACATTGCAGAGATCATCGAGGCGCTCGGAAGCAGCAAGACGATCCCGAAGGACGCAATCCTCGCGGCGCGTGAGCAGCAGGAGGCAGCCGTTCCCGCCTTCATTGCTGCCGTCAACGCCTATGTCGAAGGCAAATTGGATGCGCCCAACGCCGACGCGATCTTCATGATTTTTCATCTCCTCGGCGAGTGGCGCAAAAAAGCCGCGTACCGGCCGCTCGCGCGTCTGCTGCATTTCCCGTCCGACGCGATCGAGACGGCGCTGGGCGACGCGACGACGATCACATGCCATCGCGTGATGGCTTCGGTATTCGACGGCGATCCGCAACCGCTTTACGACATCATTCTCGATTCCAATGCGGACGAATATATCCGCGCCCGCATGTTCGACGTGCTCGCAATGGCCGTTGCCCGCGACGAACTTGCTCGCGACGAGGTCACACGCTTTCTGCGCGCGGGGTTCGCGGAGATCGAACCGCAAGGCGCGTGCTTCGTTTGGGACGGCTGGCAAGGCGCCGTCGCCATGCTCGGTTTGTCGGATTTCGCGCCGTTGGTGAAACAGATCTTCGAGCGCGAATGGATCGATCCCAGGTGGAAGGAGTTCGGGGAATTCGAGGAGGATTTGGCGTATGTGCTGGCAAACTCCGGTCAATTTCCTTCCAACGGGCCCGACGATGAATACGAATTGATGGGCGATGTTATCGACCAATTCTCGACGTGGGGACCAGTCGACGACGAGGATCGAGCGTTCGAAGCGCTCACGGACGAAAGCGACCTCGACGACGAAGAATGGCAGCCGCGCAGACCCTGGGAGCGCGACCCACCGGCCAGCAATCCCTTCCGCCATGTCGGCCGCAACGATCCATGCCCCTGCGGCAGCGGCAAAAAGTTCAAGAAATGCTGCCTCGAGAGTGTGGGTTGATTCCTTCCCGCCGCGCTATAGTACCCGCTTTCCATCGAGGTCCCCATGAACGGCGCTGAAAGTCTGGTTCGCACTTTGGTCGCTTGCGGCGTGGAGGTGTGTTTCTCCAATCCGGGCACGTCGGAAATGCATTTCGTGGCGGCCCTCGACAAGGTCGAAGGCATGCGGCCCGTGCTGGCGCTGTTCGAAGGTGTGGCCACGGGTGCGGCCGACGGGTACGGCCGCATGGCGGAGAAGCCCGCCTGCACGCTTCTCCATCTGGGTCCCGGACTTTCGAACGGTCTCGCCAATCTGCACAATGCGCGCCGCGCGGGCACGGCGATCGTCAATGTCGTCGGCGATCACGCGACGTACCATCTGCAATATGATGCGCCGCTCGCCTCCGACATTGCGGGGTTGGCGCGGCCCGTCTCCGCCTGGGTGCATTCGAGCACGAACGCGAAAGTGGTGGCGTCCGACGGCGCACGCGCAGTGCAGGCCGCGAGCGCGGCACCCGGTCAGGTCGCCACACTCATTCTTCCGGCCGATACGGCGTGGCTCGAGGCCGACGCGCCTGCGTCGCCGCTGCCGCGCATCGTGCCTGCGACGGTCTCTTCCGTTGCGGTCGATATCGCGGCGAAAGCGTTGCGCGCAGGCAAAAAGACCGCGCTTCTGATGCGGGGCGCCGTCACGCGCGAACGCGGGCTTCGCGCGGCCGGACGCATCGCGGCCAAAACAGGCGCGCGCCTGATGTGCGATACGTTCGCGCCGCGCGTCGAACGCGGGGCAGGCCTCGTCGCGGTCGAACGCATTCCCTATTTCGCGGAGCAGATCGTGGATTTCCTGAAAGATCTCGATGTGCTGGTGCTGGTGGGCACCAAGCCGCCCGTGTCGTTCTTCGCCTATCCGGGAAAGCCCAGCTGGTGCACGCCCGAGACTTGCGCGATTCATTATCTGGCCCAACCGCATGAAGACGGCGTGGGTGCGCTGGAAGCATTGGCCGAGGCGTTAAGCGCGCCGAAAGAGCCTGCAGGCATCGCGCCGTTCAAGCGAGCGGAATTGCCGAGCGGCAAGCTCAATTCCTACACCGCGGGTCAGGTCGTGGGCCATTATCTGCCGGAAGGCGCGATCATCTCCGACGAAGCCGCGACATCGAGCGGCGGCTCCGTTCTGTTCACGGCCGGCGCGCCGCGCCACGATCATCTCGTGCTCACCGGCGGCTCGATCGGGCAGGGCCTGCCGCTCGCGACCGGCTCGGCCGTTGCGTGTCCAGATCGCAAGGTCGTGTGCCTGCATGGCGATGGCGGCGCGATGTACACCTTGCAATCGCTGTGGACTCAGGCGCGCGAAAAGCTCGACGTGACGACCGTGATTTTCGCCAACCGGTCCTATGCGATTTTGAACATCGAACTCGCGCGGGTCGGCGCGGAAAATCCGGGACCTCGCGCGCTGTCGATGCTGGACCTGCACAATCCCGAACTCGACTGGGTGAGCCTCGCCCGCGGCATGGGTGTGGAGGCGACGCGGGCTGCGACCGCGGAGGATTTCGCCGATCAATTTGCCGGCGCGATGAAGACCCGCGGCCCGCGGCTGATTGAGGCGGTTATTTAGGGGCGGATGGTTCCCCCTTCCGTCACGCGGCTGACGCCGCGCGCCACCTTCCCCCGCAAGGGGGGAAGGTTACAAACAAGATCCACGCTGCGCTCTTTTTCTAACCTTCCCCATTTATGGGGAAGGTGGACGCCTCGCACTTGCGAGGCGGACGGAAGGGGCTGCCGGAGAAGAGTCCTTCTTACAGATTCGACTCCGTCATGGCCGAATAGACGAGCGTGCGCAGGTCGCGGCGGAGCGTAAGCCGTGCGTCGGTGCCCATCACTTGCGTCATGAACACGACCGCGAGGTCTTCCTTGGGATCGATCCAGAATGCTGTCGATGCCGCACCGCCCCAGGCGAATTCGCCTGCCGTTCCCGGCAGCCTCGTTTTCGCGACATCCGTCGTCACGCTGCAGGCGATCGAAAACCCGACGCCGCTATAGCCGGATTCGCTGAACAGGCTTTGGCTGGTGACCATGTCCGTCAGCAGCTTGTTCTCCGGCAGCAGGTTCACGCCGAACATCGCGACAGTCTTCGGCGACAGGATCTGCACGCCGTCGAGCGTGCCGCCCCCCAGCATCATGCGGCAGAAGCGCATGTAATCCTGCGCGGTGGAAACAAGTCCGCCGCCGCCGGATTCCAGCTTGGGCGGCTCGGCATAGGTCGATTTGCCGGCGTCGTCCTGAATCACGAGCTTGCCGTCCTTGCCCGGCATGTAGCAGGACGCAAAGCGCTCCAGCTTCGCCTGCGGCACGGAGAACGACGTGTCCGTCATGCCGAGAGGCTCGAACAATCGCGTGCGGAGGAATTCGCCGAAGGTCTGGCCCGAAAGTTTTTGCACCAGGTAGCCCATCACATCGATGGCGACGGAATAATTCCAGTATTCGCCTGGCGAGAAATCGAGCGGGATATGCGAAAGCTGCTCGATGAACGCGTCGAGGCCGCCCGGCGTCTGGAAATCGCCCACCTTCTGGCGGCGATATTCCGCATCCACGCTGGTGCGCATCATGAAGCCATAGGTGAGGCCCGATGTGTGGGTGACGAGATCGATCACCTTCATGCGCCGCTTTGGCTCGCTGGTGATGAACTGACCTGCGGTGTTCAGCACGAGGCTCGGCATGCCGCTCTCATAGACGCGCAGATTCTTCCACGACGGGATATATTTGTGCACGTCGTCGTCGAGGCCGAGCTTGCCTTCCTCCGCCAGCATCATCAGCGCAACTGCCGTGATCGGCTTGGTCATGGAATAGATGCGCACGATCTCGTCCTCGCGCATCTTCTTGCCCCGCGCGATATCCATCTGGCCCGCCATGCCGTTGTGCACGAGCTCGCCCCGCCGCCAGACCTGGGTGTGGATGCCGTTGAGCAATCCCGAGTCGACATAACGCTCCGTCATCACCCGGTCGAGCGTGTTGAGCCGTTCGAGCGACATTCCTGCGCGGTGCTTTGCCATTTCTGCGTTTCCCTTCGATGTCCCGCCGGGAGCCTACCCCATACCGACGATTTGAAAAGTGGCAGTTTGTTGAATGTCTCCCGCAGCGGCACTTTCTGCTTTCCTCCCACGCTTGCGGGGGAGGCGGATCGCGCGCGTCAGCCCGCGAGACGGAGGGGGCCGTGCAGCCACGGCCCCCATCGACGCGCTTCGCGCGCCACTTCCCCCGTAAACGGGGGAAGAAAGGGTGAAACTCAACGTTTCGCCCGCTCGAAATGCTTGGTTGCTACGGCCATTAGCGGTTGGATAGGCTAGGCGCACTCACAATTCAGAAAAGACGGGACGGGAAACATGGCCTGGGACTTCGAGACGGAGCCGGAATTTCAGAAGAAACTCGACTGGATCGACGAATTCCTCGACACGGAAGTCGACCCCATCACGCAATTGGGCGTGGGCTATGCCGGGGTCAAATCCAAGGCCTATCAGAAAGCGGTCCGTCCGCTGCAGGCGAAGGTGAAGGCGCAGGGCCTGTGGGCCTGCCATCTGGGGCCCGAATTGGGCGGACAGGGCTACGGCCAGGTAAAGCTCGCGCTCATGAACGAGCGGCTGGGACGCGTGGGGCTCGCTCCCGTCGTGTTCGGCTGCCAGGCTCCCGACACCGGCAACGCCGAAATCATCGCCCATTACGGCACGGCCGAGCAGAAGGAAAAATATCTCTGGCCGCTGCTCAACAACGAAATCACCTCGGGCTATTCGATGACGGAGCCGCAAGGCGGTTCCGATCCGCTGGGTTTCACCACCAGCGCCGTGCTCGACGGCAATGAGTGGGTTATCAACGGCGAGAAATGGTTCACCTCCGGCGCGCGCAATGCCGAAGTGCTGGTCGTCTATGCCGTCACCGATCCCGATCACAAGGATCCCTATAAGCGCATGTCGATGTTCCTCGTGCCGCGCAGGACGCCGGGCGTGGAAGTCGTGCGCTATGTGGGCGTGGGCACGGAGCGGCGCGGCTCCGAAGGCTATATGCGCTACACCGATGTGCGCGTGCCTTATGACGCACTGTTGGGCGAGCGGGGCGCGGCCTTCGCGATCGGACAGACGCGGCTGGGCGGCGGACGCGTGCATCATGCGATGCGCACAGTCGGCCAATGCAAGAAGGCGCTCGATCTGATGTGCAAGCGTGCCGTCTCGCGCACCACGCGCACGGGGCGCATCGCGGATTACCAGATGGTGCAGGAGCAGATCGCGGACAGCTGGATCGCGCTCGAGCAATTTCGCCTGCTCGTGCTGCAGACCGCGTGGCGCATCGACAAGTACAAGGATTACCGCAAAGTGCGCAAGGATATCGCGGCCGTGAAGGTCGCGATGCCGAAGGTCTATCATGACATCGCATCCGCCGCGATGCATCTGCATGGCGCGCTGGGCGTCTCCAACGAAATGCCGTTCACGCAGATGCTGCTGGGCTCGATGGTGATGGGCATCGCCGACGGCCCCACCGAAGTGCACAAGGTGACGGTCGCCAAGCAGGTGCTGCGCGACTACCGCCCCGACAATGATTTGTTCCCGTCCTATCATTTGCCGAAATTGCGCGAGGCGGCGGAAGACCGCTATCCGGACATCGCGGCCGAACTCAAAGCGCAATGGGAGACGCACGCGGAGTCGATCGACGCCCTCTAGGGACGTCGGCCGGCGGCGACCGACGGAACAATTTGCGGCATTCCGTCCCCTGGCCGATCCAGGGCACGGAATTCCTCAGATTAGAATTATTCTAAATTACTTGACGACGCCATTCCCGGGCGATAACTTCCGCGACGTTCGCTGAAGGCGGTGCGATTCCGCCGTCGGAAAGCCGCAGAAAAGCAGACTCCGGAGCCGGATATGAGCAACGAAAGCAAATGCCCCGTGGCGCATGGTGCCAAAGCCCACTCCAACCGCGACTGGTGGCCTGATCGGCTCGACCTTCAATTTCTCAATCAGCATGCGCCGCAGTCGAACCCGCTGGGCGGTTCGTTCGACTACGCCAAGGAGTTCAAGAGCCTCGATCTGAATGCCGTGATCGCGGATATGCACAAATTGATGACGGACTCGCAGGAGTGGTGGCCGGCCGATTTCGGTCACTATGGCGGGTTGTTCATTCGCCTGGCGTGGCACAGCGCCGGAACCTATCGCATAGCAGACGGGCGCGGCGGCGCAGGCGGCGGTCAGCAGCGTTTCGCGCCGCTGAACAGCTGGCCGGACAACGCGAACCTGGACAAGGCGCGCCGGCTGTTGTGGCCGATCAAGCAGAAATACGGCCGCAAAATCTCCTGGGCCGATCTGTTCGTTCTCGCAGGCAACGTCGCTTTGGAATCGATGGGCTTCAAGACATTCGGTTTCGCCGGCGGTCGCGCGGATACGTGGGAACCGGAAGAACTCTATTGGGGTCCCGAAGGATCGTGGCTGGGCGACGAACGCTATAGCGGCGAACGCGAGCTTCAGGATCCGTTGGGCGCGGTGCAGATGGGGCTCATCTATGTGAATCCCGAAGGACCGAACGGCAAGCCCGATCCGGTCGCATCCGCGCGCGACATCCGCGAGACGTTCGCGCGCATGGCGATGAACGACGAAGAAACCGTCGCGCTCATCGCTGGCGGCCACACCTTCGGCAAAGCGCACGGCGCCGGCGATCCGTCTTTCGTCGGTCCGGAGCCGGAAGGCGCGCAGATCGAGGATCAAGGCCTCGGCTGGAAGAGCAAGCACGGCACAGGTTTCGGAGCGGATGCCATCACGGGAGGCCCGGAAGTCACCTGGTCGCAGACGCCCACGAAGTGGAGCAACCACTTCTTCGACAATCTGTTTAAATTCGAATGGGAGCTGACGAAGAGCCCGGCCGGCGCGCAGCAGTGGCAGGCGAAAGGGGCAGAGGCCACGATCCCGGACG
>JBEKDC010000129.1:0-8992 GCA_050014535.1 Rhizomicrobium sp.
CGAAGAGGGGCGACGCTGGTCGGAGGCCTTGAAACCGCTTGCCGATGCGTTCGTCGCGCGGTTCGCATCTTTTCTGCCGCTCGCGACCTATCCCGTCCGCGCGGGAGTCCATTCCAATACCGCTTTCGCGTTGGTGCTGACACTCGATTACGCCGCTGCCGTCAACGATTCGCGCCTCGAACAGATCTGCGCCGAAAAAGTCCGCGCCTGGTATGCGCGCGACGAAGACTGCCAGGCGTGGGAGCCGTCGCAGGACGAATTTCTGTCGCCGGCGCTGATGGAAGCGGCCTGCATGCGTCAGGTTCTGACGCCGGCGGAATACCGCGTCTGGTTTGCGCGTTTCCTGCCGCGCGCGGCGAGAGGCGAGCCCACGACCTTGTTCAGTCCCGCCACGGTCAGCGACCGCTCCGACGGCAAGATCGCCCATCTCGACGGGCTCAATCTGTCGCGCGCGTGGTGCTGGCGGCGGATCGCCGACGGGCTGGCGGAAGGCGATCCGCTGCACGTCCGCGTGGAGGAGACGGTGGAAGTCCATCTCGCGAGCGCACTCGATCATATCCAGGGCGACTATATGGGCGAGCATTGGCTCGCAAGCTTCGCGCTTCTAGCGCTCGATCCGTTCGCGGATTAGAAGTGTGTCGGCGCAACGCTCACGTCTGAAGCAGCTCAGCCGCGGCTTGCCATCATGGCCAGCAGCGCGGGATGCGGCTCGAGCGTGGATCGGTTCGCTTTCATGGCTTTGAACGCGCCGTCGGCGGCGTCGAGCGCCTGATCGATGTCGGCATCCGTCAGCGCGGCGCACATGAACATGTTGTGCCATGGGTGGACATAGACGCCGCGCTTCACCATCTCGGACGCCCAACCGTATCCGATGCGCAAATCCCGGTCGTCGTCGAACAGAATGAGGGGCATCTGCGCCGGCCCCGTCTGGCGAATTCCAAACCCGTGGGCTCGCGCCGCGCCGTCAAACCCTTCCCGAAGCCGGCTTGCGAGAGACTGCGTTCGCTCGAGATAGTCGGTGTTCTCGATCTCATTGAGCGTGGCCAGCGACGCTGCCATCGCGACCGCCGCGAACCAGTAGGATCCCGTGACATAGAGCTGGCTCGCAGCGGCGCGCGCCTTGTTCGAGCCGAGCAGTGCCGAAATCGGATAGCCGTTCGCGATCGCCTTACCCCAGCAGGAGAGATCGGGCTGCACGCCTATGAGAGACCAGCTGCAATCGCGCGCCATGCGGAAGCCGGCGCGCACGTCGTCGACAATCAGTAGCGCGTTCTTCTCGTCGCAGATTGCGCGGGCGCGCTTCGCATAGGCAGCCTCCGGCATCTGCTGGTCGACGAACGCATCGTGCTTGAACGGCGAGGCGATGATACCTGCCAGATCGTCGCCCGCCGCGATGGCGGCCGCTTCGAGGCTCGCGACGTCATTGTACACATAGGCGATCGAATGGGCGCGGTCATCGGGCACTGTGCCGGTCGGACGCGGCGTGCACCATGGCGACGAGCCGTGATAGGCGCCTTTCGCAACGAGGATTTTCCGTTTCTTCGCATGCGCGCGCGCCGCCATCATCGCCATTGTCGTGGCGTCCGTGCCGTTCTTGCAGAAGATCGCCCAATCGGCATGGCTGATCATCGACACGAATTTCTCCGCCAACTCGACCATGACCGGCGCCGGGCCCGTCATGGCGTCGCCCAGTTGTTGCTGGCGCAGGGCCGCCGCATCGATTTTCGGATGGGCATAGCCCAGGAGGTTCGGACCATAGCCGCACATGAAATCGAGATATTCGTTGCCGTCGGCATCCCAAAGCCGCGCGCCTTTGGCTCTGGCGAAGAACTGCGGAAAGTTGTCGGGCAGCGCGCGGACCGATTGATGACCGTACATCCCGTTCGGGATGACGGCTTCGGCACGCTCGCGAAGCGCACGGTCCTGGGAATTGAGCAACGTCATTTTGGTACTCCGAAGATGGCGGCTCCGATCACGGCGTGCGCGCGGATTCTTTCAAGAGCTCTTCCAGATAGGATTTCCACACCGCGGCCCAGGTGTGCGTGCCGTGACCATGGGTCTGGTCGCTGGCGGGAATGAGCACGAATTGTCCGTGCGGAATTTTCTTCACCTCCTCCTGGGCAATGCCGAGTTCGGGCGGATTGATGAAATCGTCGCCGGAATTGATCCACATCAGGCGAGCCTTGATCTTGTCCAGCGCGCCCGACGGATCGTAATTGCGCGAGGACGCCACCTGATAGAGAAAATCGTTGGCGTCGAGCGAGGCGAAATTCTTGCTCATGGCATCGTCGAGCCAGGCATCCGCAGCATCTCGGGTGGGAAAGGATTTCTGCATCTGCAGCGGCGCGCTGCCAGCGATGATCAGCAGGTCGATCGCCGTGCGCATGCCCTCCTGCGGTTGAGCTTTGTACTCGCCGCCCATCCACGCCGGATCGTCGCGGATCGCGTCGAGCGTCATCTTGCGCCAGACGCGATTGCGGCCTGCGATCTGGACGGGAAGGCATGCCAGCGGCATCAGCGCGTCCATGAAATCGGGATAGGCCTCGCCCCATAGGAACGAGTGCATGCAGCCCATCGACGTCCCCATCACAAGCCGCAGATGATTCACATGGAGACCCTTGGTCACCACCAGATATTCCGCCTGCACCATGTCGTCATAGTCGTATTGCGGAAAATGCGCGTGCATGCCGTCGCTTGGCTTCGACGACTTGCCGTGACCGATGTCGTCGGGAAGGATGATGAAATATCGCGCGGGATCGAGCAGCCCGCCCGGCGCAAACAGCACGCCGGCGAATTGCGGGCGAAGAAACTGGTGTCCGTCGCCGCCGGTTCCGTGAAGAATCAGCACTGCGTTGGTCACGCGACCTTTCGTGTCGCGGGAAGGTGTGCCGATCGTCGTGTAATGCAGCTTGAGTTCGCCCAGCGTTTCGCCCGAGCGGAATTTAAAATTCTGAACGGTGAAGTCGCCCTCATGGGCGGGCAGCGCATCCTGGGCCATCGCGGCACTCGCGATACCGCAGGCCAAAAAAGCTGCAACTGTCAATTGCGCGAACCGGAACATCTCGAAAACGCCTCCTGAATACCCTGTTTTGCTGCACTGCGATGTGAAGCGCAGATCGTTGGCCGTTCGGTCACTGGCGCAGCGTAGCCAATTCCGCTAGAGTGGCGAACTATTTTGGAAATTTCGACTCTCCGCAATGCATCTGGAGCGGGCAGAACGGGGGTTACTATGCGTAGCTTGAATCATCCGCATTCGCCTGCGGCGAATGTGTTTTGGCATAGTTCGTGGATTTTGGTTTTGGCCGCCATCGCATGGATGGTGTTCGCCGCGAGCGCGCATGCGCAACCGGCCGGGATCATGTCGCCCGGCTCCGCCGCCGTGACGGGATTTTCCGGCGTTCCGACTTACGCGACCGAAGAGAGGATCGATCTCGCAGGTCCTTCGCTCCGGGTCATTCCGCTGCCGTCGGGCCCGAACGGCCTCGACAACGTGCCCAAGACCTTCACCGTCACTGCGCGCGATGTCGGTCAGGTGTTCGGCGTGACGCTCGACGACCAGCCGCAACCCGATATTTTCGTCGCGGCCACGTCCGCATACGGACTTGGCATCTATCAGCCTGGGCATGGACGCCTGCAGCACGGCGCAACCGGCGCGCAATACACGCCGGGACTGTTCGGATCGGCCGATCCGAGCGGCGGCCCGAATTCCATCTGGCGCATCGATGGAACGTCGGGACAGGTCACGTTGTTCGCGAATGTCACGTTCAACGGCATTCAAAATACACCCGCATCGCTCGGCGGCCTCGCCTATGACGCGCGCACGCAGCAGCTGTTCGTCGCCGATCGCGCGACGGGCATGATTCACCGCTTCGGTCTCGACGGAAGCGATCGTGGCGTGTTCGATCATGGCGTCGATGGACGTGGCGCTGCAAACCTGCCGCCTGTCCCGTTCGATCCTGCGACGCTTGCCAATATCGCAAGCCCAAGTTTCGACGCGCAGAATCCGAAAAGCTGGGGCTTTGCGCCGGCGCCGCGCCGCATTTTCGGTCTGGCGGTGCGCGGAGGAAGACTGTTCTACGCCGTTGCCGACGGCCCGCAGATCTGGTCGGTCGGCATCCGGCCCGACGGGTCTTTCGCGCATGACGCGCATTACGAAGTCGGCGCACCGGCGCTGAGACCGGGCACGGAAATTTCGCAAATCGCGTTCGACACCCATCCCCACATGTATGTGGCGGAACGTGCGGCTTCGACGGGCGCCCCCGATTTTGTCAGTGCCGCGGCAAGCGGCCAAGATCGCGTGGAACGCTTCTCGCCGAAGAATTACGGCGATCCCTCTCCCGGCTTTTGGCAGCCGCCCGGCGACCAATATGCGATTGGCTTGAATCCGCAATTCCAGAACGCCGATGGCGGCGTCGATATCAAATGCGGTTCGACAGTCTGGGCGACCGGCGAACGGTTGCTCGATCCGGGCAACGCGCCGCCGGGAAGCTTTCCGCGGATCGACGGATTGCAGGGCACCGACGCGAACCTTGTCGAGCCGGCGAATATGCCGCCGCAGCAAAGTCGCTACGTGAATTACTACGACAATCAGGCCGATCCGGCCTCGCGCGGCCATATGGGAAGCATCGCGATCTGGAATATGTGTTCCGGTTCGGGCGGGGCTCCGATGCCGCCGCCACCGCCGCCGCAACAGACCGGCTATGGCTGCCCGCCGGGTACGGCCGAGGTTGGCGGCGCGTGCCTTGTGCCGCCGATGTGCCCGGAAGATTCCATCTTCCGCGACGGCTATTGCATCTATCCGCATTGTCCGGATGGATTCATTCACCTGCGCGGTCAATGCATGCCGCCGCCTCGCGCGTGCCGCTACGGCGAAGTCTACTTACAGGATCGCTGCGTGCCGATCGGTTGTCCGCGCGGCCTCGATCGCGCCGACAATGGTTATTGCCGTTGTCCGGACGGGCGTGATTTCCGCGACGGCCAATGCATGCCGCCGCAATGTCCGCGCGACCAGATCTATCGCGACGGCCGCTGCCTCCCGGTCGGCTGTCCGCCGGATCGTGCGCGCATGGACAACGGCCAGTGCGGTTGTCCGCGCGACCAGCAATATCGCGACGGACGTTGTGTGCCGGTCGGCTGTCCGCCGGACCGCGCGCGTATGGACAACGGCCAGTGCGGATGCCCGCGCGACCAGCAATATCGCGACGGACGTTGCGTGCCGGTTGGCTGTCCGACGGATCGGGCTCGCATGGACAACGGCCAATGCGGCTGTCCGCGCGATCAGATCAATCGCGACGGACGTTGCGTGCCTGTCGGAACCTGTCCGCCTGGGACACTGCGCACGGACAATGGCCAGTGCGGCTGTCCGCGCGATGAAATCAAGCGCGACGGTCGCTGCGTGAGTCCCACCAATCCGAATTGTCCGCCCGGAATCACGGTCCGTGGCTGCACGCAGCAATCGCCTGCGTGTCCCAGAGGCGAAGTCCTGAGGGACGGCCGTTGCACCGGCATCGTCGTGCATCCGGCGCCAAACTGTTCGCGTGGGGAGGTTCTGCGCGATGGCCGCTGCATCCACGTGCACGTATCGCTTTGCCCGGCTGGCGAAACGATGCGCGACGGACAATGCGTGTCCACCAGAGCGCTCACGGTTGGACCTGTTTGTCGGAGGGGAGAAGTCGTGATCGACGGTCAGTGCCGCGAGCCGAACAGAACGCTCGTGACGACACCCGCGCCCCGTTGTCCGACGGGCGAAGTCTATCGCGACGGCGCGTGCCACGGTCCGGAAAGGGTCAGGATCGATCAAGGTGGCCCGGACAGGGTCAGGAGCGATCAAGGCGGCGGCAGCAGCTTTAGTGGCGGCCGGCCGCCGTCGCGCCAGCCGGAATGCGGGCGGGACGAATATCTGAAGGACGGCCGTTGCGTCCGCCGCTGAGCGCGCGCCCGGGAGTTTTTTGGCCAAAACGCACTGACGCCGCCAACGTCTTTTGCACTGCAAAAGCCAGCTTCTTTTTGCACCGCAAAAAGATGTGAACCGGGATTCGGCGAACTTGTTTCCGCGCGCTTTTGCGGGCAGGTTCCCGCGCCACGTTTTCGCCGGAGACATCCATGAAACTCATCGTCCGCTTTGCCTGTGCGCTTGCGCTCGGTTCCACCATGGCTGTTGCGGCGACCGTCGCGCCTGCGCCGCCCACGATGCGCGGCGAAGCATTCGACGTCATCCAGGGGGTGCGGGTCGCCGATCCCTATCGCTGGCTCGAGGATGCCAACGATCCGAAGGTCCAGGCCTGGAGCGACGGCCAGAACGCGCGCACGCGGGATTATCTCGACGCGCTGCCCACGCGCGCCGGGGTAAAGCAGGAATTGACGACGCTGATCACGGCAACGTCCCCGGCCTATTACAGTCTCGAAGCGCGCGGAAATCTCGTCTTCGCTTATTACAGCGACCCGGCCAAGCAGCAGCCCATGCTGGTGACGCTGAACGCGCAGGCCGATCCCGCCAGTCGAAAGGTGCTGCTCGACCCCAACGTGCTCGACGCCAAAGGGCTGACCGCGATGGACTGGTTCGTGCCATCGGTCGACGGCAGCAAAGTTGCGGTCTCCCTATCGAAAAACGGCAGCGAGGACGGCACGCTGCACGTCTATGACGTGGCGACCGGCAACGAGATCGATCAGCCGATTTCCTCCGTGCAATATCCGACCGCAGGCGGAAGCCTTGCCTGGGCGAAGGACGGCAAGGCCTTCTGGTACACGCGCTATCCGGGCGCGGACACTCCGGAAGCAGACCGGCATTTCAACATGCAGGTTTATTTCCACCGGCTCGGCACGGATGCGAATGCCGATCCGCTGGTTCTCGGCGCGAAGGATGGTCTCGAGCGCGTCTCCGAAGTGTTTCTCACCAATCGCTACGGCCGTGATTCCATTCTCGCATCGGTGCAGCGGGGAGACGGCAACGAATGGGCCAATTACGTGTTGCGCTCGGGCACGCCGGCGCTACAGGTTTCGACTTATGCCGACAAGATCGTCTACGCCGCAATCGGTCCGGACGATGCGATCTACGGCATTTCGCGCAACGGCGCGCCGAACGGCAAGATCGTAAGGGAAGCCGCACCTTACGCGGCAGGTGGTCTCGCAAGCGCGCCCGTCATCGTTCCCGAAAGCAAGGTCGCGATTCTGTCCGGCGGCGCGGAGAACGGTCAGCCCGATCTCACACTGTCGCCGACGCGGCTCTTCGTGCGCGACATCGTGGGTGGCCCGAACCAGGTGCGCGTGTTCGATCTGAACGGCAAGCCCGAAGGCACGCTGCCGCTGCCTGAAGTGGCGGGGAACACGGAGATCGAACCGCTTGCGAATGGCGACGTGCTGTTCAATGTGCGTACCTATCTGAGGCCGGTCTATTTCGCGCGCTGGAATGCGGCGACGGGAAAGGCGGAGGAGACGTCGCTGAAGGTCACTTCGCCCATCGACTTCTCCGATGCGGTGGTGACGCGCATCTTCGCGACCTCCAAGGACGGCACGAAAATTCCCGTCAATGTGATCATGAAAAAAACCGCAAAGCTCGACGGCAGGAATTCCGCGCTGCTCTACGGTTATGGCGGCTACGGCATCAGCCAGACGCCTTCGTTTCTCGGCGCGACCTGGCGGCTCTGGCTCAATGCCGGCGGCGTCTACGCCGTCGCCAATATACGAGGCGGCGAGGAATATGGCGAACGCTGGCACCAGGAGGGCATGCTCACCAAGAAGCAGAACGTGTTCGACGATTTCGCGGCCGCCGGCGAATATCTGATCGCGCAGCATTACACGTCGCATGCGAAGCTCGCACTGCTCGGTGGTTCGAACGGCGGACTGCTGATGGGCGCGGTGCTGACGCAGCATCCGCAACTCGCGCATGCCGTGGTCTCGGCCGTCGGCATCTACGACATGGTGCGCGTGGAACTCGATCCCAACGGCTCGTTCAACGTCACGGAGTTCGGCACGGTGACGAACCCCGCGCAGTTCGCGGCCCTCTACGCCTACTCGCCCTATCATCATGTTGTGGCGGGCACGGCCTATCCGGCGGTGCTGATGTTGACAGGCGCCAATGACGGCCGCGTCAATCCGCTTCATTCGCGCAAATTCGCGGCGGCGTTGCAGGCGGCGACGTCCTCCAGCGCGCCGATCCTGTTGCGCACCAGCAAAAGCTCCGGCCACGGCATCGGCAGCTCGCTGAGCGAACGCATCGACCAGCAGACCGATATCCTCACCTTCCTGTTCGATCAGTTGGGGATGAAGAGTTAGAGCCGCTGCAAACGCGCCGCCGCGGAGCGCGAGGCTCTCGCGGCGGCGCGTGAAACATTCGGACCGCGCCTTTGCGCCTCACCGATTGGCCAAATAAGCTTTCGATTCCGCGGCGACGATGTCGACCAGGTTTCCCATCGCCAGATTGGCGTCGATCAGGTGCAGACCCCAGTCGGCCTGCACCTTGCCGCCGACCACAACGTCGCCCGCAATTACGCTCGTGCGCGGGCTGTTCGCGTCGCCGTGCACCGTGATCGCAAGGTAGGTGCCGTCGCTGGTCGACAGGCATTCTGCGGTCAACAGGCCGGGCACCGAAACGAACGGCGTGTCGATCGTTTTCCCCTTCACCCACGGCCCGGGCACCATGGAAATGCCGTTGAACGAACCATGCGTCGGCAGGTAGGCGTGAAGTTCGCCGGAACCGCCGGCCAGCGCGGCCGGATTGGCGCAGCCCGCCACCATTCCCGCGCCGGGAACCTTGCCGAAGCGGGTATTGGCCGGCGGGGGAACGTCGGCGCGGAACGACGCATAGGGAATCGTGCATTGCGTCTGGCTGCGCGATTGGCAAAGCGGAATCGATTTGAAATCTCCCCCGACCACGCCACCAGCCGGCACAGAAAGCCGCGAACCCATCAAAATCGCGGAAATCAACCTGTGTTGCACCGGTTTGCCGTCGATCTCGTTCTTGATCAGGGCGATCAACACGCCGGAACCCTGACTG
>JBEKDC010000130.1:0-8958 GCA_050014535.1 Rhizomicrobium sp.
TCGTCATGACGGAACAGATTTACGAATTGACGACTCTGGAGTCGACTGCCGGCCATTACGACGCTGTGATGAGCCTGTGCGACCTGTATCGAGAAAAGCTGGGCTTGAATTTTTACGATGTCCGCCACGAAAATCTTGTGGCCGATATGGAAGGGGAGGCCCGCCGCCTTTGCGAGTTTCTCGGCATTGCTTGGAACGCAGGGATGGCGCGCGTCGCCGAAACCGCTCAACGGCGCCCGATCAATACGCCCAGTGGGCCGCAGCTGGCGCACGGTCTTTCTTCGAAAGGCGTGGGCCAGTGGCGCCGCTATGGCGAGTATCTTGCGCCGGTGCTGCCGAAGCTTGCGCCGTGGGTTGACCGCTTCGGCTATCCGGACCAATAGGTCTGTCACGCATCGTGCTCGGCGGAGCCAAGAGGTCAAAAAAAAGCGGCCCCGCGAGGGGGCCGCTTCCTTACTCTTCACTGTTTTGCGTTCAACCGCCGACGACGCCGGCAACGCTGCACGCGCCGGCTGCACCTACGGTCGAAATATTGAGACCGAGGCCGGACGTGTTGCTCTCAAACGTGGCCTCGATGGCCGACGTCCAAGCCTTGGGCAGTGGCGACAATCCGGCTTCCGCCAGAATGCCCGTCGAGGTGTCCGTGTTGATCAGATTGGTTTCGACATATTTGATCATTCCCGTGATCAGCCTGGTATTCGCCGATTTGGCGTAGCAGGTATATCCGAGAAAGTTCGTCGTCCCGACGATCGGATAGCCGCCGGAGACAGTCGGATTGCCGAGCGGGGATGTGTTGGCGATCGGCTGAACCCAATTGGCCGGGTCCGTCGCGGCCGATCCCGTCGGCGGGGAGAGTACCGAGAACGATTTCGCCGCGGCCGCCGCTGTCGGCGAAATCCACTGCCCGAGAGAGTTCTTGAGCGTTGCCGTGTTGAGGCCGTAGGTGTTTTGGTTTGTGCTCAGGACTGCCGGAAGGGCATAGTCGGGCCCCACATATCCGATGCGACCCTGGATGATCGTGGTCGGATTGTCGCCGCCGATGCCGTCGCTGGGAAGCGCAGTGAAGGCGACATATTTGGAAACGCCGTCGCTGCCGTTCGCGGTGGTGAATTTTCCGAGCGTCTCGATTGCGGGCGCCGGATAGTTCGGGTTCGCCTTGTTGTATCCCGGATTCGAGGACGTTTCTCCGGCGTCAAGGAGTGCCGACGGAAGCGTCGTGCCACCCGCTGCTACGTAGTTGTTGCCGCTGATCAGCGCGCTGCAAACTGTTGCAAGGTTGCGATAGAAGATCGACGTCGTGCCCGAACTATCCTCGCGGCCGACGATCTGCATCGGCACACTCCAGGAAGCGACCGGCGTCGGATCGGCGGGATCCTTCAGGGACTGCCCGCCATTGAGTGTCTTCAAAGCCGGGTCGTTCCAATTGGTGATCTGGCCGTTGAAGATCTTGCAGTAGGTCGTCGCGTCGAGATGCAGTCCGCCGCTGCCATTGGATCTCAGGAAGGTACTCTTGATGTTGAGCGAATAGGTCGTCGGAGTGCTCGGCGTACTGGGATTGTAGACTTTTTCGTAGACCGGGCTATAGGCGATGACGACCGGATCGATCGAGAACGGGAACTGAATCAGCGGCCCGTAAAGCTGCAGAGGATTGCCGTACTGACCTGCTCCCGGCGTCACGCCCGGCGCAACGACCGTCGCACCGTGCTCCGTGCCGCCGCTGTTGTAGATCGCAACGTCCGAATCGGCGAGGCCGGTGTCGGAGAGACCGTAGTTTACCGTCGGGTAGTACGTCGTCTCCCCGGCGTCGACAAAGCCAAACACTTGGGGATTATGACTGTAGATGCCTTCGATTCCCGTGCCCGAACCGGTCGAGATGTAGTTGACCGTGTAAAGCGTGCTGATGTGCTTGGTCGCGCAATTCTGCGAGTTGGCGGGCGTCGTGCCGACAAAATCGAACGGCGTGATGTCTGCGAAGGTCGGCGGTGTACCGCTATAGATAAGCGCTGTGGGATTGCCGTAGCAGTCGCCGACTTGACGCCAGTAGGGAGCGATCAGCGAAGAGCCGCCGCCATATACCTGCGTGACCCCGGCGAGCGCAGCCGATGACAACATGGAACTGCCCGCCAGGGCGATGCATGCGGTCATCAGAATGCGAGTTTTCAATTTCGTCATTTCAGTAGTTCTCCTTCGGTTTCAGGTGGAAATTCGGACGGCCGCCGCTGACGTTCTTCCCGAAGCGTCGTTGCTGCCTCAGCCGTTTGTCGGCTCGTTCGGTACGTTCATCCGGCAACTGCAGTCCCCTCGCGAATGCGCGTAACGGCTTGGGTGGGCTGTTGATGCTGGAGAAAGGCGCTCCGACGAGTCGGCGGGATAATAGTCAAAGGCCGTCAAGTTTTGAAAGTGCTAACGAAGCGTTAATTAAAAATTCACAAGTGAATAAATATCTATCTCAAGTAATAGTTAAAATAATCACGCTTTGACCCGAGATAATCTCTGGACAAATGCTGTCGTGCAGTACGCTGTACTGGTCAATATACTCTCTGGTTTTTGCGTGAGAGTTTTTTGCCGGAACGGCAAAAGCCGTCCCCGGAATTTCCTTCCCCCAATAGTGCCCCGCGCGATCGGCAGCGCTTCGATGGCGCACTGAATAGATCGATCGCGAATGTGCGATGACGGTCCGATGAAGATTGCGTGCGGCACTCGCATTCGCATGACGAAGATGGGAGAGCGGGGAGTTTGCTATGCACGTGAAGCCAAGAGCAGCTGCGAAAGAATTATCAATTCAACGTCGGGCCGTGCGCCAAACCCCTGACACAAGTGGAAAAATGTTCTTTCTGCGGTTCGAGCAGCGGCGATTGCCGGCGTCGGTGCCGCACGTCGACTGTCGCAAAGTTGTCTTGTTTCTCGACTGCGCGAACCCGGTCTGCTTGCGACGCCAATATGACGCTCGATCGGGAAACGGTTGAAACGGTCCAGTTGGGTGACCACGAAGCCGAAATGCCCGCCTTTTCGGACGGCAGCATTGACGACCAAGACGGTTCGATCGCGCGTCGCTTCCGTGGCCGCCGGGGCGGCGGCCCTTGCGATTGGGGGGGGGGCGAAAAGAAATACTACTAAAAGACTCGACATGATCTACTCAATCTGTAATATCGAGGAAACGATGCTCGGACCGGGGCGACCCGATTGCAGGGCCTGCGTCATGGGCAGGGCATCGAAGGGGCTGGGTATGGAGTTTCGACTTCGAGGATTGGCTTGCGCGGCGCGGCCTGTTTGCGCGCCTTCGGTAGCACTCATCCACGCCAAAGCGCCCCGCCGATCGCTTCCTCAACACACGCGCTCTCAACCCAAATGATGGAGATAACTGACATGTCGAGCTTCAAAACGCGCATGCGCCACAGCGCATGCATCGCAATCGCCGCGTCCGCCTGGATGGCGACCGGCGCATATGCGGCACCCGGAGACGTATATAGCGGCGGAGCGTCGATCGTCGCACCCTATGTGCGTCAGCAAATGGATTGCTACGGCCTTCCGACCCAGCTCATCACCAAAGGAACGCCGCCGACCTTTCAATCCGAAACGCCGTTCAATTATCTCGGCGACGGCGCTTCGCTTAAAGACCCCCAAAATTGCGCAACGAAGCACATCAACACCGCCGACACCATCTACTACGTTTCGGCGACATCCGGCACGGGCATTCTTGCGCAGTTCAGCCACAATCCCGATCTTTACGGCACGATATCGGCGACGACGACGCAGTATCTTCCATCGATTCAATTTGCGTTTTCGGAGACGCCGCTCGCATCAGCCGATGTGGGCATCTACAATGGCGGCGGCACGGAAACGCAGGGATCGTCGAACGTTGTTGTGGTGGCGCCCGGCGTAACGCCGGGAGCCGGCCAATACGGCAATCCCCTGCAGCTTTACGGGCCGCTGGTTCAGTTTCCGGTGGCCGTCAATCCGGTTGCGATCGCATACAATGCGGTCTACGAGAAGGTTTATAATCCTTCCACGCCGGGCACGCCGACGACCTATTCGTTCAACATCAAGTACTCCCGCAGCAGCGGTGGCCTGCGTCTCAATGCAGAGACATACTGCAAGATATTCAACGGCCAGATCACAAACTGGAACGATCCGGCGCTGAAGGCGCTGAACGGCAATAAGTCGCTCGAAGATCCGACCGACCCCACACCTGCCGCGTCGTGGAGCGTTCCGCTTCAGATCGTGGGCCGCGGCGACAGCGCCGGCGCCACGTCCGTCTTTTCGCGAAACCTGTCGGCGGTATGCCCGGCTCTGATCACCGGCAACAACTATCCGACGGGCGCGTCTACGCTGCCGACAGCGTTGAAAGGCGTGTCCTACAACAGCACAAGTGCGAACTATCCCTCTGTCGCCGGCGAAACTCCAGGAAAGTTCACGTTGGCGACACTGAATAGCGGCGTGACGCAATATGTGGCGTTCACCGCTGTTCCCAACGGCTCCAACGGCAACTACGACAGCAGCGGCGCTACCAACGCGAATGCGATCACTCTCGGCCGCATCGGCTATGTCGGTGTGGATTCCGTGTTGCCGGCCGTTCTCGTCACCAATGCGAACACCTACAATCTGAATTCTGCGACGCTGCAGAATTCCTTGGGCCAATGGGTAGCTCCGACCGAAATCGGGGCGCTGGATGCGTTTTCGGTGATCAAACCGCCGCAGAGCACATCCACGGGCGCCTACGATGCTTCCAACACCGCCAACGGCTTGCGCACCAATCCGCAGGACTGGGTTCAGGGGCTCGCACCGACCTCTGCGCTCGCCAATCCGACGACGACCGGCAGCTATCCGATCACGGGAACGGTCAACTTTGTCGGTTACAACTGCTACGCGAGCAAGACGCAGGAAGCGACTGTCCAGAAATATCTGGTCTACATCACAGCCGCCGACATCAATGTCGATCCCAAGAACGGCATTCTCGCGTCGGCCGGTATCGCGCCTCTGCCGACGTACTGGAATGCCGCACTCAAAGGGACATTCCTGAGTAACACCTCCGGCCTCGGCCTGAATATCGAGTACAAGGGCGCCGCCGGCGCCTGCTCGGTAGCCGGTATCGTCGGCGGCTGAACGACTTCGACGACAACATCAGCGCGGCCCCGCTCCGGCGGGGCCGCGTGTCGTTTCGGAGCTTCTCTATTCCACGAACACTTGCAGACTTCCGCCACGCGCGACCAATTTGGGGCAACGTGACGCCGCGCTGCTCAAACGTCCCCTCCATCACATTAAATCCAACAATATCAAATATATACGGTAGACAACATCTTTTTAGTCGTCTATTGTCACATTTGGTGGTTGGGTAACAGGCGGTCGTCGCCGTGGCCGCTGCGTGGTGTCGTCGGGGAAAGGCTTGTTCATGGCCGCAAATTCGCTTCTGCGCATGGCGCAGCAAGGACCAATGGCGGCTGCCGGGAATGTAGGAGTCGGAATCGTCGGACCGATACCCACCACGCGAGCCGTCCGGCTTGGGTTTCTGCCGGAAAGACCTTTGCCGACCGAGATGCGGCGGCGGTCTGGAGTGTCGCAAGGCTGTCGTGAATCTCGACTACGGGTAATCGAGCCCGCTCGCGCAGACTGAGCGGGGATGGGGTGCGGGGACTGTGGGTAAAATTCCGCCAACGCCGATTGTCGGCGGGCGCTTGGTGGGCGTCTGCATGATTGTCGCGTTCATGTTTGCCGGTCCCGCGTTGGGCGATCCAGCGCCGGAAGGCGCGAGCGAAACTGCGCCTGTCGCCGGCCAACCTTCGTCCGGCCCAAGTCAATCCGCGACTGCAGCCGCTCAACCTGCGTCGGCCCCAAGTCAGACGGTTTCACCCTCGTCGGAGCGACACGTCGACATCGAAGCTTATGACGTCGACGGCAATACAAAGCTCGACCAGGAAACGATCGAAACGGCCGTCTATCCGTTTCTGGGTCCGGATCGGGTTCGCGACGATGTGGGCGCGGCACGCCAGGCATTGCAACGCGCATACGAGTCGCACGGCTATCAATCGGTCGTCGTCGAAATTCCGCCGCAGAACGTGACCAACGGAATCGTCAAACTTCACGTCGTGGAAGCGCCGGTCGGACTCCTGCGTGTGACCGGCGCCAGATACTACCTGCCGAGCGAGATCAAGGCGCACGTTCCGTCGCTGCAGGCGGGCAATGTCCCCAATTTCGAAGACACGCAGCAGGAGCTCGCAGACCTCAATCGGCTGCCCGGCGAGCAGGTCACGCCGTTGCTGAAACCTGGAAAGGTCCCCGATACCGTGGACGTGGATCTCCAGGTCAAGGATCAACTCCCCGTCCACGCCAGCGTCGAGTTGAACAACGATCACAGCGCGAACACGGAACCGCTGCGGACCATTGCGACGGTTCGCTACGACAATCTCTGGCAGCTGGGAAATTCCATTTCGGCGACCTGGCTGCGCGCGCCGCAGAATGTGAAAAGCGGCCAGGTTTTCGCCGCCTCCTACCTGGCGCCGATCTGGGGATCGCCCTGGTCGCTGCTCGTGTCCGGTTACCAGTCGGCCAGCTTCGTCAACTCGCTGGGCGGAACGGGTGTGCTGGGGAACGGCTATTCGATCAGCGCACACGGAGTCATGACGCTTCCGAAGCTGGGCGAATTCGACGATACGTTCAATTTTGGGATCAGTTTCAATCACTTCCTGGAAAATGTTTCGTTCAATCCAAAAACGCCTTGCATATCCCCGATTGTCCCCGGCGGCACATGCACGACGGTCGAATACGTGCCGCTGGCGGCCACCTATAACCTGTCACGAGCGAGCAAGGAGTCGGCGACCGACATCTCCATCGGGATCACCGCGGGAATTCGCGGGTTCGGCACCTCGCCGCTGGAATTTGTGCAGACACGCGCTTTCGCCACGGCGAACTTCATCCATGTAAATCTCGACGCGACGCAGACGCAGTCCCTGGGCGGCGATTTCCAGGCGGTCTTCCATTTTGCAGGTCAGGGTTCGGATCAGCCGCTCATACCGACCGAAGAATTCGCCCTGGGTGGTCTCACTTCGGTTCGCGGCTATCTGCAATCGGAAGCGGTGGCCGACAACGGCTTGCTGGGCTCGATCGAGTTGCGCAGCCCTTCGATCGGGTCGTGGTTCGGTTCGTTCATCGACGATTGGCGATTCTTTGCATTCGGAGATTCGGGCATGGACTGGGTGGAAGACGCGCTACCCGCCGCGATCTTCGGGCAGCCCAATCAGAAATCGGCATTTCACTTGTATAGCGCCGGGCTCGGTTCGCGCATTGAGCTTTTCACTTACGTATCCGGCAATGTCGATGTTGCGGTGCCGCTGATAAACGGCCCCACGACAAAAGCCTACCAGCCGGTCACCAGTTTCAGCGTCAAGACGGAGTTCTAACGTGAAGCGGATACTTTCGACGACCCGGATTGCACGCCTGCGCTGGCTTCTGCTGGCGCTACTATTACCCGTTCTCGCGCCGACACCGGCCGCAGCGTGGTGGCAGACCGACTGGTCTTATCGCAAGCAGATCACGATCGACACCACACCCAAAGGCGCGAACATCGCGGACCCCGCCGGACGCGTCGCCGTCCTCGTTCGGCTTCACAGCGGCAATTTCAGCTTCAGCGATGCGCAGGACAACGGCGCCGATTTGCGTTTCGTGGGATCCGACGACAAGACGCCTCTCACCTTCCATATCGAATCCTACGATCCACTGCTGGGCGTTGCGACGATTTGGGTCGACGTCCCGGATTTCCCGGCGGGATCGGCAAAGCAGATATGGCTCTATTACGGCAACAAGAAAGCGCCGCCGGCCGGCGATGCGGCCCAGACTTTCGATCCCGACTATGCGCTCGTTTATCACTTCGATCAGGCCGCCGGCGCGCCGCCGAAAGACGCCACGGCTTACGGCAACAACGCGCTGACGGCTCCAAGCGGAATCGATGACGGCGCCATCATCGGCAAGGGCGCGCGTTTCTCGGGCACAGGCGCGATTGCCGTACCGCCGAGTTCGTCTCTCGCGATTGCCGCCGGCGGATCGTTCACCTTCAGCGCCTGGGTCAAAAGCGATGTGCCGCAGGCCAGGGGCGGGCTCTATACCCGGCGCGACGGCGCGTCGTCGCTTGTCGTCGGACTCGATCAAGGCGTTCCGTTCGCGGAGATCGGGGGTGCGACGCCTGCGCGCGTGGCCGGGACGCAGGCGATCGCGAAAGGCGCCTGGACGCAAATCGCAGTGACCGCCGACGGGAAAACCCTCACGCTCTTTGTTAACGGACACAGCGTCGGCAGCGCCCCGGGTTCGCTCCCGGCATTGAACACGGTGACGGCACTGGGTGGAGAAGCGCCTAACACGACACCAGCCGGCACGCCCACCGCGAACTTCATCGGGGAAATGGACGAGATCCGGATCTCAAAAATCGCCCGTCCCGCCGCGCTTGTTCTGGCGGACGACGTCAGTCAGGGGCCGGACCAGCATCTTGTCGTGTTCGGCGCCGACGAAAAGCAGGCGGGTTTCGGGTTCGGCTATTTCGGGATCATCGTAAAATCCGTCACGGTCGACGCATGGGTCGTCATCTCCATCCTCGGACTGATGGCGGTCATTTCCTGGTTCGTCATGTTTTCCAAGGCGACGTATGTCGGCTCGGTCGACAGCGGCAATGACGCATTCCTCGAGCTGTTCCGGCGGCAGGGCGGCGATCCGTTGTCCATCGACGAGTCCGCGTTGCGCGGCGGAACGAGGCGCAAGCTCGCCAACTCCTCGATCTACCGAATATTCCGCGCCGGCGCGGACGAAATGCGCCGTCGCGCGTCGCAGGGCGGCCAGCTCGTTCTCAGCGCCGAAGGCATCGAAGTGATACGCGCGTTGATGGACGCGACGCTCGTGCGCGAGAACCAACGGCTCGCCCGCAACATGGTGCTGCTTACGATCTCCATCTCCGGCGGACCGTTCCTCGGGCTGCTC
>JBEKDC010000131.1:0-8924 GCA_050014535.1 Rhizomicrobium sp.
ACGCATGGCGTCTCTTCAATAAACGACGGATCAGGATTCCGGATTTTTCCTCCCATAAGGATTTCCTCCCATGCATTTGACTCGCAGAACATGGCTCGGTGCTGCCGCGGCCACAGGCGCCATGGCGGCGAGTGCGGCGTTTGCATCGCCGCCGCAGTCCACGCTGAGCGTCAAGCAGACCGGCCGCTCGGGTCACGATTATTCGGCCGCACTCGATGCGTTGCGCCGTTACGCGGCGCTGGAATTGCAGACCATCGGGCTGCCGGGCATGACGTTGTGCGTGACGGATGCCGACGGCTTTGTGGCTCTCATGACTCTGGGCTGGGCGGACATCGACCGCCGCATTCCGGTCTCGACCGCGCATCTGTTTCAGATCGGCTCGATCAGCAAGGCATTTGCGGCGCTCACGCTGTTTCACCTGAGCGATGCGGGAAAAATCGATCTCGATTTGCCGCCGTCGAAATATCTTCCCGACGCGATGCTGCCCGAGGAGCCGATCACGGTGGCGCAGGTGCTGAGCCATACCGCCGGCTTGCCGGACGGCGCTCCCATTTTCCCGCGCGTGGCCGGGGGCCGGTTGTGGTCCGGCTTCAAGCCGGGAACGCATTTCTCTTACAGCAATACGGGCTACGAGCTTCTCGGTCATCTGATCGATCGCATCGCAGGCAAGCCGCATCCCGATGCGATCCGCGAGGCCGTGTTGAGTCCGCTCGGTATGACGGCCACCAAAGGCATCATCACCGACGAAGATCGCGCGCAATATGCAGTAGGGTATTATCCGTTCTATCAGGATCGTCCATCGCTCACGCAGGTACC
Organism: Rhizomicrobium sp.; assembly: GCA_050014535.1. Lineage (GTDB taxonomy): Bacteria > Pseudomonadota > Alphaproteobacteria > Micropepsales > Micropepsaceae > Rhizomicrobium. Next base: position 817 of record JBEKDC010000131.1, read on the forward strand.
GATGAGCGTTGCTCCGTGGACGGATGAAGATACGGCGGCGGGATCGATCGCCTCGACCGCCGAACAGATGGCGCATTATCTTCAGTTTCTGCTCACGCTCGGAACCGGCAAAGGCGCGCCGGTATTGACCGACCGTTCCGCACAGCGCTTCATCAAACCGGTGATCGATGCGCCGATTTTCGGGCCCAAGGCGCGCTATGGAAACGGCCTCGCCACCGTTCTGATCGACGGCAAACCGTGCCTGCATCACACCGGCGGCATGATCTGCTTCACCTCGTCGTTTCACGCCGATCCGGCCGCGGGGGTCGCGTGCTTTGCCAGCGTCAACGGCGACCTCGGCGATTATCGTCCGCGCAAGACGACGGCCTTCGCGGTGCAATTGATGCGCGCGGTGCGTGCGAACGCGCGTCTGCCGGCGCCGCCGGATCCGATGGGCAAGCTCACGATCGCGAAGCCCGCCGACTATGCCGGACGTTTCCTTTCGGATTCCGGCGATGCGCTCGATTTTGTGATGCGCGGCGGACAACTCGTGCTCGAAAGCGGCGGCGCGACGGGACGCCTGCAGCAGGCGGACAAGGACACGCTGATTACGGACCATCCCAAATGGGCGCCGCATATATTTTCATTCGTGCGCGAGAACGGGAAGCTTGCTGCGCTGTGGTGGGGTGAGCGCCTGCTCGGCCGCAATGCCGCGCGTCCGCAGCCCGCCGTCCCCGATCGCCTGCGCGCGCTTGCCGGAACCTATCTTAATCGCGATCCGTGGGTGGGAGGGGCGGTTCTGCTCGCCCAGGGCAAGCAACTGGTTGTTGAAGGGGGAGGACCGCTCACGGAAACGAAAGACGGCTACTGGAAGCTCGCCGATCCGCTAAGCCCCGAGCGTTTCGTGTTCGACGCAGATCTCAACGGCCGCGCATTCCGGCTCAACGACTCCGGCAGCGACATGCTCAGGGTGATCTCGTGACCGACCGGGGTTGCCGGGCCAGCTCTTCGATGGTAGGATTTTTGAGAGTAGCTACTCACGTATTGTCGGAAAATGGATGAGCGATTATCCGGTCCTGCGCAGGCTGAAAAACTGCTGACCGGCGCGCGCGGCGCCACTATGGACGAACTCATCGCGGCGACCGGCGGCCCGCAATACAATCTGCTGCGCCGGCTCGCGGCGCGGGGATACAAGATCCGCAAAGTCAAGGAAGGCCGCGCCACGCGGTATCGCGCCGTGGCGCCGCCGCAAGGCTCTTTCGAAATGCGGGTCGGCAACAAGGGGCAGGTGACGTTGCCCAAGGAGGTCCGCGAAAAGCTGGGTGCCCGCAGCGGGGACAATGTCAAATTCGTCGTCACGAACGGGCAGGTCGAAATGCAACCCGTAAACCTCAGCGTGACCCGTCTTGCGGGAATCCTCGGCAAGCCGCACAAGCACGTCACTCTCAAACAAATGGACGAGGCCCTTACGAAAGGCGCGGTCGGAAGACATCGGCGAACTACGCGATGATCGGTCTCGACACGAACGTGCTTGTCCGGCTCTTCGTGGAAGACGAGCCGAAACAAACCCGGTTGGCGGCGCGGTTTATCGGGGATCATTGCTCGCCGGCGGATCCCGGCTTCGTCGACCGCATCGCACTTTGCGAGACGGTTTGGGTACTGACCAGCGCCTACGATTACAGCCGGTCTGCCGTGGCGCGCGTCGTTAGACAGCTCGTTGCAAGCGCCGATATTCTGCTTGAGGACGCTGAACTTGTCGAAGGTGCGCTGTCGATCTATGAGCAGGGTAGCGTCGATTTGTCGGACGTGCTGATGACGCAGGTGAACCTTGCACGAGGTTGCACGACGACAGTGACATTCGACCGCAAAGCCGCGCGGCTGGATGGCGTGACGCTGATTTCCTGATTTGGGATTGCCATTCTTCAAACAGGATGCGAATTCTGCCGAAAGACGTTAGGATCGCGTCATGACCCAGCCCAATGCCACCGTCAAAGTCGGCGCCGTCGAGATCGGCAATCACCTGAAGCTCGCGATCATTGCGGGGCCCTGTGCGCTCGAGAGCCGCGCTCATGCGCTCGAGATGGCGAGCGCGCTCAAGGAGATCGCCGCCAAGGCAGGTGTCGGCCTCATCTACAAAACGAGTTTCGACAAGGCCAATCGCACCAGCGGCAACGCCGAGCGCGGCATCGGCCTCGAACTCGCATTGCCTATTTTCGACGAGATCCGCGAGAGCATCGGATTGCCAGTGCTCACCGATGTGCATGAGCGCGACCAATGCGCGGCCGTGGCGCAATCGGTCGATGTGCTGCAGATTCCGGCGATGCTGTGTCGACAGACGGATCTGCTGGTCGCCGCGGCGAGAACCGGCAAGGCGGTCAACGTCAAGAAGGGCCAATTCCTCGCGCCGGAAGACATGAAGAACGTCATTTCGAAGATCACAGGCGCGGGCAATCCCAATGTGCTCGTCACCGAGCGCGGCGTGAGCTTCGGCTACAACACGCTCGTTTCTGATATGCGTGCGCTGCCGATCATGGCAAAATTCGGCGCGCCGGTTGTGTTCGACGCGACGCATTCCGTGCAGCGTCCGGGCGGGCAGGGCGACAAAACGGGCGGCGATCGCACGATGGTGCCTTATCTAGCGCGCGCGGCGGTGGCGGCGGGATGTGCGGCCGTGTTCATGGAGACGCACCAGGATCCCGACCACGCGCCGTCCGACGGACCGAACATGGTCAAGCTCAAGGACCTGCCTGCCCTTCTCGGCGATCTGGTCGAGATCGACCGGATCGCCAAGAGGCATGTGCATTAGGCCGACGCTGTGCCGTCGCCGGATACCGCCATCCACGTCATCACGATGCCGATGACGGCAATGACGATCAAAAGCAATAGCGCGATGCCCGAGATGAGGAAGCCCGTGCTGCGTTTGGACGGCTCTGCGATGTAGCCTTGCGCGTACATAATGCGGCCGACGATCCACAAAACTCCCAATGCGGCCGGAAGCCACGGCAGCGGCAGCCAGGTAATCGACTTGACATAAGCGGTTGCGAGCCACAACGCCGGCAGCAGGATCGGCATGGATTCGAGCGTGTTCATCTGCACGCGATAGCCGCGCTCGAATTCCGGATGCCCGGTAACGGAAGGCGCCACGATGTTGTGTTTTCCGCGCAGGCCACCCACGCGCAGGATGAGATAGATGCAGAACAGCCCGATCAGAATCGTGACGATCGCGGTCAGCATGACGAAGTGCGAAGACATATTGAGCATTGCGTTTCCCCTTGGAATTGGCGCGCGAATCGGCGCGGCGCCTTGAGCCGACTCTAGCGCATCGCGACCGAATCCGAGTCGGCCGCTGCGGTGTTTCTCCGCAGCGGCCGCTGGTCGGCGATTGTCGTGCGATTACTGGCCGTCAGGTCCGGGTCCACCCTGTCCCGGCGGGGGACCTTGATAGGGACCCTGCGGGGGGCCCTGATAAGGACTTTGCGGTCCGCCTTGACCCGGCGGCGGTCCGTACTGACCCGGATATCCGCCCTGGCCCGGGGGCGGTCCGTACTGACCGCCGTCAGGCCCGCCGCCGCGACGCTCGGCAAGCTTTTGCTCGAACTTCTGCTGTTCGGCCGGCGGCAGGGCATTCCATTCCGCCTGCAAGCGATCGATCGTCCTCTGCTTGTCGGCGGCGCTCATCGCCGCGAACTGGGCGCGAAACTGGTCGCGAAAGGCCTTGCGCTGATCCGGTGTCATCGAAGCCAGTTGGTCGTGGTTATCTTTCATCCACATCCACCTTAGTTCCGGAGACAGGTGCATGTGCCCATGTCCGGCGTATTGACCCTGCGGTCCGCCATATGGCCCTTGGTCGGATGGCGGCGGGCCATACTGCCCTTGATCGCCTGGCGGCGGCCCGTATTGGCTTTGATCGCCCGGCGGCGGTCCATACTGGCCTTGATAGCCAGGGGGTGGTCCATATTGGCCCTGAGGCGGCGGTCCGTATTGTCCCTGGTCCGGAGGCGGGGGGCCGTTTTGGGCGACTGCGACGCTTGCAGTCCCCAAGAGCAAGCCGGCGCTCAGGCTGGCCAGCAGGAAACGTGACACTCTCATAAGATTACTCCTTGAACGCCCGCCCAGCGGCAGGTGCATTGATCGGACCCCTCCGGAGGTAACGCGCGAACGAGCCGAATAAGCCGCGGCTTGCCGGTACGCGTATCATCTCCTAGAAGGCCAGCGTAATCCGACTTTTCTGTGTCGAGGATATTAAATGACCGCAATCGTCGACGTTATCGCCCGCGAAATCCTGGACAGCCGCGGCAACCCGACCGTCGAGGTCGATGTGCGGTTGGAGGAGGGATCGTTCGGCCGGGCAGCGGTTCCGTCGGGCGCCTCCACAGGAATGCATGAAGCGGTCGAGCTGCGCGACGGCGGCAAACGCTATGGTGGCAGGGGTGTCGAGAAGGCGGTTGCCGCCGTCAACACCGAGATCTTCGACACGATTTGCGGCCTCAATGTCGAAGACCAGGTTCGCATCGACCGCATGATGTGCGAACTCGACGGCACGCCGAACAAAAGCCGATTGGGTGCCAACGCGATCCTCGGCGTGTCGCTCGCGCTGGCCAAGGCCGGCGCAGAGGCGGCGGGTTTGCCGCTCTATCGCTATGTCGGCGGGTCTTCCGCGCACGTTCTGCCGGTACCGCAGATGAACATCGTCAATGGCGGCGTGCACGCCGACAATCCCATCGACTTCCAGGAATTCATGATCATGCCGGTCGGTGCGGAAAGCTTCCGCGACGGGTTGCGCAAGGGATCGGAAGTTTATCACGCGCTCAAGAAGGCGTTGAAGGATGCCGGCCACAGCACCAATGTCGGCGACGAGGGTGGTTTCGCGCCTGTGCTCAAGAGCGCCGACGAAGCGCTGGGCTTCATCATGCGTTCGATCGAGAAGGCAGGCTACAAACCGGGCGACGATGTCGTGCTCGCGCTCGATCCGGCTTCAAGCGAATTCTTCAAGAACGGCCGCTATGTGCTTGAAGGCGAAGGCAAGACGCTCGATCCTGCCGGCATGGTGAAGGTCTACGAGGATCTGTGCAGCCGCTATCCCATCGTCTCCATCGAAGACGGCATGGCCGAAGACGATTGGGAAGGCTGGGCTGCCATCACCAAGGCGCTCGGCAAGAAGGTGCAACTCGTGGGCGACGATATCTTCGTCACCAACACCGCGCGGTTGAGCGAGGGCATCGCCAAAGGCGTCGCCAATGCTATTCTCATAAAGGTCAATCAGATCGGTACGTTGAGCGAGACTCTTGAGACCGTGAATATGGCGCATCGCGCGGCCTACCGCGCCGTGATGTCCCACCGCTCGGGCGAAACGGAGGACTCGACCATCGCCGATCTCGCGGTCGCCACCAATTGCGGACAGATCAAAGCCGGCTCGCTCGCGCGCTCCGACCGCCTCGCCAAATACAACCAGCTCCTGCGCATCGAAGAGCAATTGGGCGACCAGGCGGTCTACGCGGGCAAAAGTGTCCTGCGGAGTCATTGATTGGCGAGTGGCGAAAAGCGCAGAGGGAACTTCTCTTCATTCGCCATTCGCGGTTTCGTCATGCATCAGCCGAACAATTCGCCCGTTAACACAATTCTTCTTGACCTGCCGAATCGGTTTATGATTCGGTCGCATTCATGCGAATCAGGCATAGCGTGACGCGGTTCTTTGGCATTCTCGTGATCCCGGCGATCGCTGCCGCGTTTGTCACCTATTTTGGCTACTACACCATCTTCGGTGAGCGGGGATTGCTGGCTTTGTCGGACGTTCAGGCGCGGCTGGCCGTGAAGCAGCAGGAACTCGTGTCCGTGCGTACCGATCGCGCGCGGCTCGAGCACCGCATCGGCCTGCTTGAACCCGGGCATGTCGACCCCGACCTGGTCGAGGAGATCGCCCGCGGACAGCTGCTCGGCAGCGCTCCGGGCCAGATCGCCGTCCCCCGCGACAAGCAATAGCGCCGGCACCCGTTCCGGCTTGCCAAAATCCCGGCCGCTTGCCACAACCGCCCGCGCTCCGGGGCGGTCGCGGGAGGACTATCGGGAATGGCCGAAGCTAAGGCAGCCCAGACAAACAAAGCCGACAAGGCCAGCGAGATCGGGACCGCGCTGCAGAAGAAGTTCTATTCCGATATGCTGCTGATCCGCCGCTTCGAGGAGAAGGCGGGGCAACTCTACGGCATGGGTCTGATCGGGGGCTTCTGCCACCTTTACATCGGACAGGAAGCGGTCGTGGTGGGCCTGCAGGCGGCCCTCCAGCCGGGCGACGATGTCATCACCGCCTATCGCGATCACGGCCACATGCTGGCGACAGGCATGGACCCGAAAGGCGTCATGGCCGAGCTCACGGGTCGCGCCACCGGGTATTCCAAAGGCAAAGGCGGCTCGATGCACATGTTCAGCCGCGAGAAGCATTTCTTCGGCGGTCACGGCATTGTCGGCGCCCAGGTTCCCATCGGCACCGGCCTCGCCTTCAGTCAGAAATACCGCAAGACCAATGGCGTGACGCTGACCTATTTCGGCGACGGCGCCGCCAACCAGGGCCAGGTGTACGAATCCTTCAACATGGCCGAACTCTGGAAGCTGCCGGTCGTCTATGTGATCGAGAACAATCAATACGCGATGGGCACGAGCGTCGAGCGCTCAAGCGCGCAGGCGCAATTCTCCAAGCGCGGCGCATCGTTCAATATTCCCGGCGAGGAAGTCGACGGCATGGATGTCGAAGCGGTGCATGAAGCGGGCGAAAAGGCCGTCGCGTGGTGCCGCGCCGGCAAGGGCCCGATCATTCTCGAAATGAAGACCTATCGCTATCGCGGCCATTCGATGTCGGACCCCGCGAAGTACCGCACGCGCGAGGAGGTGCAGTCGGTGCGCGAGAAGCGCGACCCCATCGAGCATTTCGGCCAGAAGCTGGTCGAGCGCGGCGTCGCCACGGAGGACGATCTCAAGGCGATAGACAAGGACACGCGCGCCATCGTGAACATGGCCGCCGAATTCGCAACCGAAAGCCCCGAGCCCGCGCCGGAAGAACTCTATACGGATGTGTTGGCCTGATCATGTCCAGCGAGATTCTGATGCCTGCTTTGTCGCCCACCATGGAGGAGGGCAAGCTCGCCAAATGGCTGGTGAAGGAAGGCGATCTTGTGAAATCCGGCGACATTCTCGCCGAGATCGAAACCGACAAGGCAACGATGGAATTCGAAGCCGTCGATGAGGGCAAGATTGGGAAAATTCTGGTGCCCGAAGGCACCGAAGGCGTGAAGGTCAACCAGCCGATCGCGACTTTGCTGCAGGAAGGCGAAGTGGCTCCGCAGGCGAAAGCGAAACCCGAACCGAAGCATGAGCCTGCTGCGAAACCTGCGCCGGCTGCGAACGCCACATCGAGTGAGACGGAGACCAAAGCACCCCACCCCGACGCGCCGAAGGGTGCGCCACCTCAAGGGGACGGTGGAAAAGCGTTGCTCGAACCCGACGTTCCGGCCGGCACGACTCTCGTCAACATGACCGTGCGGGAGGCGCTGCGCGACGCGATGGCGGAAGAGATGCGCCGCGATCCGACCGTGTTCCTGATGGGCGAGGAAGTCGCGCAATATCAGGGTGCCTACAAAGTGAGTCAGGGGTTGCTTGAGGAATTCGGCGCCGAACGCGTGATCGACACTCCCATCACCGAGCATGGCTTTACCGGCCTCGGCGTCGGTGCTGCGTTCGGCGGACTGAAACCCATCGTCGAATTCATGACCATGAACTTCGCGATGCAGGCGATCGACCAGATCGTCAATTCGGCCGCCAAGACGCGCTACATGTCCGGCGGGCAAATGGGCTGCCCGATCGTGTTTCGCGGGCCCAACGGACCGGCCGCGCGTGTCGCGGCCCAGCACAGCCAGGATTACAGTTCCTGGTACGCGCATATTCCCGGCGTGAAGGTGATCGCGCCTTATTTCGCGGCCGATGCGAAGGGTCTTCTCAAATCCGCCATCCGCGATCCCAATCCCATCATCTTTCTTGAAAATGAAATCGCTTATGGCCGGACATTCCCGGTACCGAAGCTCGACGATTACATTGTGCCGATCGGAAAGGCGCGCGTGATCAAGCGCGGCGCGCATGTGACG
>JBEKDC010000132.1:0-8907 GCA_050014535.1 Rhizomicrobium sp.
GCGCAGCCGGGGGATCGTTTATCATGGACGCGGCTGTGACCCGTCTGGATCGTAAGCGCGGTCTCTGGATCGCGAAAACGACGGCCGGCGATTTCGAGGCGCCCGTCGTCGTCAATGCCGCCGGCGCGTGGGCGGACCAACTGGCGGACCTTGCCGGTGTCGCGCCGCTCGGCATTATTCCGCATCGACGCACGGCGGTTCTGGTCGATCCGCCTACGGACCTGAACATCGAAGATCTGCCCAACACCATCGATATCGACGAGCTGTTCTATTTCAAGCCGGACGCCGGCCAGCTGTTTCTCTCGCCCGCCGACGAGACGCCGTCCGTTCCGTGCGACGCGCAGCCCGATGAGATCGATGTTGCGATTGCCATCGATCGCGTCCAGACGGCGACCACGCTGAACGTGACGCGCATACGAAAGAAATGGGCCGGGCTTCGCAGTTTCGCGCCGGATCGCAGTCCCGTCATCGGTTACGATCCGGACGGCGAAGGATTCTTCTGGCTTGCGGGGCAGGGCGGTTATGGCATTCAAACGGCTCCCGCCGCAAGCCGGCTGGCTGCCTCTCTTATCCGCGAAACGGGTGTGCCGGGCGAACTCGCGGTCTTCGACGTCGGCGCCGATGCGGTGTCTCCGCACAGGTTTCAGAAACCGCTTCCGCTCCGCCGCCAAACCATGGCCGGCTGAGCAAATAGGTCCACGCAAGGATATGTGGTTCAGGCGCGATGCTTGCCGCGTTTGCCGGCCGCGCGCGACTCTTTCGAATGTGACGGCGTGTCCTTTTCATCGCGGGGCGTTCCGCGCATGGCCGCCATCAACTGCGATTCCGCGCCCGAGCAGATGGACAGGACGCGGCAGACCCCTGGACCCGCCTTCAGATAGGCATGCCCCATTCCGCTGTCGAAATAGATCGAATCGCCCTTGTGCAGCGTGAGCGGCGCATAAAGCTCCGAGTGGAATTCGACCGTGCCGTCGAGGACAAAGGCATATTCCTCGCCTTCGTGGCGAATCAACTCGCCGAATTCGCCAAGCGTACGGGCGCGCATCTCGGCGACGATCGGCACGAATCTTTTGTTGAGAAGCTCCGACGCGGGATAGAGATGGCCGTAATTTTCCGTCTCGATCGCCTGGCCTTCGCCGGCCCGCGTGACGCAGCGTCGCCCACTGGGAACACCGCCATTGGCGATGGTCGCACGTGGCGTGAAGAGCTCCGCGATGTCGACTTCGAGCCCGGCGCTGATTCGCGCGAGCTTGTCGTAGGAGAGCGACATCTTGTCGTTTTCGATTTTCGAAAGCGTCGACACGGGAAGCCCGGTCCGCTCGCTCACTTCCGCCAGAGTCCAGCCTTTCCGCACGCGCAGATTGCGCAGCGAAGCCCCGGGCTGGACGGGCTGAGCATTGTCTGCGCTGCGCTCGAGGCGGAAGTGTTTGGCCGACATGTCCAATCTGTAAACGGGAATGGCCATCCCTGCCAAGGCAGTTTCGGCAATCGCCTTGTTGGAAAATTAGTTGCAATATCAGAAAGCGGTTGCGATAGTGCCCCCGAATTCGCGAAGGGGGCGATCACGATGAAGCGTTCAACGGTTGCGCTGCTGCTGGGCAGCAGCATGCTCGTGGGGGTGGTTGGCATTGCCGGGCAGGCGGAGGCACAGACCTCCACCGCGCCGAACGGAGGGTCGATCGAGACCGTCGTCGTCACCGCCGAGAAACGCTCGGAAAAATTGATCGATGTTCCGGTCTCGGTCACCGTGGTAAGCGCCAAGGATCTGGAAGACCTCCACGCAGCTTCGATGCAGGACTGGGCACCCTACGTGCCGGGACTATCCGTCGTGAGCGGCGGATCGGCGGGCAGTGAAACGCTTGCCATCGACGGCATTCCTCCGCTTCAGGAAAATCCCGAAGTTGTAGTTTACCTCAACGACACGCCATTGGGCTCCAGCTCGAGCTATGCGGAAGCCGCAACGCTGACGGCCGATTTGAACCCCTACGACATCGACAGCATCGAAGTGCTGCGCGGACCGCAGGGAACGCTCTATGGCGCCAATGCGATGGGTGGTGCCATCAAATACGTCCTCAAATCTCCCGATCTCACGGAGTTTTCGGGCGAAGTTGGCGGAGAGATGTTCGGGATCGATGGCGCCGGTGGTCCCGGTGGCACATTCCGCGCTGCCATCAACGCGCCCATCATCGACGGCGAGCTTGGAATTCGTGCTTCGGTCTATGACGCGTATACGCCGGGCTACATCGACGACATCGCGACGGGAGCAAGTGACAACAACGGCGTTCGCCAGCGGGGCGGTCGCTTCGCGCTTTTGTGGAAGCCGACTTCGGATTTCTCTGTCGAGGTGACGGCCCTCAGTCAGAACAGCTTCCAATATAATACAAACGGGGTCACTTACAATCCCACAACAGGGCAGCCGTTCCCCGGCGGCGGTAAGCTCTCGAACATCAATCCGCTGCCCCAGCAGCTCGCCGAGAACCTCGATCTCTTCGACGCCACGGTGAAATGGGATTTGCACTGGGCGAGTTTGACGTCGATATCGAGCTATCAGGATTTCGCTTCGAGTGAAACTGCCGACGACTCGCTCGCCGAAGGACCGCTTCTGGATTTCTACATAGGAACGCCCGACGTCGGCGTGACTTATACGCCCACGGTCAAGAAGTTCACGCAGGAAGTCCGGCTTGCGTCGCCCTCCAGCGATTTTCTGGAGTGGATGATCGGCGGCTATTACACGAACGAGACGGAAAAAGATTTGCAGACGGTCTATGCCTACACATCCCCGGGAGATCTTGCGCCTGGCATCAATCCTGCCGAGTTCGCAAAGGTGGATTCGATCTATAGCGAACTCGCCGCTTTCGGCAATCTGACCTGGCATGTCACCAGCCAATTCGATCTGACCGGAGGGGCGCGATATGCCTACAATCACCAGGTTTACTATGAACCGGAAGGCGGCCCGCTGACTGGCGAACCGCCCGGCGTCGCGCTGCCGAATCCGGCCCAGGGAACATCTCAGCAGAGCGTCCCAACCTGGATGGTGAGCCCGAATTACCATTTGGACGAAGACACTATGGTCTATGTGCGAGTCGCCACCGGATATCAGCCTGGTGGTCCAACCGGAGTTCTTATCGGTATTAAAGCACCTGCAACGTTCAACTCTTCGACTCTCATCGACTATGAAGCGGGCCTCAAGTCCACGTTCCTCGACGGACATGCCTCGGCGGATCTCTCGGCCTATTACATCGATTGGAGCGATATCCAGGTCCCCATCATCATACCGGGTGTGGGTTCGCTTCCCGGAAATGGCGGTGCCGCGACAAGCAAAGGATTTGACGCGAGCACAACCTACTCGCCGATCGATGGCTTGGAGCTCGGCCTCAATCTTTCATACACCGACGCCGAGATGACCAACGCCGTAGCGACGCTCGGCACCGTGGCCGGCGCGGTTTTGCCGGGAGTTCCCTTCTGGTCCGGCTCCTTCACCTTCGACTACAAGACGCCCATCGACGAAAGATGGAATTTCGAGGGCGGCGGGGGCTATCGCTTCAAGGGAAGCGAATACAATGCCGTGGAAGGCCAAGAGTCGGGCGGTCTGCCGGCTGGCGGGGAAGAAAATGCATTCGGGCGGCTCGATTTGCACGCCGGTATTTACGACGGCAGCTGGAGAATCTCGGTCTATGCGAAAAACGTGACCAACGATTTCCATCTCGTCGGTGTCGCTACGACCTATGCAGCCGGGTTCGGCACGCCCGTTGATTTCGGCGGGAATGTCCTCCAACCCCGGACCATCGGCATCAGCATCGACAAGTCGTTCTGAACCTGACGATGGAGCTTGAGCTACGAGTCGAAAAGTGGCCCTTTGTTGCGCCGTTCCGGATCACCAACTTCGTTTTCACCGATGCGGAGGTGATCGAGGCGACATTGCGGGACGACAAGGCGATCGGTCGCGGCGAGGCGAGCGGCGTATATTATCGCGACGAAACGCCGGAGCGCATGATCGGGCAGATCGACGCGGCGCGGAAGGACATCGAGCGCGTTGCCGACCGAAATGCGCTGCGTGAAATCCTTCCGCCGGGTGGCGCGCGCAACGCCGTGGACTGCGCGCTGTGGGATCTGGAAGCCAAGCGCAGCGGCGTCCCCGTCTGGAAACTCGCCGATACGCCACATCCCATGCCGCTGAAAACCACCTTCACGGTGAGCGCGGGAACGCCGGATCGAATGGCCGACACCGCGCGATCCTACAAGACCGCACGTGCAATCAAGCTGAAGCTCACGGCCGACGATCCCGCAGCCTGCGTTCGCGCGGTGCGTGCGGCGAGGCCGGATGTGTGGCTCGGTGTCGATGCCAATCAGGGGTTCACGAGGCGCTCGCTTGAAGACTTGCTGCCGGATCTCGCGGAGGCGCAGGTCGGGTTGATCGAGCAGCCGCTTCCGGTCGGAGCGGACGCCGAGCTGGAAGGACTGAATTCGCCGGTTCCGATTGCGGCGGATGAAAGCGTTCGCAGTCTCGCGGATATGGGCGCGCTTGTGGGACGCTACGATGTCGTCAACATCAAGCTCGACAAATGCGGCGGACTCACCGAAGGACTGCTGATGGCGCGCGAGGCGCGACGGCTGGGACTCAAGGTGATGGTGGGATGCATGAGCGGCACCTCGCTATCCATGGCGCCGGCCTTCGTGCTGGGTCAAATCTGCGATTTCGTCGATCTCGACGGACCGACATTCCTTGCAAGCGACCGGGAATCCCCGGCGCTCTATGCCAAAGGTGAAATCTGGTGCCCGGACGCGCTCTGGGGCGGAGCGGTCTAGGTTTTTGCGCGAGTACAGGGAGAAGAAAATGAGACTGCGATTTGCCGCGATGAGTGCCGCTCTGCTGCTTCTCACGCTCGGAGCGGCCGATGCCGATCCGATCGTGACCGGCCCCGCTCCCGCGACTCCGTTGTCGGCGCACCCGTCCGTCTCGACATCGATCCGCGCGCTGCCCACCTTGCCCGAAGCAACGCATGCGCTGACGGCGCAGGATGCCGAAACGTTCTATGACGGCCTCATTCCCTATGCGCTGGCGCGCGGGGACATGGCGGGCGGCGTCTTCGTCGTCGTCAAGGATGGAAAAATCCTGTTCGCGAAGGGCTATGGCTTTTCCGACGTTGCCAAGCGCAGTCCCGTCATTCCCGACCAGACGATGTTTCGGCCGGGCTCCGTCTCGAAGACGTTCACCTGGACGGCCGTGATGCAGCTCGTGCAGGCGGGCAAGATCGATCTCGACCGCGATGTGAACGACTATCTGGATTTCAAGATTCCGCCCAAATTCGGCAAGCCCATCACCATGCGCAACCTGATGACGCACACATCGGGTTTCGAAGACGGCATCGACAAATCCTTTGTGAAAAAGGCGGATCAACTCTTTCCGCTGGCCGACTACGTGAAGAATTACATGCCGGCGCGCATCGAGCCGCCGGGGAAGGTCGTCGCCTATTCGAACTACGGCGCGGCGCTTTCGGGCTATATCGTGCAGCGCCTGTCGGGCGAGCCCTATGCCGACTACATCGCCGACCACATTCTCAAACCGCTGGGCATGACGCACTCGACGATGGCGCAGCCATTGCCGGCGAGCCTCGCGCCGTTCATGGCGACAGGTTACTTCAAAGCCTCCGACGACAAGCCCGTTCCATTCGAGTTTGTCGAGACCGCTCCCGCCGGATCCATGTCCGCCAGCGGCGTCGACATGGCGCACTTCATGATCGCGCAGTTGGAGAACGGGACTTATAACGGAGTGTCCATTCTCAGTCCGTCGACCATTTCGCTGATGCATTCGCCGCAATCGCGCATGGCGCCTGGAGTCAACGGTCTCGATCTCGGCTTCTATCAGGAGAACCGCAACGGCCTGCGCATCATCGGCCATGCCGGCGATACCGAAGCGTTCCACAGCGACTTGCATCTCTTGCTCGACAAGGATGTCGGCGTCTTCATGTCGTTCAACAGCCTCGGCAAGGAAGGCGCGGCCGAGAACGTGCGGGTCGCGTTGTTCCGCGCCTTTCTCGACCGCTATTTCCCGTTCACCCCGCCGGAAGAAGAGACCGTCGCCAATCCGAAACCGGACGCGGCGCGCGTAGCGGGCTGGTACGAAGGCAGCCGCAAGATCGAGAGTTCGTTGCGCCTGGTCTTCGCCGTCGGGCAGTCGGAAGTGACGGCCAGGCCCGACGGCACGATCGAGATCGATGCACTGAAGACGCTGGGTGGGGCAGTGAAGCGCTGGCGTGAGGTTGGCCCGTTGGATTACCGCGAGATCGGCGGGCAGACTCACACCAAATTCGTCACCGATGAGAAGGGAAACGTCAGCTACTGGATTTCGGACGATTTTCTCCCCGTGCTGGTCTTCGAGCGCGTGCACGGGCTTCGGCAGCTTTCGCATTTGAAGATCATGGCCGGCAGCGGGCTTGCGGTGCTGCTGCTGACGATCGCAATCTGGATCGGAGGCTGGATCGCGCGACGTCATTACAAGACGGCGCTCGAAATATCGCCGCAGGCCGCGAGATTGCGGCTGTTGTCGAGGTTGGGTGTGGTGTCGATCCTCGCGATGTTGGGCGGATGGGTCGGGTTGCTGGCCGCGCTGTCTTCATCGTCGGGCGCCCTCGCCGCGCTGTTCGCCGTGCTCTATGTGGTCGGCGTTCTGGCGGTGCTCGGCAGCATAGCGATCGTCGTCGAGGCGCTGTCGCGCATCCTGCGCGGACCCGGAGGCTGGCTCGTGCGCTGCGGGGAATTGCTGCTTGGTCTCACCGGGCTTTACGCAATATGGGCGATCTATGTCTATGGCCTCGCAAACTTCAATTTCACGTATTAGCATCGAAGCGGCCTATGTGAAGTTCGACGTCGCGTCGGGCAGGATTGGGACGATCGAGATGTGGCCCGTCTCGTCGCTCGCCGATTTCAGCTTCGATTACCGCGATCTGCATTTCGTTCGCGCGCCGCGCTGAACGCGTCAGCCGTCCTTGCCCAACGGATCCGGGACGCGCGGGAAGTAATTCAAGTCGCGCTTTTTCTTGTAGTCGATCGTGGCGAAATTCATCTGGATGGCTCCCGGCGACGCGACCGGGATGATCGTTTCCGTCAGCGGGCCGAAGCCGGCTTGATAGTGTTGACTCGATTTGACGACAACGATGCGCTTGGTCGCGAGATCGATACCGAGACCGGTGAACGCGTCGGGACAGAACACTTGCGTGCGCATGGAATTGATGACGACATCGATTCCTTCGACCTCGATCCAGACGGTCAACCCCATCGGCACGCGCGATCCGGAAAGTCCGCCTTGGTCGAAATTGCGGCGCACCGCTTTGACCGTTGCTGCGACGTCGAGCGGAGTCCCGGAAGCGGGACCGGTCTTGCCGCCCAGCCGCAATCGGAGTTTTACGCCGACTCCGGCTTCGGCGCAGATCTCCGCCGAGATCGGATCCCAGATCGCGCCGAATGCGGCGTCGCGGGTGTTTTGCGCGAGCATGGCGGCGAGCAGGCTGACATTGTCGCTGGGTGCGCCGCCGCCGGCATTGTCGGCCGTGTCGGCGAGCACCGCCATGGCGTTCGATTCGCGCGCGGCCGCGAGCGCCTTTTCGATGTTGCGATATCTCGGCAGCAATGCTTTGCGCGCGGCGTATATCTCGAGGCCGATCTCTTCCGCCACCGCGCGCGCCAATGCGGGATCGTTGTCGGTGACAACCAACACGCGCGAGCCCGTGTCGGGCGTGTCGCCCCAGGGAAAGCCATGCCCGAAGCTTGCGGACAACACGCCTTCGCGCTTTTCCGCCTCGAACAAGCGATCGGTCAGGCTGCGCATCGGCTCTGTGGTGGTGGGATAGAAGCCGACCATCCGGCAATCGAACAGCGCGGAGACCGGTTTGATCTCGCCTTTCGCCGCGCGACGGCACAGATCGTAAAGCTCCCGCGAGCGTTCGGCAAAATCGATATGGGGATATTCCTTGACCGTGACGATGACGGTTGCGTTCTCCAGCATCGCGTCGGTCAGGTGGCAATGCAGATCGAGCACCGCGCCGATCGTGGTCTTCGGTCCGGACATAATCCGTATACGGACGATCAGATCGCCTTCGCAATCGTCGCATTCGGTGGAAACCATCGCGCCGTGCAGGAACAGCAACGCGATGTCGAAAGGCCCCTTGCTCTCGAAGTCCGACAGGATCTCGTCGCGATAGGCCTCATAGACCGCATGGATCGTGGGGCCCGAAGGCTGCGCGAAGGCGAGAATGCTTTCGACAACCTCGTGCCCGTCGCGCGCGGCCAGTTCGCGCCAGAGTCGCGCAATCCGTGCGGTCTCCGCATTGCTGTCCGAGGCGCCGGCGTCGCCGCGGAAGAAACCGTCCTCTTCGAACCCGCGCCGGCCCGTCGGCCAGGGGGCGAAGGTGTTGGTTTCGGTGATGAGCCCGGCCACGAAAATGCGCATGGATTTTCCGATTGCGAAACGCATTTTCAATAAGACAAGACCCACATCCGTTCAACGCGCCGATTGACCCTCCCCGCTCGACTCTCGTTCGACATTCTCCCCTGTTAAACAGGCGAGAAACAGGCGGGACCTTCGAAGCGACGAACGCAAACGATCTCGCGCGATGCCGACCTTGGACCGCGGGCGTCCTCGCCCGCTCTTTTTTTGAGGACTCAAAACAAGAAGATGCGGGCGAGGACGCCCGCGGTCCATCGGGAGATTCCGCGCCAACCTTTCGACGGTTTCCCCTGTTAAACAGGCGAGAAACAGGGGAGGCGTCATTGGCGTCGCTCCGTTTTGTCGCCTGCCCCGTTTCGCGGCGCGTCTTTGGGTGGCGCCGCCGCGCGATAGTTGGGATCGTGCTCGGCGCGGAATTCGCGCATCTTTCGAACCAGCGATTGCGAAGCTTCCTGCGCGCTTTG
>JBEKDC010000133.1:0-8900 GCA_050014535.1 Rhizomicrobium sp.
CCTTTTTTCTAACCTTCACCCCTTGCGGGGGAAGGTGTCGCGCGGCGTCAGCCGCGTGACGGAAGGGGGCCGGCGCGATTCAATCCAAGCGGAAACGACTCTAACCTATTTCCTTCAGTTCGGCGCGGAATCGTTTGTAATTCTGCACATAAACATCCGCCGAGATTTTGAGATAGGCGATCTGCGGTTCGGTGAGCGGCCGCACGACGCGGCCGGGCGAACCCAGCACGAGCGAGCCGTCGGGAATTTCCTTTCCCTCGGCGATCAGAGAATTCGCCCCGATCAGGCAGTTCTTCCCGATCTTCGAACGGTTGAGCAGGGTCGAGCCCATTCCGATCAGCGTGTTGTCGCCGATGGTCGTGCCGTGAAGGATGACGCGGTGGCCGACCGTGACGTTGGCGCCGATCGTGGTCGGCTCGCCCGGATCGGCATGGATCACGGAATTGTCCTGCACGTTCGAATTCTCACCGACCGTGAGCCAGTCGGCATCGCCGCGCAGCACGGAGCCGAACCAGACGCTGGCATTCCTGAGCAGCCGGACTTTGCCGATCAGGACGGCGGTCGGCGCGATCCAATAGTCGCCGTCCGGCGGGAATTCCGGCGCGAAGCCGGCAAGGCTGTAAACGGGCATGGTCGATTCCTGAAAAACGCTATCTTGCCGGGTCTCGCGGCGTCTGGCGAGCTTTCCCGCGCAGGTCCAGGAGGCCATAATGGGCAATGGCTGGGCAAAGCACCCTGCGGCCGCCCGCGATCAATCGCGAGCTCGCCCGCTCGATCGTCGAAAGCGCGATCCGCATCTATTTCCGCAAGCGCCGCTCGCGCGTGCCGCGCTTTGTCGACGAGACCTATTCCGTGCGCGGCGCGCTGAAGCTGCATCGCCACGCCATCGGGCACGATCTGTGGCGCGCGCCGTTCAATGCGCTGATGGCGGGGCCGCAGCTTGGCCTTTCGGCCGCGGCCTATGCCTTCGAACGCGCGGGCCGCACGCGCGATGCGCAATGGCTGAAGTCGCGCGAATTGTTCGTGCGCACGACGGTGGCGCATGAGATTGAACGGCGCATCGTCGTCGACCTCCTGGAGCTGCCCTATTCCGGCCCCGGCGCAACCTCCTTCAACGACGCGCTTGCGATCGAGATCATGGGCGACCAAAGGCTCCGAGATGCGCTCTCGGTTCTCGAAGGCCCGTGGGGCGAAGACGAGCGCAGCAGGATCGAAGCGCTGCTTGCGGAGAATTTGTCGATCTATCTGAACGGCCGCGCCGCCGTGAACGAGATCACCAGCGGCACGCTGACATTGGGTGCCGGCGCGCTCCTGCTCCACGAATTGACGCCGGGAATCCTGGCGCTCGGCCCGGCCATCGCGCGCGCTGTCGCGGCGAAGACGGCCGGAACGGCCGGCGCGCTGGCGGCCGGCGGTAGCGTGTTACTCGCGACCGCAATGGCATCTGCCTTCTCCGGCGTGATCACAGATCCGATCCAGAAAGCGCTCGGCATCCACCACCGCCGGCTGATTGATCTCCTCGACACCCTGGAAAACGGCTTCCTCGGCGGCGACGCACGGCTCGCGGTGCAGGAGCATTATGCGGCGCGGCTGGTAGATATCTTCAGCGCCGTTGCTGCGGTGTGGAGTTATGTGATGGCATAGCAATCGCGGTGACGCAAATGCCACGTACTGAAACGATCTACGTATATCTGCTCAATGAAGGCACCGACGCTTGGGTGCCGGTTAGCGCTGAGCGTGTACGGGATAACGTGTTTCGCATTATCGACTGCGGAGGCGAAGATGACGCCGCGCAATTCAAGAAGGGCGAATTGGTCAGGTGCCGCCGGCAGCGACTGTCCGACGACGAAAGTCTGGTGGCCTACGAAGCAACAAACTAAAAAGATGCCCAATTATTCAATTTCGCGACGAAACCCGAAAAACGCGTTACGCTGATCTCAAGCTGGTTGAGTCGGGCAATAGGGGGCATATCCGTTGCGGGATCGCGAGTTGGCAGGTAACAGGCCGCTTCGAGCAACCCAAAACCTCGCCCCTTCGCCTCGCCCGTCACACGGCTGCAATCGTTCCCGTAGCACTCTCCATCCTCATCATGATTCGTTTTTGACCAGGGAGCATCCATGGCCAAGCGTTCCGCGCGTCACAAAATCCGCGAACATCACGAACCTGCAAACGTTCATCCCCTCTTTCCCGTCTCGGGTGGCTACGATCCGCTGAACGCGGACGGCCGCGATCGAAAATACGTCAAGAACATACGGGCGATGGGCCCGACGCAGCAGCGCCTGCTCGATGCCATCGACGAACGCTCCGTGGTGGCCGCGTTGGGGCCCGCGGGCACTGGAAAAACCTATCTCGCCATTGCCAAGGCCGTCGAAGCGATGGAGCAGAACAAGGTCGGCCGCATCGTGCTGTCGCGCCCGGCGGTGGAGGCGGGAGAGAGCCTCGGATTCCTGCCCGGCGATCTGCAGGACAAGCTCGCACCTTATCTGCGGCCTCTCTATGACGCGCTGACCGAAAGGCTCGGCACCAAAAGGCTCAAGGCTCTGCTGGCGGAAGGCACGATCGAAATCGCGCCCGTCGCTTACATGCGCGGCCGCACGCTCAACGACTGTTTCGTGGTGATCGACGAAGCGCAGAACTGCACCTATGGGCAGCTCAAGATGCTGCTCACGCGGCTCGGCTGGCGCTCGACCATGGTGCTGACCGGAGATCCCGATCAGACGGACCTCTTGAGCGGCCTTTCGGGTCTGGGAGAAATCGCGACGCGGCTGGAGCGTGTCCCGGAAATCGCGGTGGTGCGGTTGGGCGACGGCGACATTGTTCGCCACCCGCTCGTGGCGAGCATGTTGACAGTGCTTTAGATCGCCATCGCGAGCTGGATCACGAAAAGGCCCAGCGCGAAACTCCAGTAGCCGGAGATGGCTGCGGCGAGCCAGAAGGCCACCGCCGAACAGGTCTTGGCTTTGCGGGAGCGGGCCGCGTTGTCGAACAGGACGGTTGGGCCGGCCACAACCATGACGGCCCAATAGGATATCTTGGCGACGGGCTTCTCCGCCTTCTGCTTGACCAGAAGGCGATAGATGTTGGCGATGATCCCGGAGGCCGTGAAGCCCGCGGTGGTCGCAAACATGACCACCAAGAATTCGCGAAGCATGATTTCTCCCAGTCTCGACAGACCGGGAACTGCACTCCGTGTGCCCGTTTATTCGACGCGGCGGCGTAACAAATGTTTCATTCCGGGCCAACCCGCCCGGGAGCGCGCCTCCCGTCCCGCCTCACCGTCCGATTTCCGGCCAGCGTCCCCGAGACCCTCAATGCGGCGAGGTGTCCGCCGAGGGGTTGGCGGAATTAACGTGATTTCGGCCTTAACCTCGTTGCGGGCGAATCGAAATGGCATGTTAAACAGGGTCGAGGACCGGATTGTGCCCGCAACACTGCCCATGAGCCGACGCGGCGAACAAGTGGACGAGACTGTCAAGCAGCGCTCGGGATGGCTCATTCCGATTGCGGTGTTTGTCGTGACTGCCATGCTGTCGGCGGTGATCCTGCTTTTGTATCTGGCGCCTACGCCGGCGTCCTTCATCGAAGAACATCCCTCGCCAACGTCGCGCGCCGATCCGATCGATCTGTCCGTCAACGGCCTCGCGCTCAAGATTCCGGCGAACTACATGGTTTACAGCAGCGCGCGCCAGGGCGGGCCGCGCAAGGACGTGGCTCTCTTTACGACTTTCCCGGATTTTCGCGGCTATTCCGATTGGGAAAGTTCGAACTTCGCCGGCAACGCGGCGGACTCGCCCGTCATCTACATGCTGATCCGCGAAGAAGATCTCGACCTGACCGAGACGGACAGGCTGCAGCGCATCTATCTCTCCTATGTCGCCGATCCGGCCGGCAAGCCCGGTCCGTTCGGATTGACGGAATATGCGTTCCGCGACGATTCCGGCTATCGCGGCGAGGATCTGTTCGTCGGACAAGGCACCAACGGACCTGTCGTGTTGCTATGCGTGCGCTTCAGCCAGCAGGTGCCGAGTCCAAGCTGCCTGCGCGATGTACGGCTCAAGCACGGCGTGGCTCTGAGCTACCGCTTCAAGCGCGCGCATCTGGCGAACTGGCACGAGATCGCCGACGGCATCGCGGTGCTGGTGCAATCGTTCCGGCGGCCGAAGTCGGGCTAATTCACCCGGTACCGCGCTTCGATGGTGCTGCGCCGCGGAACCAGCGTTTCGATCGCAATCGTCAGCGCGGGCTGCAGCAGGACCGCACCCACGCCGGCAAAAAATATCGCGACGGCGAGCGCAATCGCCTCTCCGCCGATGCCCAGCGAAAACGCGAGCAGCACGGCAACCGCGCAGGTCGACGACGTCACCGCAGCACCCGTCTTGCCCAGGAGCGAGCGTACGGACGCGGCGGTCGCATCTTCGCCGGCATCCGGACGCGCCGCGTTTGCCACCAGCAGGATCGACGCGGCGCCGATTGCGAGCATCTGCATCAGCAGGAGCCATGTCGAGATATTCAGCGTCACGCCGCCGCGCGCGTAGCCCCAGCAACCGATCAGAGCTACGAGGCCCAGTACAATCGCAACCGCAAGCGAGCGCCGCCAATCGCGGGTTGCGACCAACGCCGCGCCGACTGCAATCGCCGCGGCGGCGAGCCAGACCTCGAGTGCGGAATGTGCGGCCGACATTGTCAGATGCAGCGACCGCGAGCCGAAAAACGCCAGCGCCAGGAACACGATTCCGATCCCCGTCAGACTCCAGCCCCAGCGTGGTTCCGTGACCGCGACGATCTTTTCGATGCGACGCTCGCGCTGCTCGCGCAGGCGATTGGCGCGCGCGACGAAGTCCTCACCGAACGGCAACAGCGACACAGCGAGCGGAAGAACGATCAGCGCGCTCGTACCGGCCGCAAACTCGACCAGCGTTGCGATCGCGGGTCCCCGCGCGTAAAGCCCGGCAAAAAATAGGAGCGCAGTGAACGCGGAGGCGGCGATGATGGCAGCGCAGGCGGCAACGCCGTTATCCTTTAATGCCCCTGCCGTCGCATCGGCGACACCGGAACCTTCCACCACGCGCAGCGCGATCTCGTCGGCCAGAAACAGCGCGATGGTCAGCCCGGCGAGATAGGCCAGCGCTAACGTCTCAAGCGCAGCGCCATGTGCAAGCGACACCGCGGCGATCAGACCCGGCAAAGGCGCGAACGCCGTCGCAACAGCGAGCCCCGCATGCCGCAAATGCATGAAACCGAAACCGAGGCATATGACGAGAACCGTCGCAACGGCGAACCATCCATGCGGAGTCCGGCCGAATAGCACGCAGAGCGCGATGTCGCCCAGGGCAATGATACCGAGAGCCAACGTCACAAATACTCGTGACTGGAACACGTCCCGCAACACACCCGCCGATCGGTCGCCTGCCCCCCGGCCTGAATCCACCCTCGCCTAGGTGCGCGACGGCGGCGGTTCGGGAAGATCCATTTCGAGGATCGCCATATTGAAGGCATAAGATGTTTCGCCGTCTTCTTCATCCTTGAAGATGACGCCGATGAACTCGCCTGCGACATGGACTTCCACGGAATCCGCCTGTTTGGGCCGCTCCACCAAGGTGATTGTGTCCAGCCGGAACAGGTTGCGCAGATATTTTTCGAGGCGCCAGATTTCACTGCGGGTCAAGTCGGGCTCTCCGTTGCGGCCGAAAGTTGAACTCGCACGCGCCGCCCCCAGGGTCAAGCGGGGGCTTGACGCCGGCGCGCTGAAGCGGGCACCCCATGTCAAAAAGCAGGAGCCGTGTTTGTCATCCCACCAGCCGCAAGGTTACTACGCCGCGAGCGCACCGCCGACGCCTGCTCGGCCCGCGCTGTCGGGCGATCTGTCGGTCGACGTGTGCGTGATCGGCGCGGGGTTCACGGGCTTGTCGGCGGCGTTGCATCTGGCCGAGCGGGGGATGCGCGTCGCCGTGATCGAGGCGGAGAGCGTGGGTTTCGGCGCGTCGGGGCGAAACGGCGGACAGATTCACACAGGGCTCTGTCAGACACAGCAAGAGCTCGAAAAATGGCTCGGGCCCGTCCATGCCCGCGATCTGTGGAACCTCACAGAAGAATCGAAAGCGCTGGTGCATGCGCTCATCGCGCAACACGCAATCGAGTGCGAATTGAAATCAGGCCTTGTGATCGCCGCGCACGATGCGCGCGCGGCCCGCGAACTTGCGGCCGACACGGAACATCTCGCGACGGCCTATAACTATTCCGCCGCGCGGATGATGGACCGGCAAGAAACATTCACCCAGCTCGGCACGAGCGTTTATCCGACGGCCCGCTACGACACTGGCGGCGGGCATTTGCATCCCCTGCGCTATGCGCGCGGGCTTGCGGTGGCGGCCGAGGAAGCAGGCGTCGCGATCTTCGAACATTCGAAGGCGCTGTCGCTGGAGCGCGATCGCCTCACCGTGCGCTGCGCGGGAGGAAACGTCACCGCCGATCATGTCATCCTCGCCTGCGATGTGTTCATGGCGTCCATCGCGCCGGAACTTGCGCGCACCATCGGCCACGTCGAAAGCTTCATCACGGCGACCGCGCCGCTGCCTCCCGACCTCGCGGCGCAAGTGTTGCCCTGCGATGCGGCGGTCGCCGATACGCGACACGTGCTCGACTATTATCGCAAGAGCGCCGACGGCCGCCTGCTGTTCGCCGGCCGCGAAAGCTATTTCAGCATCCCCGCCGACATTGCGCGCGTCGTTCGCCCGCGCATGCTGAAGGTTTTTCCCATGCTGGCAGATGTGCCGACGGAATTTGCCTGGAGCGGCTCAGTCGGGCTCACGCTTTCGCGCATTCCGCATTTCGGGCGGCTGTCGGACCGCATTTATTTCGCGCACGGCTATTCCGGCCAGGGTGTGGCGCTGACGGCAATCGCGGGCAAGCTGATGGCGGAAGCTATCGGCGGCCACTCCGAAAGGTTCGACGTGTTCGCGCGCGTGCCGGTGAAGGCGATCCCCGGCGGTGCGCTCCTGCGCAAACCGTTCATCACCGCGGCGTTGTTCGCCTACAAACTGATGGACGCGGTCTAGCAAAATAGCCGCGCGGACGGCTTGACTCGCTTCATCATTTCCGGAATCATTGAAATATGGAAATGACGGATGCCATCAAGCGCCTTTCGGCGCTGGCGCAGGAATCGCGCCTCGAGGTTTTTCGGTTGCTCGTGAAGGCCGGCCCCGAGGGCAAAGCTGCGGGAGATATCGCGCGCAATCTCAGCATCGCTGCGAACACGCTCTCGGCGCAGCTGCTGCTGCTTTCGAATGCGGGGCTCGTCAAAGCTCGGCGCGACGGCCGCTCGATCATTTACGCGATCAACTACGATGCGATGCGCGACCTGCTCGTTTATCTGACCGAGGATTGCTGCGGCGGCCGAACGGAAATCTGCGCACCCCTCGCCGCGATCGCGTCCTCATGCTGCCAACCAACCCGGGAGTCGATCCATGAAACGCCTGCACGTTCACGTCGCCGTCGCTGATCTCGAACGCTCCATCGGCTTCTATTCGACGCTCTTTGCGGCCGAGCCTTCCGTCCGCAAGGACGATTACGCGAAATGGATGCTCGACGATCCACGCGTCAATTTCGCGATTTCGATGCAAGGCCATGCGCGCGGCGTCGATCATCTGGGCGTCCAGGTCGAAACCGACGGCGAGTTGCGCGAATTGGCCGGCCGTCTCAAAGCCGCGGGCGAGACGACGCGCGATCAGGAGGCGACGACCTGCTGCTACGCGCAGTCGAACAAATCCTGGGTCAACGATCCGTCCGGCATCAGGTGGGAGACGTTTTTCACTTTCGGCGAGGCAACGCGCTACGGCGAAGACGAGCCGCAAGTCGCAGCCCCCGAATTAATGTCTGCCTGCGGCGTCGGAAGCGGTTGTTGCGGCGCCTGATACGGAATCCGTCATGCGAATTCTGCAACCCGATCGACCCTACAGCGTGCTGTTCCTGTGCACGGGCAATTCAGCGCGCTCGATTTTGGGTGAAGCGATCCTGAACAAGATCGGAGCCGGGAAATTCAAAGCCTGCTCGGCGGGCTCCGCGCCGAAAGGCGAAGTCAACCCGCATGCGATCGCGCTGCTCAAACGCCTCGGCTACCCGACCGAAGGTTTGCGCTCCAAGAGTTGGGAGGAATTTTCGGGTCCCGGTGCGCAGGCGCTCGATTTCGTTTTCACCGTTTGCGACAACGCCGCAAACGAAGTGTGTCCCGTCTGGCCGGGCCAGCCGATGACGGCGCATTGGGGCGTTCCCGATCCCGCGGCGATGGACGGCGCCGAAGACAAAATTGCGGCCGCATTCCGCGAAGCCTTCGCCTCGCTGCAACGGCGCATCGAACTCTTCGCCAACCTGCCGGTGAAAAGTCTCGACCGGATGTCGTTGCAGCGCCGTCTCGACGAAATCGGGAAAAGTCCCGCACGAACGCCGTGAAAGAACAGTGTTCGGCGCGGCGCCTGCTCGCGGAAGCCTTGGGAACGGCGTTCCTACTGATGGCTGTCGTGGGCTCCGGGATCATGGGCGAACGGCTCGCAGGCGGAAACACCGCGGTCGCACTTCTCGCCAATACGCTTGCGACGGGTGCGGCACTTGTCGTCTTGATCTCGATTTTGGGCCCGATATCCGGCGCGCATTTCAATCCGGCCGTCTCGCTCGTGTTTATGCTGAGGCGCGAACTGCCGATCGCGCTCGGCATTACCTATGTCGCGGTTCAGATCGTCTCGGGGATCGCCGGTGTTTTCGCCGCTCATCTCATGTTCGAGAAACCTGTCTTCGAAATCGCGACCAAGCTGCGCGACGGCCCTGCCCAGGCTTTTTCGGAATTCATTGCAACCTTCGGCCTCGTGGTCACGATCCTCGGCGCGTTGCGGTATTGCCCGGAACGCATT
>JBEKDC010000134.1:0-16355 GCA_050014535.1 Rhizomicrobium sp.
AGAACCTGCGCTACGGGTTGGCTGGTTTTCGCTCCGCCTCAATTGGGCCGGGGATCGCCGTGAGGTTCGGGGTCAGTGCAAGATCGTCTTAGCCCCATTTCGCCCGAAACTTCATATTCATGCTCTGATCCTGAACGTCCACGCCGATCCCACATCTTCCTAATTTTGGGCCGATATGTACTATGCTTTCGGGGAAACGTGGAACCGATGTGGGACGAGATCGGAGGGTGCGGCGTGCGTCGCGCCTGTGTGCGAGACCAGCATTGGGGCGACCGCGTGAGGACGATGGCGCGGTGGGCGAACTATTTGGACTTATAAATGAAGAGAATGATCATTGTCGTGTCGATAGATCGAAATTCGGCGTGAACCATTATTGGAAGACTTTTACTGCCGACTGCTATCCACGCAGTCGATAACAGGAATGTCGTCGTTGAACTTTTGGGGGGTGCCCTCAATAACCTTTCAGGCGCCGGTCGGCAGCAACCCATTGCGCGGGCATGTTGCAGTCGGATCGCTTGCTCCACGCAGAAACGTCGATGAATATAGCAATCCGAGGCACGTGTCGGTTGGCTGCCCCCGGTTTCCCCGGACATTCGCATCGCGCGCAGGCGATCGTGGAGAATATCGATGGTTGACGTTGCGAAATGGCTCGAATCGCTGGGTCTGGAGATCCTGGCTCAGCGATTCGCAGACAACGATATCGATATGGATCTCCTCCGTGAGCTCACCGATGAGGATCTAAAGGATCTGGGGGTCGCCTCGCTGGGACAGCGACGCAAGCTCCTGCGGGCGATCGAGCAGCTTCGGGACACCGCTCCGCAATCTGCGCCGTCGAAAGGCGTGCCACTCGCACAACATCAAGCGGCTCCCGAGCGGCGACAACTGACGCTTATGTTTTGCGACATCGTCGGATCGACCGAGCTCGCCTCAAAGCTTGCGCTTGAAGATATGCGCGAGCTTCTGAGATCGTACCAGGATATCTGCGTGCGCAGCATTCGCGAGTTCGACGGCTTTGTCGCAAAGTTCATGGGCGACGGGGTCCTGGCCTATTTTGGGTATCCGGTTGCGCACGAAGACGACGCGGCACGGGCCGTATATGCCTCTCTGAGTCTGGTGGCGGCGCTTCGCAAATCTACGACGCAAGGCAGTATGCCTCTCAGCGTGCGAGTGGGAATCGCGACCGGTATGGTTGTCGTCGGCGATCTCATCGGCGAAGGCGGGGCACAAGAGGAGACGGTTATCGGGGAAACGCCCAATTTGGCGGCCCGTTTACAGACTCTTGCCGATCCCAACAGCATCGTGATCAGCGCACAAACGCGACAATTGCTCGCCTCGCAGTTCGACGTGCAATCGCTTGGGGCGCACGAATTGAAAGGATTCGCCGATCCCGTTCCGGCTTGGAAAATCATCGGCGAAAATGCGAACATCAGCCGGTTTGACGCGGCGCATACCGAATCACTGTCACCCCTCGTGGGACGCGCCCAGGAAGCCGCTCTTTTGTTGGATCGGTGGCGCCTTGCGGCGCAGGGAAACGGACAGGTCGTGTTGCTCTCCGGGGAGGCAGGTATCGGTAAATCGCGCGTCGCGCAGGAGCTTCGCGAACAAATACGCGACGAAGCAAGCATTGTGGTTCGCTATCAATGTTCGCCTCATCACTCCAACCAGCCGTTTTATCCCGCGATCGACCAGATCTGGCATGCCGCCGAGTTCGCCTCCGACGAACCTGCCGATCACCGCCTCGCAAAATTGGAGGCAATGGTGGATCGCTCGGGGCTCGTCCGCGCGGAGGCCATTCCTCTTCTCACATTGTTGCTGTCCATTCCCGGTTCCGACAAATACGAGGTGTTGGATCTTCCGCCGAGCGTAATCAAGGAGCGAACGATTGGCGTCCTTATTTCGCTGCTGGCCGGATTGGCGCATACCGCTCCCGTACTTTTCCTTCTGGAAGATGCGCATTGGATCGATCCGACGACACTCGAACTCGCGACGCGCGCCTTGGATCAATTGGAAAGTCTTCGTGTGCTCTCCCTGATTACCTACCGACCGGGCTTTGCCGCGCCGTGGGTCGGCAGGCCCAACGTCACGGCGCTCGCGCTCAGCCGCCTTGCGCGCCCACAAGTGATTGCCATGATTGGCGACGTCACGGGAGGCAAGCTCCTGCCGAGCGACGTCGTCGACCAAATTGTGGCCAAGACCGATGGTGTTCCGCTATTCGTCGAAGAGCTCACCAAGACGGTACTGGGATCGGGGCTTGTGCGCGAGGAACCCGACGGCTACGTCCTAGCCAAAGCCCTTACGCCGCTTGCCATCCCAGCGACGATCCAGGACTCGCTGATGGCGCGGCTGGACCGGCTGGCACCGGTCAAGGAAATTGCCCAGGTCGGCGCCGTCATCGGCCGGGAATTCACCTATCGCTTGCTTGAGGCCGTTGTCGGCGGAACTCCGCTTGCCATCCAAAACGGCCTCGAGCAGCTTGTGACGGCGGGCCTTCTCTTCGCACGAGGTTCCGCCAGCGAGCCCAGCTTCGTTTTCAAGCACGCTCTGGTCCAGGACACCGCATACGCTTCGCTCCTTCGCTCCAGGCGCGAACAGATCCATGGAGATATCGCGCGGGCCCTTTCGGAAAGATTCAAGGACCAGGCCGACGCGGCGCCGGAAATCCTGGCGCATCACTTCACGGAAGCGGGACTGATCTCGCCGGCTCTCGCGAACTGGGTTGCCGCTGCAGAAGTCGCGCTGGCCCGTTCGGCAAACGTCGAAGGTGCGCGATACGCCGAAACGGGCCTGGCCCTATTGGCCAAACTCGAAGAAGGTCGGGAACGGGAACAGCTGGAGTTGGCGTTGTTGCTGGCTCGCGCCAATGCTTTGCTTGCCTTGAAGGGCTATACCGCGCTGGAAACGGTGGAAGTCCTCGGTCAAGTCAAGCGGCTTCTCGATGCCGGACTTGGCACCGACATGCAGCGCTTTTCCATTCTGTATGGATTGTGGGCCGCGAACTATGTGGCCGGCCGCGTTGGCGTCGCACAGGAGCTGGCAGCACAATATCTTACCGTCGCCGAACGCGTAAGCGATCCGACCTATTCCATGATTGCCCACAGGATTGTCGGCGCCGCTCTCATAGCATCCGGCCATCACCCGGAGGGTCTCGCGCATCTGATTGAAGCTCTCGCCAATTACGATCCCGTTCGCCATCGGCCCTTGAGCTACAGATTCGGGCAAGATATCGGCCTGTCCGCATTGTGCCATCAGGTGTGGGCGCTCTGGTTTGCGGGCGAGATCGACGAAGCGAATCGATTGGGTGCGCAAATCCTGTCGGAACTGACTGCACATGGTCACGCGACGACTGTTGCTTTTTGCATGCTTTATGGGGGCGTGTTTCCGGCGCTCTTCGCGCGAGCGTTCGAAACGGTCGAAAGGCTCGGGCGCGAATTGACGGAGTATTGCGAAGCCCGCAGGATGGGAGCGAATTACGCGTCGGCCGGTCGGCTATGTTCGGCCGTGGCCAATGCGATCCGCAATCCGGCGACCGCAAATATTCCGGCTATTCGCGCCGAAGAAGCGATATTGCACGGTTACGGCGTCTACATACTCGAGTCGCCGATCAATGCGCTCATCGCCGAACTGCTTGTTGCGGTCGGGGATCCCGAGAGCGCCGAGGCAGTCTTGCAACAGGCAATCCGGTTTGTCGAAGACACCAAGGAATCCTACTGGCTTGCAGAACTCCATCGTCTTCAAGGCATTTGTGCGGAGAGACGCGGACAATCGGCCGCTTCCGTGGAGCGATACTTCGGGCAGGCAGCCGAAATTGCGCGAAGCCAGCAGGCGTTGCCGCTCGAGATGCGGGCACTCAGCGATCTCTGCGAGTTTCGACAACGTCATCACGGAACGGATTTGCCCACGGCGGAACTCGAGCGACTGCTGTCGGCGATAAAGGGCGACACTTGCCCGGATGCCGAACGCGCGCGTGCAATCCTTGCGAGATAGTGCGCGGAGGATGCACTGGAAATTCTGCGGCGTTCCGCGAACGACGAACCGGAGTGTCCGCGCAGAATCTAGAGATTGAAAACTCTCCTGGCGTTCCCTGCGAGAAATTTCGCCTTGGCCTGGTCGGAGATATTCAGTGCGCGCGCCTGATCCGCGCAATCGCGAAATGAAAGCATCGGAAAATTCGTGCCGAAAAGTACCTTGTCCTGGCCGTTGGAGCCCATGAAAGTCACGAGTTGCGGAGGGTAATAGCGGGGCAAGTAAGCCGATGTGTCGATGTAAACATTGTCGTATTTCCACGCGAGCGCGATCATCTCGTCGGTCCACGGATAACCGATGTGGCCGCACACGATCTTCAATTGCGGAAAGGCAAGCGCTACTTCGTCCAGATAGGGAATCGGCCTTCCCGGTTCCGACGCCATGCGGGGTCCCGCGTGGCCGACCTGGGTGCAGAACGGTATGTCGAGCTCGATGCATTTGGCAAAGAGGGGACGGTAACTCGGATGGTTTGGCGGTCGGCCCCAGGCCCAAGGGACAATCCGCAGCGCCTTGAACCCATATTTCAGGACGGCGGTCTCCAGCTTGGCCGGCGCTTCCGGATCGTCCAAATGCGCGCAGGCGACGCCTACAAGTCGATCAGGATTCTTGGCCACGAATTCGGCAACCTGCTCGTTGGATATCATCCAGCCGTCTTGCAGGCACCACGCGCTCAGCAGTGCCGTCTCGACACCGCCTTCGTCCATTGCGTTTACAAATCCGTCCGCCGTGCCGGCTGTCGAAACTCGGGCGGCTGCATGTGCGCGCTCGACCAACGGCGCAAATGTCGCGGATCTAAATGCACCGCCCAGCGCTGGTTGAGCCCAAACATCGATTGCCGAAATCGTCAACGAAGCCTCCTGTAAATTCGGGAAACGGCTCGGCGGGCGTATGATTGCAATCTATGGGGGCCCGGCTGTAACATTCAAGCAAATTCCACGGGGGACTTGGGATGAGTGGAGGCGGGCACAGGCCCTTTTTTCTTGAGTCGAGTACGACGCAGAAGATCGTCGCGTGGATAGGCATCGTCGCAAATTGCATAAATGTGACATTCGGCGTTGCCTGGATTTGGCGGCATGAAACGCTGATATCGCTTAAATATTATGCGCTCGCTGTCGATATCCTGGTTGGCCTGTTCCTGGCCGATCTATTTTCCGGATTTGTTCATTGGGCCACCGACACCTGGTTCGACGAATTGTCGGGCGGCAGGGTCATCGCAATTGCGCGCGAACATCATCTCTATCCCCAACACATCGTCGGCTACGGCTTCGCGGACTACGTGGCCTATAGCTCGTGGCCGACGCTGCTCGTATTCGGACCGATGTCGCTGGGGTGCGCCATTTTTGTCGGTGCGTCGCCGCTTTCGCTCAACATCGTCGCTGTCTGCACGCTGGTATCTTTTGTGATGCTGTTTGGCACCTATGCCCACCGCCTCGGGCATCAAAAAGTCGATTCGAAGCTGGTGATTCTTCTGCAACGGGCGAATCTTTTGATGAGTCCGCAGCATCACATGGTCCATCATCGGGACAATCACGACATCCGGTACTGCGTCGTCAACGGTTGGGCCAATTTCGTTTGCGACCGCATCGGGTTTTGGCGTTTCCTGGAACAGGTGGTCTATCGCGTCACCGGAGCTGTACCGCGTGCACACGATCATCTGTGCTTTTCCCGCTTCAGGAACGACCGGAGTTTCGTGACAAAGGTCTGGTGGGGCTATGGACCCAAGCTCGAAAAAACCAGTCTATCTTCGACGCACGAACAAAGAGTTTGATCGCAGACGGGTCGTGCGGGTACGGAGTCGACAGGCGGAAACTACCTAACCGCCGAGCGCGCGCGTGCTCATATAGTCCCGGGTGATGGGAAGCGCCGACCTGTGTTTGCAGAACTGGATCTGGAAGTTCACGAATTTTCCATAGACGAATGACATTTCGCTTGCAGCCAAATAGAACTCCCACATCCGCACGAACTGCTCGCCCATCTCCGCGACCGCCTGGTTTCGCACGGCGGCGAAATTCTCGAACCAGGATCGCAATGTGAATGCATAGTGCAGACGCAACACTTCGACGTCTGCGGTCAGAAGGCCGGAACGTTCCGACGCCGTGAGGATTTCGGACAGAGCAGGAATGTAGCCGCCGGGAAATATCCTTTTTCTGATCCATGCATTCGTGGCGCCCGGACCGTCTATTCGTCCGATCGTGTGGACCAAAGCAACGCCTGTCGGCGTGAGGCAGTCGGCCAGGATTTTAAAGAATTTCCTGTAGAACGGCGTTCCCACGTGCTCGAACATACCCACCGAAACGACGCGATCGAATTTGTCGTCCACGCTGCGGTAATCCCGAAGCTCGAATTTGATGCGGTTCTGCAGTCCGGCTTCTTCTGCGCGCTGTTTGCATATTTCGAGCTGCTGGCGCGAAAGCGTAATGCCGGTAACTTCCACGTCGAATTCCTTTGCGAGGTGGAGCGCCATGCTTCCCCAGCCGCACCCGATATCCAGCACCTTCATTCCGGGCCGAAGATACAATTTTCCGGCAATATGCCGTTCCTTCCGGCATTGCGCGGAGTCGAGATTTGCCGGGGTCGACTGGAGATACCATTCGACGCCGGCAGTTGCGGGGGCGGCATCCTCACCGAAAAATGCACATGAATATTCAAGGGTCGGCCCCAGCATCGCGCGATAGAGTGCAGGATTGAGGTCATAGTGATGCGCAATACGCTGTCGCGCAAAGACCGGCATGTTCGCCTGATGTAGCGATCTCGCCACAAACCGCGCGAAGTCGATGATCCGATCGAGCGGAGTAACGTATCCGAGCTCGAGCTCGCGAAAGAACAGCGCCATCACGCTTCGCAACGATCCTCGTTCGAATACCAGTTCGCCGCTCGTATAGCCCTCACCGGCCGCAACTTCGGGATTCAATAGCAACTTGATCGCGAGCCACCTGGTCTTGAGCCGAATGATAGGTGCGGTCTGAAAGTCGCCGTTGCCGCATCTATATTGGATGCCCCGATGGTCGATGAGAATCAATGCGTCGTGTTTCAAGAAGCGGTTCAACATTTGTGCCAGCAGCATATCGAATACCTAATCTTTTCCTCTCTACTGTCGGGTGAATACGGAATGCGGGAACGAGAAATCAATTTCCAAAATTTCCTGCAGCTACGGCGCAGGTTCGGGATCAGTCAAAGATCGTCTTAGCCCCGCTTCGCCGGAAACCTCAAATGCTTGTTCTGATCCCCCGTACTTACGAACGTCGGCTGCGCGAGCGCGGGCGGCCGCCTGCCATAGATCTCGGCTTCTTGGCGCCCGGCTCCGGCTCGCGAAAGAACTCCATGACCGGCACCTCGAGGCAGCCTGCGACTTTGTCCACGAAGTCCAAAGTCGCGTTGCCCTTCTTGCGTTCGAGCTCGCTGATATAGGCGCGGTCCACCCCGGCGTCTGCCGCAAGCCGTTCCTGCGAGATGCCGCGCTCGATCCTGATGCGCCTGAGATTCCAGGCAAATAATGCGCGCCCCTTCATAAACCGAGGCGAGCATGTTAAGAACCCCTTAACCTACGGGCCATAGCCTACAGGTTGTGTCTAATTTGGCCGGTGATCGAAATGAAGCTCACCCTTGCGCATGTCGCGGCGGCCATGGCGGATTACCTCCCGGCCAGCCATTCGGCCTACCCGGGCCCGACCTGCGTCGGCAAACCTCCGCCGCGGGAACATGAGCGGCGTCTGTTCGTTTTCCAACAATCCCTTTTCTTTGGGAGTGTCTCACATGTCATCCAACGGAAGTGAAGTCACGTTGCCCAACCCGAATTTGATCGCATACGCGACGATCATTGTCCGAGCCTTTATCGGCAACAATCGCGCATCCGCGAGTGAAGTGGTTTCCTTGGTCAAGGACGTGCACGCGACGCTTGCCGGTCTCGTGCCGCCGGGAGGCCAGCCCGCGACGATCGCGCAAAAACCGGCTGTACCGATCAGGAAATCGATCACGCCCGATTGGGTGATCTGTCTGGAAGACGGTAAGAAGCTGAAAATGCTCAAGCGGCATCTGCGCAGCCACCATCGTCTGACCACGGACGAATATCGCGCCAAATGGAGTCTGGCGGGCGACTATCCCATGGTCGCGCCCAATTACGCGGCCCGCCGTTCCGAGTTCGCCAAGAAGTTCGGATTGGGACGCAAACGACGCACGTCGAAGAAGCGCAAGCGTGGCTAAAAACAAAATAGGCGCTTACACTGCCCATCGGGTCGATTTGGACGCACGCACTTGGGCGACATAATCCCCGTTATTCTTAAGAAAAGAGAGAAACCGATGGACGATGCTTTGACGCGTATCATGGTTGCGATCTTATTTTCGGTCGCTTTTGTTTCCGGAGCTGCTGCGCAAGAGCAGGGAAATTCGAAAAAGGGATCGGCGTTGGCCGCCTCGGTGTGCGCGCAATGCCACGCCGTGCGAAACGGCGAGTTTCGTTCCCCGAATCCGATGGCCCCCAGCTTTTCAAGCGTGGCTGCATGGCCCGGCATGACGGACAGAGCGCTGCGCGTCTGGCTGCAAACGTCCCATCCGAGCATGCCGAATATCATGCTCACCGGTGACGAGCGAAACGACATCGCGGCATACATCATGACCCTGAAACCGGCAGGCTCGGCGATGTGAGAAAATCGCAAGCAGATGCACTCGGGCGAAGGACTACGAGCGCACCTTGCGCGCTATACATCGCCGCGGAATCCGTGAGGAGACATGTCCCGAGAGGCTCGGATCGTTCATAACCAACGATGTTCGCGCGCTCGATGGTCGCGTGGATAAAACTTATCATGTCCGACCAATATCCGGTGTCTTCGCCGGCGCAAAAGCAGTTCGAGATGCCGAGTACGTCATCCGTCTTGTTCACCAGGCAACCGCTGATGATCTTCTGCACCACGTAACCGGCTACGAAATGGACGCGAGGATCGCGTAACAGGCTGGGGTGGAAGATTCTGTTTCCAAGTGCTTCGTCGGCATCCCACGCTTTTCTCCACAGGCGCAGCGCATCTTCGTCCTGTATCAGCTCATAGCGTATCCCCGCGATTTCCTTTTCGGGAGCGAATTGGCTTGCCTCGAGGTACAGCCATTGCGCATCGAAGAGCTTTTCAAAACCGTAACTGCCCAGGTCCAGCGCCGCAAAGCTGTCTTTGATGGACCAATTTTCCCATTGCTCGTTCTCGAAAGCCTTATCGATGGATCGGAAAGCACCATCCGGCCTCCACTCCGCGGATCGGGTCACGAGATTCGAATACAGAGGCGGGACTTTTTCAAGGCAATACCAGGACGATGGATTTTTGTTCCATCGAATGCCGTGGCCCGCAAAAACAGCTTCATACACACCGTGATTGTTATCGATAGCCCTTTGCAGCTTCTTATCCACGCGCGCTCATCGCTCCGCATCGCCTCGCCGCTCTTGTGACGCCGTTCCGCGCGTTGCCCGCCGGCGTTGGCAGGTCAAATGGAAAAGTAGACAGTCGCGTGTTCAGCCTTTCATGCGCGGAGTACCCATGAAGTCGCGCTTGCCAAGCGGCGCACCGTGCGAGCGCAGGATGTCGTATGCGGTCGTAGCATGAAAATAAAAGTTCGGAAGCGAGAACGACAAAAGAAATCCGCTCGCCGTGAACGGCATTTTCATTCCGCGAATCTCGAACACGACATCATTGGT
This sequence comes from Rhizomicrobium sp., assembly GCA_050014535.1. Lineage (GTDB taxonomy): Bacteria > Pseudomonadota > Alphaproteobacteria > Micropepsales > Micropepsaceae > Rhizomicrobium. The sequence goes on from JBEKDC010000134.1 coordinate 9,698, forward strand.
TTCGAGTGCGTTCACATCCGCCGGCGAGAGTGTCTTGAGCGATGAAAGCGCATCGCCGAGGAGTGCCTGAAGCTGAACATAGGTGTGCGGCGGCTTTTCGCCGGGCGGGCGGAACACGCCGCTCTTGATTCCTTCGATCGCTCCCAGCGAATGATGAACGATGGAATGGATCTGGAAGCTGAAGGGCAGCATGTCCGGCGCCAGCCGGGTGTCCACGATCGTCTCGGGGTCGATGCCCTTTGCATGAAAATGCGCCAGGCTTTTTTCGAGCACGCCGCCGGCCGCACCCATGACCTGAATATAACTTGCGACGCTCGCGTCATAAAATGAGATTGCCATTTTCATCTGTTCCCTGGTTGAAGACGTCGCTGACGATCCCGCGTTCCCGGATGAGCCGACGCCGAAGGCGAGATTAGTTCTTTTCTCGGTCATTCGATAGCCGGAGACCACCTGGTTCCACAAGTGTGCTGCCATGCGTCACGGAGCAAAATGGGCTCTCGCAAGCTGCTCCCGATTGGGAATGCGGGACGTGAAATTTCCAAACTTTCCCGCGGCTACGGCGGGCGAATCACCGCTTCGTTTGTAAAGGATTATGCGTCCGCGTAATCCGGCATCTGCCGGCATATGAAGGCGCTCGGTTTGAGACGGCGGATGGCAACGTCTAGCCCCGCAGCATCAAGTGCCGCGTTTCTTCCGCATTTGAGCCCGGATTTCCGGAGACAACTTTACCACGCGGCGTCAGCGCGGAAGCTATCCGGCGGGTCGCTTCCGCTTTGGCCGGTTACCATGCGGCTGCTTTGTCCTTGGTGCCCCCTGAACGGCGCCGTAGCGTAATATGGTTCCGATCGTGGACAGAAGGATCATGCGCAAAACAGCAATCCTCGCCGTGGCGTTGCTCGTTGCAAATAGCGCTGCGGCAAATGCCGATAGCCGGCAGAGGATCGTATGCTCGAAGGTTTCCGAAGACCTCGACAGCGGGGGCCGGCCGACCGCGATACGTTTTGTATTCGATACGGCAACGATGACGTGGTGGCAGGTTGGGGCCGGCAACGAAAACAACACGCTCTGGGCGGACGACCGATCTCTATATCTGGCGACGGTAAATTCGCTTGCGGAAACCGAGCACACCGATTTTACGCTGGATATGGCCACACTGCGATTGGAAGAAGAGAACGCCGGCACGGTTTATCGGTGTCGGCAAGACGTGCCCGAATCGCCAGGATAATTGCGACGATGCGTTGAGAATGCGATGACTGTGGCAAAGTTTCCCTTCGCGGCATGGCGCAACGTAGCGGCCGGGAAACGTTGGTGCTGTCACCCCATTAGATACTGGACATAGATTTCTGTTCATGATTTGTTCCTGTCTGAAATCGGTTCGGGACAGGAACAGTGATCCGCGAATTTCGGTTGTCGCCACCCGATAGCGGGCGCGGCGTGTCGTGCGACGCAAATGGCGCCTTTGTCGGCTGCGTATCGCTTCTGCAGCGATCCGACATGGATGGCGGGGAGCGATGGGAGCCGCGCAACTGCGAGGACCTCTCGAAACAGCTTACCTCGGAATTTGAACTTCCGATCGACATGTCGTCGAAGGCGGGCGGCCTGAAGGCGATTTGCAACGCGCTCAACGAAGGCGATGTCGCGCGCGCGCAAATCGCCGCCGTGTTGCTGGGCATTCCCGAACCGCCGGATCTCGCCAAGAGCGCTCACTCGCAGAGCGATATGATCGAATTCATTCGCGACCTTCAGTGGAGTGGGCTCATAAAATGGGATGCCGCAGCGGCGTTTCCTGACGAAGATGAGCTGACGAAGGCCGGCTACAATTCCGTCGAGCCGCGCGACGAACACGGGCGGTGGACGAGTGACGGCAGTGGGAGCGCTGCGTCGGACACGAATGAGCGCGATGCGCCGATTCAACTTACCGACGCCGGAATGGGCGACGCCGACGACGATCCCGTCGCGGAAGCGGTCCGCGTTGCCGCACAGCACAACTCCGGATCGTCAGAGGCGGCGTCCCGGCGCACTCGTCCAACAGTATATCCGCATGTCGTGGACTTCATTGAACAGAACTATCCCGCTGCGCAGCGTCTCGCGAATCAGATTCCGGGTGTTACGCCCGAGATGATGCTTGCTGCCATGGGGCTCGAATGCACTTTCGGAAAGGACTGGAAAGCAACACAATACGGAAACTATGGCGGGGTTCACTTCGACGATTGGTATACCGATCCGAACGGCAAGCACATACCGGTCACTCAGGGGCAGCGAGGCGTTAGACCGTTTCTGCCCGGTCAAACCGGGACGTTTTGGACGGCAGGTAGTCCTTCTCAAAGCGATCCCAATGTTCGAGTGGGGCAGAAGGAAATGGCGTCTTTTCCTCTCGACAAGGGATTCGAATTGTCGGGTCAAATCGCAATAAACAAAATCAGGCCCTACGTTCCGCAGGGAGGCATTCAAAGTCCGGAAATGTTCTTCGAACTTCTTCGCGACCATGGATATGGAGTGGGGAACTCCAAATACATGCAGGAAACGCTTGAGCAGGGGCCGCCAAAATGGGGCGCCTATTGGCTGGTGCTGGCCGCGTCGAATGCAGGAGGCTGACCCTATGCGTTCAATATCCTTGCACTTGCTTCTACCGATCGCAGTCATGTCGGCACTGATCGGCGAGGCGGCGGCTTCTCCGGCCGTCAAACCACTCGTCGGCGTCGGAGAAGCCGAACACCTCGTCATGGCTGTATTGATTGATGAGCATAGGAACAAGTTGCCGGGCCTGGTCATATCTTCAGAGCCGCGTCAGGACCCGGATTTTCCTTCGTTCTGGATTCTATCCGTCGACTGGGACGAAAGGGTAAACGGCGAGCAATATGGAACCGGGCATTTTGGATATTTTGCCGTCGACAAAATGACGGGCGATGTCTGGGTCGCAACAAGCTGCGGCGACTATCATTCTCCGGAACTGACGCGGGCACAGAGGCAATTGCGCCGGCGGCTCGGAATGAGCGCGCGAGATTACAAAAGGCTTCGTCATGATGGGCCATACTGTGGTTGCACAGAGCCGCCTGCACTTCCGCCCTGTCCTTAGGGAATTCGGCAGCCGGTTCGGCGGCAATGGCACCCGAAATACCGGGACGGCTGCTGCATTTCCCGGCCACACGCGTGATGGAGGGAAATGCAGTTACCGTCCCGTATCAACGCATCCGGCCGCGGGACAAATCTTCTTTGCGCTGAAACAAATTCCTCTATTCACGTCCGCCGACCCCATTTGCTCGGCGCAGATCGCCTGACGCATTCGCAGCCCGCGGCTCTCGCCCGGTTACGGCTTCACCTTGAAAACCGTTCCGCAGCTTCCGCCGGCGAAGCAGTCGACCTGACCCCCGCCGCCCACCGTGGTGCCGTAAAGCGCACCGCCGACGTCGAGCAAACCCGCCTGCGGGCCCACGCCGTCGTTGCCGCCCTTAAATGCGTAGACGACGGATTCGGCGCCTGCGGTGGTAACCGAATAAACCGTGCCGCAGCCTTCGCCGTTGCATCCGCTCCCTCCCCCGGTGTCCGTGGTGCCGTACAGCGTCCCGCCTACGTCGATCAGACCGGAATACGGATTGGCGCCGTCGCTGCCGCCGGCGAAATCGTGAAGCGTGTTTTCCGCACCCGCGGTCGTCACCGAATAAAAGGCGCCGCTGTCCGTCGTGCCGTAGAGTACCCCGTCGACATCGATCAAGCCGCCATAGGGAAAGGAGACGTTGCCCGAGAAGGCATAGACGATTTTCTCGTGGCCATTCGCCGTCACGGCATACACGGTGCCGCAGCCATTGCCGCCACAGCCCGTTCCGCCGCCATATACGGTCGTCCCGTAGAATGTTCCGCCGACATCGATCACGCCCGCATTTTCGGGTTGGTTGCCGTCGCTGCCGCCGGCAAACGCATGGACGACTTTTTCATCGCCTTTCGGCGTGACCCAGAAAACCGTGCCGCAGCCTGAGCCGCCGCAGCCCGTTCCTCCGCCGTCCGTCGTGGTTCCGTAGAGCCGGCTTCCGACGCGCAGGAGATTTGCGCCGGGCTGATACCCGTCGTCGCCGCCTTTGAAGGCATAGACGATCGTTTCGGTGCCGTCCGGCGTCACCGAGAATACCGTGCCGCAGCCTCCGCCGCCACAGCCGGTTCCGCCCCCATAAGCCGTCGTGCCGTAGAGCAAGCCACCGACGTTGATCAGTCCGGCGCGCGGCGCCTCGCCGTCGCTTCCCCCATTGAAGGCATAGACCACATGTTCCACGCCCTTGGGTGTGACCGCGAATACGATGCCCGAGTGGGTCGGGCCGCCCGCTTCCGTGGTGCCGTAGAGGAGTCCACCCACAGCGATCAGCTGACTCACCGGAAGGGCTCCGTCACTGCCGTTCTTGAAATCGTAAATCGCGCGCTCCGTGGCGGCGTTCGCAGGCGCTGCCAAAACGACCGCAGCAGCACAGGCAGCCAGAATCGACTTCAACATCGCGGTTGTCCTTCGTCCTAGTGTTCGCAGCGGGTCAAAGGACCCGGTCGGCAATTGCCTGCATTGTACCACGGAATGCCGAGCCTGCCTTCGTCTACGTGCGAATGCAGGGACGCGCGAAGCCGGGAAACGCAGTTACTGCCAAGCATCAGCTGTCGTTCTCAGGAAATGCTTCTTTGCGTTCGCCGGAATGTAGCGCGAGCGGGCGGCGGGCGGCTCACCGATTCTCATGCAATGGATTAAACGTCCCCTTATTCCAGATACTGTGCATTTCGCTTTTGCCCTTCTACGTAGGAACGTAAATTCTCTTGAGCGGCAATAGCACCTGATACTTCGGCTGAAAATGAGCGTAGTGAGCCTCGATCAACTCAATTAGCCCGTTGCCGTCTATCAATCTCAAATTCCTTTTCGCGCGCTCAAACCTCCGCGCATCGGCAGTAAAGCTACCAAGCGTTACGAACAGTCCAAACTCCGACGGTTCAACATGACCATACAATTGTGCGACATCGGGCTGGCCGATGGCATTTTGAGTTTGTTTGCACTGCACTTTTATGATCGGTTGAACAAAGCCAAGCTCATCTTTGTGCGCGATGATATCGACGCCTCCATCGGCTGATTTTTGAGTCACGCGAGCGTGATAATCTATGCACTCGCTTCACCAACTCGTGTCAGCGTGCTGTTGTATGCAACGATGTCGGAGGAAGCGCGCGACGAGAAAATTGACATTCAGCAGCCGATTGCTTGGTCGAACAGCATCCCCGGTTCCGTCATATTGCGCCCGATTCTCATGCCGCAGTTGGCAGACTTGCTCGATCCCAACTATGCGAAAGGACGAATCGTTCAGCGGCAGCAGTGGGCAGAGGATTTGGTCATCCTCAGCGCGCGCAAGACGACGAGCGGCGGCTAGAGGATATCTAAGATGATGAAGATGTCTTCAGCAGACTCGCCATTTTGGCAGTCTTGCGCTCGGTCTGTTGCTTCACGAGTCCGTCACGCTGTGCCGTCAATCCAGCGGCAAGCTCATTGCGTTGCCATTCCAAAAATAAAAGCAGTTTTGCGCATTGCGTCGCCGGGATCATGAAGCGCCGCAATGCGATTGGATCGACATTGGGAGGGCGTGTCTCCGGCGGATTATTATTCAGGTTTCCGTCCACTTCGGATTCTCCCTCTTTTGCAACGTCAGCAGCCATCTTGCCGATGTGTGGGATGGGACGGAGCCACCCAAGAACGTCGCTCACGTATTTTTCTAGCATGTGGCGGTGCTGTTCGCGCTCCTTCGGGTCGTCGTAGTGATCTGGATTATGAATTCGCGACAAAGGAGATTTGGAAATAATCAGGTCATAGAATCGAATGGTGACGCTGTCGACGACGAAATTAAGCAGGAAAATAAGGTCTAGATCTACAGCGTGGAACTGATCGCTCAAAGTCTGAATTTTGTCCGCCAGATTCGCTTGCGCGTTCTCGATGGGCTCAAGAGCATGGTTTATCTCAATCTCGATTGCCCTTTGTAGCGCGACGGTCTTGGCGGTGACTTCCGACTTCACCACATTAATTTCAGTCCCCAATTTTGTGAACGAGCCCGCGAATGTCGCATATTGTGAGACCGCGGTATTGTTGACTTCGGCAATCATTTTTTGGACATAGTTGAAACGTTCATTGACCGCAGCGTTCGACTGCTCCACGCGTTCAGCGAGTTCCTGCGTCGAACCATGCGCGGTCCGTTGGGCGTTTATATCGGCCCATATTTTGCCTGCGTTGCGGTCGATTACCTCCAAACGCGATTCAATGCGCGCTCTGAAATCTTCTTCACTTTCAGAGTCGCCCCGGGGTTGCGGTGGGACGGCAACATGGGTTGTAGCTTTTGATCGGCTGGAAACGACGATCCATATCACCGTTAGAACAAATAGGACGAACCAAGACTCCGGACTGGTCGCTATCGATGTCACAAAACCTGTCACAGGTGGCGATAGCCTCTGAATGAAGGACCAGAGGGCACCGCACGCAAAAAACGACGCGGCTAACACCCAGAGGACATAGCTTCGCCATTTCTCCGTTTTTATGGCCTCCAGCCCCAAGAGAAGGGCGGAGCCAAAGAGAAAGAGGATGATTTCCGTCGAATGGTCTTGCATCTCAGATTCCTCTCATGAGTCCGGGTTTCGGCCAATGCAAGCGCGCCCA
>JBEKDC010000135.1:0-8749 GCA_050014535.1 Rhizomicrobium sp.
AAATTGTGAGCCAGGCGAGGCCACCCGCCAGTTGACCGGCGGCCATGATCAGCACCGGCACGAGTATGACGGCTGCGCCGCCATTGAACGTAAAGCTTCGCCACAACAGCACGGTCGGCGGCAGCAGATAGAGCAACTGCATAAGCGATTGCGAAGCCAGCCAGGGGTCTCTGACGAGAAGCAGCATCTCCTTACGGCGCAACGACGCGAAAGGCGTTTCGACACGGAACGGCCGGTCCGCGCCGCTGTTGCGAACCGCGGCTTGCGACGTACCGGCGGCTGCGATCGTGCAATCGGCGAAGCGCGGTGCGTAAAGCGTCGTGACGATCAGAAACAACGCGGCACTCGCCACGAGGAATATTGCGAGACATCCGAGATCGCCCAGTGCGCCGCGCGCGGGCCACCAGAACGCGCTGTGGATGTCGGGGACATGGGCCATCACCGATTTCGACTGCAGGAAGGCCAGTCGCGACATCGTTCCAGTCGAAAACATCGCGGCCATCTGCAAGCCGATGACGAACACGCCGCCGATCACCGCGGCGGCAATCTGCGCTGCCAGCCTTGTGCGCTTGGGGCCGATGGTTTGGAAAAGCGACACAGTCAGAATGACGGCCAGCGCCGTCGCAACCAGCGAAACGGCGACGATTGCGCCATAGGCGCCCAGCCAACGCGCGCCGCCCCGCCATGCCAGTACGTCGATGAAGGGGCCGATGAGAAACAGCGACATCACGCTGACGGAGAGCGCCATCGCGCCGATGCGCACGGCAAAAAGCCGGCCGGCATCGATGGGCGAACTCAAGATCAGTTCCAGATCGGAGCGCGAATAGAAGGTGCGGGTGACGCTTTCCATGGCCTGGGACAGCATGGCGGAGCCCGACAGAAATCCCGCGGCCGTGACATAGATCAGGGTTTGCAGGCTTGGCGCGATGCCCACTTTTCCCAGACGTCCCAGCGCGAGGAATGCCACCACGTGCATGAAGCTGACAAAAATAACGACGCCGAGCACAACGATGCGTTCGCGGTCGCGGCGGCCGGCCGTCATCATCGAAAGTGCGTCCCGCCGGGCGAGGCGCATTTCGTGGCGTGCGAACCAGGCAAGCGACCCGGGCGTGGTCATGCGACCGCCAGATCCTGCTCGACGATGCTGAGAAACATTTCCTCAAGCGTCGCGTCGCCCTGTCCGACGCGGTCGCGAAGTTCGCCGAGCGTGCCTTCGGCAATCAGCCTTCCATTCGAAATCACGCCGATGCGATCCGCCATCCGTTCGGCGATTTCCAGAATGTGGGTTGTCATGATGACGGTGTTTCCCGCTCTCACGCGCTCCGTGAGCACATTTTTCACCAGACGCGCGCTGCCGGCGTCGAGGCCGGTGAGCGGCTCGTCGAGAATGATCAGCTGAGGGTCGTGAACCAGTGCGCCTGCGAGAGCCACTTTCTGGCGCATGCCGCGCGAAAATTGCTCGCAGCGTTCATGGGCATGTTTCTCCAGGCCCAGCCACGCCAGCAGGTCGCGTGCGCAGTTTCTCGCCAGGGTGGTTTCGACGCTCCAGAGCCCCGCGACGAATTCGAGATATTCGGTCGGCGTGAGCTTGTCGTAGATCATCGGCTCGTCCGAAAGCCAGCCGATGATCTGCTTTGCGGCAACGGGATCGGCCAGCGCATCGGTTCCGAACACGGAGATGGCACCCTCGTCGGGCTGCAGCAGCCCGCTCACCATCCGTAGCGTGGTCGTCTTACCGGCGCCATTGGGACCGAGCAGCATGTAGAACTCGCCCGCCCGGACGCGAAGATCGAGCCCATCGACCGCGGGCCGTTCGAAGCGCTTGCGCAGGTTGACGATTTCAAGAGCGGGAGCAAACTTGTCCTGGTACATCGCAGGCCTTGCATTCGGTTCCGCGCCCACGTTGGAGCGCCCACAGCAAGACTACTAACGACAAGTTATCGAAGGAATAAAGGAATTCGTGGCCTCTCCCGGTTTTCGGCGCAGGCCGGACCACGAAATCGCCCGGAATCCCGAGGGTCTATTGCATGCGGCGCGGTTCCGGCCCCCCAGCCAATGAGAGCTTGCTTTCGTCGATGATCTCTCCCGCCTTCATCACGAACACGATCGATTTGCAGTTGTTGATGTCCAATGTCGGATCGGCGCTGAGGAGGACGGCGTCGGCGATCTTTCCCTCTTCGATGCTGCCCATCTGGTCCTGCTTGCCGAGCAGCCTGGCGGCGTTGAACGTGGCGATCTTGATGATTTCGAGGTTCGGAACCCCGGCTTGCGCCAGCAGCTCGAGCTCCCGTTGGAGGCCCGCGCCGTTGCTGCCGTCCGTGCCGGCGGCGATCACGCCGCCCGCCGCGTCGATGCGGCGGATATTGTCCTGCAGAATGGGTGTCTGGGTTTTCATCCAGAGCCTCCAGCTGCGTTGGTAAAGAGGAACGCTGCTCGAAAGAGCCGTTTCACCGCCGTCGGCCGATATCTTCTTCAGCCTCGCGCGCTCTGCCGGCGCCATGGTGGCGACGTAAAGCGGTTGATCGAGGAATTCGGGATGTTCGTGGATGCGGCTGTAATTGTCGCCGATCATCATGGTCGAGGCCATGGGGATTTGCTTCGCCGCCGCCATCTTCACGAACGCTTCGGTCACCGGCCCCTGGACGGGGGTGTGCGCAAGCGTGTCCACACCGGAGTAAATCGCCTCGAGCGCGCGGCTCTCGTTCGAAATGTGGATCGTCGTGCGGACGCCGTGGAGGTTGTAAAATTCGATGATGTGCTGCAGCAGATCCTTCGGCAGGATCGGAATCAGCGGACGCGAACCCCAGCCTTCATCGTCATAGGTGATCTTCTGGACGTCGGGGTGCTGGCTGTCGAATTGAGCCTGCAGCTGCGCCTCGGCCTCGGGCCAGGACGAGACATTGATCGCGATATCCGTGCCGTGACTCCCGGGATAGGTCACGAGGTTGCCGGTCGCGAAGATATGCGGCGCAAGAATTTTGCCCGCGCGTTCGTCGGCGCGCAGCGGCAGGATGTTTTCGGGAATATTGCCGACATCCAATATGGTGGTGACGCCGGCGTAGAGGTAGCTGGCCAAAGCCTGCTCGCCCACCTTGCGGTCCACCACCCATTTGTTGCCCGAGGCGACCGGCTTGTTGCTGGGAATCCAGGACTGACCGGCCCGCGAGAATCCGGCCAGGTGGATGTGAATGTCCATCAGGCCCGGGATCAGGAACTTTCCTCGCCCGTCGATGCGTCTCCCCGGCAGGCCCTGCGCGAGAATACTCGGCCCCACCACGGTGAACTGGCCGCCATCGACGACGACCGACATGTCCTGCCGCGGCGCGTGTCCCCGGCCGTCGATCAAAGTCGTGTGGTCGATGATGATCGGCTCGGCCTGCGCGCCTTCGGCGAACAGGAAGCCGAATGCAGCCAATGCGAGTAGAATGGATTTTTTCGATCCGATAGACATCGCTTTTCACCCAGCCCTGCAACCGCTCGAGGCGCGTTGCGCTCGACGGGCCTAATGCGTGCTCCGGCCGCGATGCTACCTCGCAGATCGTGTCATGCCAACGCGACAGAGGTTGCGGGAATAGGGTCTCTTTCCTGCCGTGCTGGGCTCACTCGGCCGCGAGCGATGCCGCTGCGTCCATCCGCGTCGAATCGGGGTTCCGGCGGCGGATGGCATACCAGTAGATCGCCGCCGAAATCGCGATGGTGACGACAGCACGCCAAAGGCCGCCGACGACCAGCTTCAGCGGAAAGGGTGGAAAAAGTCCCGAACCGAGCGAGAGCTCGCCGTGATGGCCCAAGTCGCGCCAGTTCAGCACCTGGAAGGCGCCAAACACGCAGGCGATCACGATCCCGGTGAAGATCCATGCCGCGGACATCCGCTGTCTCAAGCCGACGAGGCATAAGGCGACGGCGATGGCGAGCGGCGCCGCATAAGTCGCGAGCGTGTTCCAGGCAAAAATCGTCCAAACGGCCCATTCGGGCGGTGGTGCGAGCACGAAAGGACTTGAACGGTGCATCAGCTTTCCCGCCAGAAAAATAGCCATTGCTTCCAGCGCGATGGCGGCAACAAGAGTCGCGACAACCATCGCGATCGGCCCCAGCCCGAAGACGGCCCAGGGATAGCGGGCGGAAATGGACCGCATGCCCGGACGCGCCAGCATGACTTCCGCCAGCGCGTCGTCGCTGCCCAGTCGCGAGCGTGCTCTCGATTGAGCCAATGCCGGCGCGGCGCCGCCAGCCATTTCTTCGCGCGCCAGATCGTCGAAATGATCGCGCAATTCGGCGATGTAGCGGCGCACGTGTCGCGGTGCGATGCCGGCGCGCAGAAGGCGCTCGCGCAACTGGTCAAATAATGGCTGGGACATGGCTTGTCTCCTTGATCGCGCGGCTGACGGTCTCGGTGATGTGTGTCCATTGCCGGACGAGTCCGGCCAGTCGCTTTTCGCCCGTGCGGGTCACTGTGTAATAGACTCGCGTGCGGCCGTTTACGTTTTTGCGGCGCGATTTGAGCGCGCCTTCGTGTTCGAGAGCGTGCAGCACCGGATAGACCACGCCTTCGCCCAGGCTGATCGCATCGCCGGTTTTTGCGCGGATGGCCGCTACCAGCTCGTAGCCATACATCTCCTGTTCTTCGAGCAGACGCAGGATCAGGAGTTCGGGCACGCCGTTCATGAAATTCGGGTTGACCATCGGGCGCTATACCTTGAACCGCGATGTATAATACCTTTCACCGAAAGGTATCGGCTGTCAAGGATGTCTTTCTGAGGTTCTCGCGGGCCTACGCTAAGCGCCGCTTGCGATCTTCTTCAGCGCGTCACCGAAGCGATCGATTTCGTCGAGCGTATTGTAATGGACCAGCGAAACGCGCACCGCGCCGCGATCCATTGCCAGGCCGAGGCGGCCCATCAGGCGCGGCGCATACATGTGCCCGTCGCGGATGCCGATGTCGGCTTGCGACATGCGCTCGACCACTTCGGCGGGGTGTTTGTGAGGGAGATTGAAGCACACGGTCGGAACGCGTTCGGCAGCGCGGGACCTTTCACCGACGCCGTAGATTGTTGCGCCCGATCGGGCGAGCGCATCCAACAGGCCGCGCGACAATGTCTGTTCGTAGTTCCGAATGGCCGTCATCGCGGTGACGATGTGATCTCGCGGCATCTGGCCGGCAGATGGGGCGCCGAGGTCGCGGCCGAGTGCTGAAAAATAATCGACGGCCGCGCTCATTCCCGAAACGTTTTCGAAAATGAACGTGCCCGCTTCGATCTTGTAAGGTGGCTCGTCCGGAATGAATTCCTCCCGGAAGGTCGGCAACGCCAGGAGCTTGGCGCGTTTTCCCCACAGAAAGCCCATATGCGGCGCGAAAGCCTTGTAGCCGGAGCACACCAGATAGTCGCAATCCCAGGCTTGCACGTCGATGAGCGCGTGAGGTCCGTAATGCACGCAATCGAGGAACATCTCCGCGCCGACGCTGTGTGCGGCGCGCGCCACGGCTCCGATGTCCACCAGCGAGCCGAGAGCGTGGGACACGGCCGTGCACGCCACCAATCGCGTTTTGTGCGAAAGCAGCGGCAGCAGATCCTCCACATGAAGCCTGCCGTCATCGCGCATTTTCCACCACACGAATTCGGCGCTGGCGCGCTTCAGGGTCAGCCAGGTCGCGACATTGGCGTCGTGGTCGAGATCGGTGATCACGAATTCGTTGCGGCCGGGTTCGATGGTCTGGCCGATGGCAAGGCTGACGAGGCGAATAAACGACGTGGCGTTCATGCCGAACGCCACTTCCGACGGATCGCTGGCGTTCAGCCAGGTCGCGACTCTTTCGCGCGCGGTGGCGATGACCCGATCGACTTCGCGGCTTTTCGGATAGCGTCCTCCCCGCTGCACGTTGACGTCCAGCAGATGGTGCGCGACCGCGTCGAGCACATTTTGCGGCAACTGTGCGCCTGCGGCGTTGTCGAAATAGACGAAAGGCTTGGCGCGTTCGAGCGCGGGAAACTTGGCTCGGACGGATTCAATGGGAAATTCGATAGTCACGGTCGGCTCACGCGGAGAGGATGATCGGAGCGGACACTCCAGCACGACCCGTCGGTTGAAGCCAGAGATTATATCTCTAGAGTTATTCGATTGAAGTTGTCGCCCGATAGAGGTCGACGGCGGCATCACGGAGACCGGAATGGACGAGACGTCGATCGTCGAGCGCGAGAAAGGTCTCCACAAGGATCTGACCCAGGCCCAGGTGGTGATGATCGGCCTCGGCGGCGCGATCGGCACGGGCCTGTTCATGGGCAGCGGCATCGCCATCGGCTATGCCGGGCCGTCGGTTCTGCTCAGCTATGCGATCGCGGGATTTGTCGCCGTCGTGATGGTGTTCAGCCTCTCGGAGATGGCCGTCGTACATCCCACGGCGGGCTCGTTCGGCACCTATGCCGAGACCTATCTCAACCCTTGGGCCGGATTCATCGTGCGTTACACCTATTGGTTCGCGCAGGTCATCGCCGTGGGAGGCGAGGCGGTGGCGGCCGGCGTGTACATGACCTATTGGTTTCCGGGCGCGCCGATCTGGCTGTGGTCGCTCGGCTTCGCGTCCATTCTCCTTTATGTGAACTCCCGATCCGTCGGCAATTTCGGCACGATCGAGTACTGGTTCGCATTCATCAAAGTGACGGCGATCGTCCTGTTCATCATTCTGGGGGTGAGCGAAATTTTTGGGCTTGGGGCTAAGGCGGTCGGGTTCCATAATCTCACGCAACTGCCGGGCGGCTTTTTTCCCAATGGCCTGTGGGGCACCTGGATGGCCGTGATCATGGGTGTGCTGTCCTTCAACGGCATCGAGGTCATCGCCGTGACGTCGGGCGAAGTGCCGAACCCCGAAATCGCCATCCCGCGCGCGTTGCGCACGATGGTGGTGAGGCTGTTCCTTTTCTACATCCTCGCGCTCGGCATCGTCGTCACGATCGTTCCGTGGACCGAAACCGGTGCAAAGATCGTGGCCGAAAGCCCGTTCGTGCGCGTGTTCGCGCATACGGGCATTGCGCACGCGGCAGGCATCATGAACTTCGTGGTCATCAGCGCCGCGCTTTCGAGCATGAATACGAATGTCTATCTCTGCTCGCGCATGCTGTTTTCGCTTTCGCGGGGGACCTATGCGCCCAAATTCCTGGGTCAGTTAAGCCGGGACGGAGCGCCGACCGCCGCGATTCTTCTCTCGGGTGGATTCATTCTCGCCGCGGCGGGGGTCTCCAGATTTACACCCCTCGCCTACAACTATCTGCAAGGCGTCGCGCTGTTCGGCGCGATGATCGTGTGGATCGCGATTCTGCTGAGTCATCTGAGCTTTCGCCGTTTCCACAGGGCCGCGGATCTTCCCGTGCGCATGCCGCTGTTTCCATACATGCAGATTGCCGGCCTGGTCCTGCTCGTGGCGCTGCTGATTACCATGGGGCTCGACACGGCATTTTGGAACGTCTCCTGGATTGTCGGCGTTCCGTGGCTGGCGTTGCTGACAGGCGCTTACTTCATCTGGAGATCGCGCAATCGTCGGGCTCTTGCACGAGAAAGCGAAACCCGCGCGGCGGTCGAACTTCCCTGAGCACGTCCGGCGCGCGTCAGTAACTGATCGAAGGATTGTCGCCTGGACAGATCACGCCCAGCACATCGAACCCGCCGTCGACGATGCATTGGACGGAATGCGTGAGCTTGCGGGGCAAAAACAGCACGTCGCCCGGACCGACCGTCGTTTTGGTATGCTCCGTCCACACCACGCCGGCCCCGTTGAGGAATATCAGCGCTTCCTCATAGAGATGCTTGTGCGGCTCGGCTTTCGAGCGGGGAATATTCCCGATGAACTGGGTCATTTCCGTCGAGCCGTGCTCGCGATTAACGAGCACCTGGAAAAAGCGTTCGGCCATGGCGTGTCGCTGCGACGGATCGATCTCGGCGCGGCGGTTCGGATAAGTGTCGTCGAAATTGTCGGTCATCGCGTCCAACCAGGTGAGGTGTTCCTGACCCGGACCGTGGGAGATGAACAGTTTGACCGGCTCGGGAGCGGCATTGTGCACGCGGAACGCCTCGTCCGGCCGCACGTAAAATCCCGTGCGCGGCCCGAACGCGAATCGTCGCCCGGAGATTTCCATCTCGCCGGTGCCCTCCGTCACGAACAGCACCGTGTGTCGATCATTGGCGCCGATCACCGGCGAGGCGCCTTCGCCGATTTCCGCATAGAACTGCGATTGGAATTGTGCGCCTGTGCTGGGACTGACGATGGCGCACCAGGCGATCGCGCCATGCCGCGCGAGTCTGGCGCGCCTGGTGGAGAAAACGTAACAGGTCCCGTCGAGGGTAACCTGCGCGTCAGCCCCATGCGGCACTGCCGCGACCGCGCGGTTGGCGGCGCTGTCCGGATCGTCCTCGGCATAGCCGCCCGGTAGGTTGTTGTGCGCGCCGTCGCAGAACGGCCTCGTTCCCGTGTGCTTGCAGCCGCAGAAGATCACATCTTCGTCGACCTTGGCCTCGAACAGCACCGGCACGAACCCGGTGCCCGCATGCGAGCCGTCGCAGAACGGCTGCTTGTCCGATCGGCCGCAGCTGCACCAGAGATAGCGCTGTCCGGCTTTCACTTCGTAGTAGAAGCCTTTGCGATGGGCGATTGTGGGAGCGGGCATGGGTGTCGTCATCCAAATGAAATGCAGCCAAACGGATTTGCCTTCGCCAGGCGCCCAGGCGGCCATCCGGCGCTCCAGATAACTCTGCATTGCCG
>JBEKDC010000136.1:0-8686 GCA_050014535.1 Rhizomicrobium sp.
GAACAGCATTTCAGCCCAATCCTGGCTTTCGGTGCCGCCCGCGCCCGCATGAACCTCGAGATAAGAGTCGTTGGCGTCGGCTTCGCCCGACAACATCGATTGCAGCCGCAGGGTTTCCGCGCGCGCATGGAGTTGTCCGAGCGTCTTTTCAGCGTCCGCGGCGACGCTCTGGTCGCCTTCGGCCTCTGCAAGTTCGATCAGCCCCTCCGCATCCGCGAGCTCCCGTTCGAGTGTCCGCACGGCGGACAACGATGCGTCGAGCCTCTGGCGTTCGCGCATGAGACTCTGCGCCTCCTGCGGCCGGTTCCAGATCGAGGGATCCTCTGCTTTTGCGTTCAACTCATCGAGGCGGCGCAGAGACTTGTCCCAGTCAAAGATGCCTCCTCAGCAGAGATAATGCCTGCTTGATGTCTTCGACGGTGCGTTCGATCTCGGGGCGCATGGCTATAGTCCTCGCAGGCGCCCCGATATGGTTTGCCAGACGAGACTTGTAAAGAGCCCGGGGGCTAGTGTGTCGGCGTCGGAGTAGGCACTCCGCCGGGAATCTGGAAATCGATTTTGACTTTGGCCCAATCCGATTCGGGACTTCCGTCGCGCATGGCCGGAACGAATTTCCAGCTCATGACGCCTGCGATGGCCGCGTTGTCGAGATCGTCAAACCCGCTCGACTGATTAAGCTTCGTCTGTTGCACCTTGCCGGATGTCGAAACCAGGACAGAAACGATTACCGAGCCGTTCTCGCCATTGATTTGCGCAGAGGGAGGATAGGCCGGCTGCATGTTATTGGCGGCAAGATCGACATGCGGCTTGCTGTATCCCATGCCCTGCGCCTGAGCAGAAGGCATCAGCAAACAGGCAAAAGAGGCGAGACAAGCGGCAGTGAGCGCCGCCCGCGTTCCAAGCTGTCTAAGACTTTTGATCATCATCCGTACCTTTTTTAGAGCCGTCGACCAGGATCGTGGTGACTCTATTTGGCTGCAGCCTCGAGTCTGAAATCGACCTTGACGTTGGCCCAGTCTGTTTCCGCCTCGCCGTTGCGCATAGCGGGAATGAACTTCCAGCCCATGACTGCCGCGATAGCTGCATTGTCCAGATCGTTGAAACCACTCGAGTCGTAGAGACGCGTCTGAGTGACTTTGCCGTCGGGAGTAACCAGAACTTCCAATATTACCGATCCCTCTTCGCCGCCGGCCACCGCGGTCGCGGGATAGGGAGGCTGCATGTTGCGATAGGGATAAGAGACGTCGACATGCGGCGTGGAGTACCCGCCGAGTTGCGCGCTTGCGGAAAGGGCGACCAGAGAAAAACAGCCGCTCAGACACGCGCAAGCAAAGACCCCTCGCATTCCCAGTTGTCTCAGACTTCCAATCATTTCGGATTCCTCCCAGGAACCGAAAAAGAGAATAGCGGCGGCGGCAGAGCGAAGCAACGGCGGTCCCGAGGCCGCGACTCACGAATTCGGCATTTGGCCCAGGGAAAAGAGGTCCTTTTCGCCCAATTCCGCGCTTCGCCTGCGTTCGAGTTCCTGCGCGTACCGCTTGAGCGCGTAAGCTTCGGTCATATAGCCGATGACCCGGGGATCGGCGCGTGCGGACAGTACCGGCAATGTTTCGGATTGAGACTGCTCGAACCGCGCCAGCGCGGTGCGCACATTTTCCGACGGCAATAGATAGATCTTGGCCGGGCCGACAACATCTGCCACGGCCGCCTCGTCCGCCACATCGTCGAATTGCGGATCGTGCACCGCGGCCATATCGACCCAACCCGCATAGTGACCATCGGGCGCAACTGCGAACACGCGCTTGGCGCTTCCCGGAGGATATTTGGCGCGCAATTCCGCGAGCGACATGTCGCTCGCGACGAGTTTCGGATCGGACCGCATCATTCTCGCGACCGTGAGATCTGCGATCCATCCGATGTCGTGCGCGCCTCGCAGACCGAGTCCGCGCGCGTGAAAGCGCCAGGTCGAGAACGAATATCCGAATGTGAGCCGGACGATGGTGGCTGCGGTGATAACGCTGACGAGCACTCCGATGGTCAGGGGAAAATCGCCCGTCGCCTCCAGAACGAGAAACACCATCGTGAACGGCGCCCCCACAATCGCGGCCGCCACGGAGGCCATGCCGACCAACAGAAAGGCAGTCCGTTGGCCCGCAAAGGAAGGATCGAAATGGGCCGCCACCAGCGCAGCCACGGCGCCG
Source organism: Rhizomicrobium sp. (assembly GCA_050014535.1). Lineage (GTDB taxonomy): Bacteria > Pseudomonadota > Alphaproteobacteria > Micropepsales > Micropepsaceae > Rhizomicrobium. Next base: position 2,202 of record JBEKDC010000136.1, read on the forward strand.
AAGAGGCATCCGATGAACAGAGAAGAACTGAACAAGCCGCCGCGAAATCCGGAACCCACCGAAACTCCCGAAGCGAGGACCTTCGCGACAAGCAGAATTGCAAGCGGCAACAACGGCCACTGAATTTCGAGATGGTATTGGATTCCGCCGTGGCCGCTTCCCAACACCTGCGGTTCGTAAAGCGCAATCGCCGACAGAATGATTCCGCCGACGAATGGTCTCAGCCAATCGGGAACGGAAACGCGCCGCAAGGCGCGCTCCGTCCAGGTGACGCACATCATGGCGAGAATGCCGAGTCCGGCCGCAAACACACCCATCGCGCCGAACACGATATAACTGCGCAGATCGACATGCTGGGCCGCAGCGACTGCAAACAATGCCTGGTCGCCGCCAAGCGCATTTTGCGCCAGTGTGGCGCACACGGCAGCAACGGCGACGGGTGCGAGAGCATTGAGCGTGTAACCGCCCAGGATCAATTCATAGCCGTAGAAGGCCCCCGCCAAAGGCGCATTGAAAGCCGCCGCGATGGCGGCAGCCGCGCCCGCCGTGACAAATATCCGCCGGTCGGCGCGGCGCAGGCTGAAATAACCCCCGACGGCGGAGAAAATCCCCGCGCCGAGTTGCGTATAGCCCGCTTCCATGCCGAGCGATGCACCACTCCCGTTCGATACGAAAGTCGCGAGCGTCAGGCGGATGCTGTCGATCAGCGACATGCGTCCGCCGTACAGCGCATTCGCTTCCACGGGATCGACGATGTCGCCGCCGCGAAATCGGCGCGTCAGAAGCGCCATCGCACCCAGCAGGAGACCGCCAAGCGCAGGGACGATCACAATTCTGAAGCGATCGACGCCTTGCCCGGTGCTCAACAGCGTGGAACTTGAAATCGCAAAATCGATGCGGTGAAAGAATTCGACACCGCTGCGCAACCCCGCGGTGATTGCGCCGACTGCGACACCGAGCAGTGCGCAAGCGAATATCTGGGCAACTTCGTTGGAACGTAATGCGCGGGTGATCGGCGCCAGAGCGATCATCCCGCGCCGCAGGAACTCGCTGCGTCTCCTGGCAACCAGTTTTGCGGAGGCGCTCTGTTCGGTCATCGCGTACGCCTGGGCACCATCTCCTGATCGCCGCGCTGTCGGCCGTTTCTAATACAATCCGCCTGTGCCCTGGCTCACATTGTTGCCCGGTGTGTTCGGCTGGGCGGGTTGGTCGGTGGTGTCGGTGATGGCAACGCCAGGCTCGGTTCCCGCCTTGAACGCCTCGAGAATAGCGCCGGGAGCGCCGGGGCTCGCGAGCGCGCCGGAATGCGAGTCGACGGATACGAAATCGATGCCTGGCGGCACCCGGAAAGGCGTCGCCGGCTGATCGGCCAATGCGCCTTCCATGAAATCGCGGAAGATCGGCGCGGCAACGGTCGCACCCTGCTCCCGCCGTCCCAGCGTGCGCGGGTTGTCGAAGCCCACAAACACGCCGCAAGTGAGATCCGGCGAGAAGCCAATGAACCACACGTCCTTTGCTTCGTTCGAAGTGCCGGTCTTGCCGGCAAGCGGCTTGCCCACCGCTTTCACCGCGACACCGGTTCCTCTTTGCACAACGCCTTCCAGCAGCGACACGATCTGGAAGGCCGTCGTCGGATCGAGCACCTGCTCGCGCGTATCGGGAAGCATGGGTTCGGATTGATCCGACCACGTGGCGACGTTGCAGCCGTCGCAGGCGCGCGGATCGTGACGATAGATCGTGACGCCGTTGCGGTCCTGGACGCGGTCGATCAGCGTGGCGTTGATCTTTTTTCCGCCGTTCACGAATTCCGAATAACCCGTCGTCATGCGCATCAGTGTCGTTTCCTGCGCACCGAGTACGTTCGAGAGATAAGGCGGCAAACTGTCGTAAACGCCAAATCTGATCGGGACCGGCGTGATCTTGTCCAGACCGATCTGTGAGGCGAGCCTCACGGTCATCGCATCCATCGAAAGCTCGAGGCCGCGTCGCAAGGTCGTCGGGCCGGCAAATTTCCCTTCGAAATTCTTGGGCGACCACATGGGAAGCCCGGGTCCCTGCGGCAGCGAGATCGGCGCATCATCGACCTTGGTGACGGGCGTGTAGCCATCGTCGAGAGCGGCCGCATACACGAACGGCTTGAAAGAGGAACCCGGCTGTCTTTCGGCCTGCATGGCGCGATCGAACTGGCTGGACGCAAAGCTGAACCCGCCCGACAGCGCGAGCACACGTCCCGTATGAGGATCCATCGCCACGATGGCGCCGTTCACTTCGGGCACCTGCCGCAGACCGTAATTGCCGGCGTTGTCGACCGGCTCGACATAAATCACATCGCCCACTTTGACGACCTGATCGGGCGATGTCGGTGTCGCGCCCGCGGACGCGCCGGGCAACTCCTTGCGCGCCCAGGTGATTTCGCCGAACGGAATCTGTGCGCGCTTGCCGTCGTCGAGACCGATTTCGACCGATTTGTCGGGACCGTAGCCGAGCACGACCGCGACCCGCCAGGTATCGATGCCCGATTGATTGCCGGCGCTGGCGAGCGCGTCTTTCCAATTGCTGTCGATGGCGATGTTGCTCACGGCGCCGCGCCAACCGTGACGCCGGTCATAGCGCACAAGTCCCATACGCAGCGCGTTCACCGCATAGTTCTGCAGGCGCGTATCCAAAGTCGAGCGCACCTGGAGACCGCGGTCATAGAGAGCTGCTTGGCCGTATTTTGAGTAAAGAATGCGGCGCGTTTCCTCGACGAAATAGTCCGCGTCGACGGCCTGAATTCCCAGCGGACGCGTCTGCGTGACCAGCGGCTCGGCGATGGCGTCGCGGGCCTGTTCCGAGGTGATGTAGCCGTTTTCGGCCATTTGGCCGATGACCCAATTGCGCCGCTCGAGCGCGGCCGCCTTGTTCGTGCGGGGATCGTAATTGCTCGGCGCCTTGGGTAGCGCGGCCAGAAACGCCACATCCGCCACGTCGAGCTGATCGAGCGACTTGCCGAAATAATTGAGCGATGCAGCCGCTACGCCGTACGAATTCTGTCCCAGGAAAATTTCGTTGAGATACAGCTCGAGGATCTTCTGCTTTGAGTAGGTCGCGTCGATGCGGACGGCGAGGATCGCTTCCTTGATCTTGCGCGAGAATTTCACTTCGCTGTTGAGCAGGAAGTTTTTCGCCACCTGCTGCGTGATCGTCGAGGCGCCTTCGAGCCGCTTGTGCTGGAGGACGTTGAAAACGTCCTTCACCGCCGCCCGCATGATGCCGCTGGGATCGATGCCGGGATGGCTGAAAAAGTTCTTGTCCTCCGCCGAAGTGAACGCGTCGATCACCAGCTTCGGCACAAACGAAATGGGCACGAAAATCCGCCGCTCGCGGGCGTATTCTCCGAGCAAAGTTCCGTCACCGGCGTAGACTCGCGTGGTGATGGGAGGCTGATAGTCCTGCAGCGCTTCCACGCTCGGTAGGTCGCGGGTGAACGAATATATGTAAACAGCCGCAGCGAGGCCGCCGCCCACGATGACGACAGCAAACACGAGCCCTGCATAAAGAAGTATCCGCCGCCACATACCCTTACGGCCTTTCCGACGCCGTTTAATGCCGCCCGATTATGACGCCCGCAAGGCCTTCCGTCACTTATCGGCCTGGTCGGCCGCTTCAGGTGGAACGGGCGGCCCGGAGGCAAAATTCCGGTCGACGGCGCTGGCAATAGCGCTTGCCACGCCATCGCGCCAGCGTTCCGTGCCCATCTGGCCGTCGTCACGGGAATTGGACAGGTATCCCAGCTCGATGAGGACGGCAGGCACATCGGGGGCCTTGAGCACGGCAAAGGCCGCCGAACGGTGGGGCTCTCGCGGCAAAATGTCCGTCGCCCGGGACAATTGCGACACCGCGGTCTCGGCGAACCGGGAGGACCTGTTCATCGTATCGCGTTGAGCGAGAGCAATCAGGATGGATGCAACCGGGCTGTTTTCGCCGGACAGATCGACGCCGGCGATGATGTCCGACTGGTTTTCCTTTCGCGCCAAAGCCACAGCCTCCTTGTCGGAGCCGGACGCCGACAAGGTGTAGACCGAGGCCCCGTTCACGCTGGAGTCGGGGTTGGAATCCGCATGCAGCGAGATGAACAAATCCGCGCTGTGCGCCCGTGATATGTTCACTCGTTCCGGCAAAGGAATGAATATGTCCGTCTCACGCGTCATGAAGACGGTATAGCCCTCCTGCTGAAGGGCCTTGCGCAGCTTCAGCCCCTCGGCGAGCACGACGTTCTTTTCCATGATGCCGTCAACGCCGACGGTGCCGGAATCGATGCCGCCATGTCCCGGATCGATGACGATGATCTTTTTCTGTTGCGCATTCTGCTGCGCGAGCAACGCGGTGATGGGGTTTGGCGCAACGTTTCCAGGTTGCGCGGCAGGCGCTTCGCTTGGCGCCGGCGCCGCCAGCGTGGCGAGCTTTTCCGCGGCTGCTTCCTTGGCTCTCAGATCGGCCGGCCACCCCGCCGTTTGTACGAATTTCGCCTCTGTCGTGGGAAAGAGATCGAGCACCATGCGATAGCCATTGCCGCCTTCTGGGGGCAGGATCACCGGATCGGAGGCGGTGACGGGTGCGTTCAGATCGATCACAAAGCGCGAATCGCCGGGCCTGAAGAGCCCATAGCGATAGCTGCGCACAACACCGGTGCCGGAGGGCTTGTCCGCGGCGGAGAGCCGCCACAGCACCTCTGGAAGATCGATCACGACGCGATTGGGATTTGCCAGCGTGAAGACCCGCATTTTCACCGGATCGGACATTTCCACCACAAAACGCGTGCGGTCCTCATGCTCACCGATGCGAGCGTTGATGACGACGGGAAGAATCCGATTCGCGGCGGGGGCCGGGGCATCGGCTGAGACATGCGCTAGCGGAGGCGAGGCAACGGCCTGGATTTCCGGGGAATAAATGGCAGGACGCGTCGCCGCGGGGGGCGGCGCGGGCGCATCCTGGGCCTCGGCCGTCGCGCAAAATGCAGTGAGCGCCAGACCGGTCGCGATAAATCTCAGGCTTTTCATGCGAGGCGCTTGCCGAATCCCTTACGGAAACTGGTCTTAAACCGTTTACGGCTCGTTAGCAGGTTTCGAATTTACAATGAATTGCGGCTTTTGCCCTTGCCGCGCCGCAGCTTGACACCTAAAAGGTCCATACCTGCTGCGCCGAAGGTGACCGGCAAAAGGTCTTCAGGTCGACATCCGGTCGGCGGAGACTTCCCAGGCTCCCGGAGCCAAGCGGGACCCACACCGCGGTATAGAGGCAGGTTTTCCGGCCGGCGGATATCCGTCGGCCCTCATGTGATTTTTGAAATGTTCAACGCCGCCAGAGCCCTTTCGACCGAACCAGCGGCTTCGCCGCAGGCGGCGACGCTCCGGCGCCCAACAATGCGACCCGCATCCCCCTTGAGCTTCCGCCCGGCGCTTCTGCGCGGCGCGGACTCGTGCGCGATGTCGGCGCGCGGAGATCCGGATGCCCAAGCGTATGCTCATCGATTCCAGCCACCCGGAAGAAACCCGGGTCGTCGTTCTGGACGGTCAGAAGGTTGAAGAGTTCGATTTCGAAGCCGCCACAAAGCGGCCGCTGAAGGGAAATATCTATCTCGCCAAAGTGACGCGCGTGGAGCCTTCGCTCCAGGCGGCCTTTGTCGAATATGGCGGCAACCGCCAGGGCTTCCTGGCCTTTTCCGAAATTCATCCCGACTACTACCAGATCCCCGTCGCCGACAGGATGGCGCTGCTCGCGGAGCAGCAGGAAGAAGCGCGCCGGCACGCGGAAGAGGAATTCGAATCCGTCGAGACCATGAGCGTTCCCGCGCATGACAGCGCGGTCTCCGAAGACGAAGGCGATTCCGACAACGCGCCCGCGCAGGATCGCGGCGAGGACCGTGAAGACCGCGAGGATGACTCGCATGACGATGAGGACGAGCGCGAAGAGCCGCACGCGCATGACGGCGAGCCCGACAACCGGGATGAGCACCGTCACGAGACCTTCGAAAACCACGCCGACGAATCCGGCGGAACCGAACATTCCGCGATCGATCGATATTCCTCGTCGGGCGAACCGCAGACCACCGAAGAAGCTTCGACCGGCAGCAGCGAAGCAGCTTCCACAGAAAACAACGTGCCGTCGGAAAATGGTGCGCCCGAAAGCGGCGAGCCGGACTTTGGCGCGACGCAAGTCGAATCGTCCGGCGAATCCCCGGGCGACACGGCTCAGGGGATGCAGTCCGCGCAGCCTCTGCAATCGTCGAGGCCGCCGCAGCGCTGGACCCGGAAGCGCCATTACAAAATCCAGGAAGTGATCAAGCGCCGGCAGATCATTCTCGTCCAGGTCGTCAAGGAAGAACGCGGCAACAAGGGTGCGGCGCTCACGACCTATCTTTCGCTCGCCGGCCGTTATTGCGTGCTGATGCCGAACACGCCGCGCGGGGGCGGCATCTCGCGCAAGATCACCAACGCGAACGACCG
>JBEKDC010000137.1:0-10007 GCA_050014535.1 Rhizomicrobium sp.
GGTCCGAAATGCCCCATATCGGCGTAAAGCGCTTCCGCACCCGTCACGCAAAGAAACACGCCTCCCAGCACGAGGAATCCGGTCATGCCCCCATGCGCGAGAAAGCGCAGTCCGTAGAGCGGATCGAGCGCCCACAACACCGCCGGATGGCGCAGGATTCCCCACACGCCGAGCGCACCGATGACGAGAAGCCAGGTGAGCATGACGGGCCCGAAGGCGCCGCCGATGCGCGAGGTGCCCTGACGCTGGAACAGAAACAAGGCGATGAGGATCGCGACCGAACCCGGCAGCACATAGCTGTGAAACACCGGCGAGACGAGGTTGAGGCCTTCCAGCGCGGAGAGCACCGATATGGCCGGCGTAATCGCGCCGTCGCCATAGATGAGAGCCGCGCCGAACAATCCGCATGCGACGAGGAACGGCCGCCTGAGGGGCCCCGAGGTTACGAGAGTCATCAGCGCAAGAATGCCGCCCTCGCCGTCATTGTCGATGCGCATGGCGAGGCCGACATATTTGACCGATGTGATGATGACGAGTGTCCAGACGATCAGCGACAGCGAACCCAGGACGGCGGTGGCTCCAGGTTTTCCACCCGTCACGTCCAGGACCGTCTTCAGCGTATAGAGCGGGCTCGTGGCGATATCGCCGAACACGATCCCCAGAGCCTGAAGGCTCAATCCCGCGAGGCTTCCCGTGATCTGCGGACGGGCATCGCGCGCTACGGCGGCATCAACCAAGCTGGGCTCCTGTCGGGACTACGGCCATCGACCGAGTCGATAACCGTCGAGGCCGGAAATAGAGCCCAAGCCCGGCCGGAAAGTCGAGACGGCCGGAAACGGCGCGCAGAGACGCGCGATCTTCGCGGATGCGGCGCGCGGAAACGGCTACTTGTCGCTGTACCAGAGCAGCGGCGAGGACTTGGCCCGGGTGGTCAATTTGGCGTGCATGACGCCGGCGCCGTCGTAATCGCCGTCGACAACGAGCGCCCGGCCGACGAACAACTCGATCGTGCGTTCCGCCGCTTGCGCCGCGGAATTGTCGACCATGACGATCTTGCCCGTGCGAGTCTTGAGGCTGATCATATTGCCGTTGATCGCGACGGCCGTGCCGTAGATCTCGTGGCCGGATACGCGCGGCGCGGGCGTGCTTCTTCTGAGCGGAACGCCGGGCGCGGCGCCCAGCCCGAGGATCGCCAGATCGTCGCCGCCCCACACATAGACTTTTCCGTTTGCGACGACGGGCACGACGTTGGCGTTCTCCTCGACATTCGGCCAGGTGCCCGCAACCGACGACCAGATCGTCGTACTGTCCGCGGCGTTAAACGCATAAAGCGTGATGTTCCCCATCGTCGTCGTCGGGCGCGACAAGGCCCAGATGATGCCGGTCTGCGCCTGGGTTCCATTGGAGGAGACAACGGTGAAGAATCCGCGATCCTGTCCGGAATCGAGCGCAACCGATTGGCTCTCCTGGACCAGACCCACCGTCGGCGTCGTCTGCAGCTTCCACACTTCTTCGGTCACGTCGCCGCTGGACACCACACGGCCGATGCCGTCGGAACCCGTGAAATAGGTTTGCCCGCACCAGCAGCCCCCGATGGTGTATTCGCCCACGACATTATCCGGCGCAGTGAGGGTATGACCGCCCATATCGTTCCGATTGAGCAGATACATGATGCCGCTCTTGCCGGCTGCAACCGCGAGGCTCGCATATTTGCCGGGCTGCGGAGGCAGAAGCGTAATTCCGCCCGAGCCGAAATCCCAATCCGTATCGTCCAGAGTGTTGGCCTCGTGAGGCGTAAAGATGTCTTTGACCTTCGCGAGGTCGCCTTCCATCTTGACCGCGCTCTCCTGGATGACGCTGGGCGGAGCGTAGGTGCCGGGCTGCGAATTGCCCGTCACGAAATACAGATCGCCGGCCGTATCCGCCGCGATGCCGGTTTGCGACATCCAGATCGAGGTCAGATAGCAGGTTCCCGTTTGATAGCGGTTGCAGGTGCCGCTCTTGCCCGCACGGGTATTCGTGACTTCGTTGTTCGTCATCGGCGCCAGCGTCGTTGCGCTCCAGCCCAACAGCCAGCCGCGCGAGGTCGTTTGCGCCAGGTCGGAGAAGCTGCCGAAGCCCGCGTAAATCTTCCCATTGGCCTCCAGAAGCGCAGTACGTTGTCTTTGCACCGTCGCCTGGAACTGAACCACTTGGCCGCTGACCAGCTTGGTCGACCCCGCGACGACGACCGACGGAACGATGTCGGTGAGCGTGCTGAGATTGAGTTTGTGCAGGCGATAGACCGGCAGATTGTTTTCATAGGTGCAGGTGAGCAGGAACATCGCGTTCTGCGTCGTGTCGATGACGGGTGTCGACGGCACACCGACTTGAACAGGGCTGGGGAAAATCGTCTTCGGCGGCGGCGTGCCGAGATTCACCGACAGGAGTTTCGCTCCGGTCGTCGCGTCGAAGGCCTCGACATTGTCGGCGTTGGTCGCAAGGTAGACGACATCGTGCGTTCCCCCGGCAATGGATACGCCTTGAACGATGAGCGGCTGAACGCCGATATCTCCAGTCGCAACCACATTCGCCAGGATGCCGAAATTTCCGCCGGCGACGCTGGCGGGGGTGAGTACCGTCTCGTTGGGATTCCAGCCGGTCCGGAGATTGTCGTAGTGATACGTCGTCACGTTGATCGCGGACGCGCTCCCGATCCACAGCGAGGAGAGCGCCATTGCCGAAACCAGTGCGCGCGCGAAGGGTTTCATGCGCGCGGACAGCGAAGATAACTCGATCATGTTCAGACAACCCCGATAATGACAAACGCGGCATGCCGACATTTCGGCGCTTCCGTCTTGCCCAGACTCTTTTCGCACAGGAACCTGCTCGGCCAAAGCAATAACGAGATTGCGAATGGTTCGCAAGCGACTCCGGTCCCTGCGATGCGCATTGGTGAAGATACGGAACTCGCGGAAAGTTCCCCGAGTTCCGCTTTTTCGCGCCAAGCGTGCAACGGCGGCGACGCTGCAGAGTTAACGTCGGACGGTTGCCTTGCAATTGGGGGGCAGAGTCCAGTCCGTCTTTCCCGCATCAGCCGGCATTCCCGCGAATCCGGGATTGAGCATGGCCTGCGATACACGCAATCCCGTCGGCCAGCGCGATTTGATGAACGCCAGCACTGCGAGAATGTCGGAGTCCTTCATCCCCCCACCGAACGCCGGCATGTACGAAACCTCGCGCGGCGACGTCGCGGCAAAGCGTCCGAGAGCCGTCATGTGAAACAGATCTTCGTCGGAATGCTGCCAGGTGTGGCCGGTCGCGTCATGCGCCGGCGCGCGCCGGCCTGCGTAACGATCGAGCAATTGCCACAGAGGTTGACCTTGCAGGTTGCGGCCATGGCACGACGCGCAGGAGTCCCGGTACACGAGCCGTCCTCGCTCGACGAGCACGGGATTGTCGGCATTGGCGAAATGCACCGGCGCCGCATGCGCCGCGCCGGTCAAAAGCGCGAGTGCCGACGCGAATCTTGCAAGCCGGCGCATCGTTATTTCACCAGCTTGCGCAACGCGTCTGCAAGATCGTGGCCCGGCAGATTGCCGGCCAGAATCTCCACGAACCTGCCTTGCGGATTCAGCACATAGAGAAACGAGCTGTGATCGATCGCGTAGCTGCCGTCGCCGAGCGCACGGGCGCGATAATAGACCCGGTACTGCTTCGCCGCCGCTTCGATTTCGTCCGGGTCGCCGCGCAGACCCACAATTCGCGGATCGAACGCCTCGAGATAGGCCGTCATCTCCTTTGCGCTGTCGCGTGCGGGATCGACCGTCACGAAGATGGGCTGCAGCCGGCTTGCCAGCGGACCCAACCTGTGAAGCGCTTCCCCCACCTCGCTCAACTGCGTCGGGCAAACGTCTGGGCAGAACGTGTAGCCGAAATAGATCAGAAGCCATTTGCCGGGGAAACTTTTCTCCGTCACGCGCCGTCCATCGAGCGTGACCAGAGAAAAATGTCCGCCGATCAGCGGCTGCACCGCCGTCGGCCTGCTTGCCGGAGAGATAGCGCAACAGCAGATCCAAAACGCTGCGACTAGCAGCGTGTGTCGCAAGAGGCCGAACGCATCAGACATGATGCGCCGGTGCGCTCCCGTTTTCGAAGTGACCCGCACTCGATTTCGGCAGCACCCGGATGATCGCCATCATGCCGGCATCCTCGTGCCCGAGAATGTGGCAGTGATAGACGAAGTCGCCGGTCACCGGTCCGCGGAAATCCATTCGCACCTTGATGCTTGGATAAGATCCAGATCCCGACCAGAAACTGACGGGATAGGTGTCGTAGAACTGCTGGCGGTTCCTGGGAATCGGCACGCCGTTCACCGCCAACACCAGAAAATGAATCTGATGGATGTGAAACACGTGCTCTTCCGTCGCGTGATTCTCGATGGTCCAATCTTCGACGGAACCTTGCGTCGTCGTGATGGCGGGAGGATTGGCGGCGTTGAACGGCGTCGGATGTTGGCCATTCACGGTGACGAACAACCTCTTTCCAGACGGATTCTCGGAGAAGTAGAGCCGCCGCCTGGCGTTCGGCGTCACACTTGCCAACCCTTCGAAACGTTGCGCATTGGCCGGACCTGCAGATGCGGGCGTTCGCGGCAATGCGCCGTCACTGCCTGTCGTTTCGATTGTCGCGAGCGGACGCTCGGGATCGTTGTCGCCCAAGGGGCCGGTATTGATGGCGCGCGTTCGCAGAACCGCGCTTGCAACGCTTGCCTGCGGTCCCGTGACGATGAATTCCGCGCGAGACGCCGGCGGTAGAACGATGTCGGGTTGTGTCTGGATCGTTCCCTGGCGTTTGCCGTCCTGCGAATTGAGCGGCACGCCGTCGAGGGCGACGAGCTGAAGCGGCTGCGCGACGCCGTCATAGACCAGTTGCAGATCCGTAATCGTATCGGCCGACGCGTTGACCGCGCGCCAGAACTCCTTCGCGCCGGCGCGCATCTTGATGACCGCGGGGATGTATTGCGGATAGAGAATGGGAACGTAATTCAGCGATACGTCCCATGCCGGCGGCGTGCCGCCGGACTTCTTCTTGTAATGCGTGAGCAGCTGATCGCGCACCAGCAGAAAGCGCTCCGGAAGCCCGCTCACCGCCGGCTGCAGATTGGCGATGCCTTCGACTTCGATCGCGCCGGATGCGCCGCCCTGCACCGCCGCTTCCGCAAGCCCGTGCACGTGCGGATGATACCAATACAGCCCGGGCGGCTCATCGGTGGGGATGACCACAGTATAGACGAAGGTCTTGCCCGAATTGATCAGCGTATGAACCACTTCATCGGAATGGCATCGGGGCGACGTATTGGTGCCGTGAAAATGCATGTTCACCGATGTGATCGTCATGGTGGCCGAGCCGCAATGTGTCGACGCTTCGGAAATGATCTCGGACGGCGCGGATGGCGGCGCCGCGGGAACCATGTTCGTCAAGGTGAGCTTGATGGTATCGCCGGGATTGACGTGGAGCGTGGGCGATTGCTGTCCATCGGGGGTGACGAAGCAGAACAAGGTGTGCCCCGCTTCGTCCACGCTCGTGAAATAGTTGAACGCGACGGTCAGCACGCCATTGGCGCTGTACAAATCGGGCGGCGGCGCGACGACGCTCCCAATTCCCGGTCGGGGGCAAGGAGTCCCGGCCGCCGACGCGGTTTCGGGAATCAACGCTAAGGCCGCCAGCAACAGCGCAAATACCGCGAGGACCCAATTGCGGGTACCACCGTGCAGACTGGTGACTTGACGCGGCTTTTCTATCGGATTGTTCACGTTGGCTCCCCGTATTAGGCCTTGCCCCAAGCAACGACGCCGTCAAACCACCCGCGCGCACAAAGCGCGGCCGATAAGCGATAGCCCCTATTGCCAAACGTATCCTATTGCGAATAATTCTTAATAGCAACGATAGATCGGCTTGAGCCTGAGAGAAATTTTTGAACTATTCCAACCCCTTGGGAAAATCACGCACGCGCCGGCGCTCCGGTGCCGACCGCCGCCGCCGGGAACTCAGCCCGCGGCAGGCGACCCGCGTCCTTGCGATTGCGCTTATTCTGCTGTGCGTCGCGGCACCCACCCTCGCCGACCCCGGCCAGCCGGTTGCTCTGGCGACCAATGCCTCTGCTTCCGCAATCGAAACGGTCGTCGTCACCGCGATCCGAATGAACGGCCCCGGCATCTCTGTCAGCGGCGCCAACGATTATGCCGTTTCGAGCGCCGATATTTCCAACCTGCCCGCCGGAGACAACACCGCGATCACTGACGTTCTTGCCCAGATGCCGGGAGTGGCGATCGACCAGAACCAGCAGATACACATCCGCAATACCGAAGGTCCGCAGTTTCAGTATCAGATCGACGGCGCGTTAATCCCGCTCGACATCAACACCAATCCGCCTTTCATCTCGATGCTCAATCCGCTTTTCATTCAGCGGCTCGATCTGCTGGACGGGATTCTTCCGTCCCGATACAGCTATGCGACCGGCGGCGTGGTGGACATCCAGACCAAAGACGGCTGCGAGCAGCCGGGCGGCAGCGCCGCGATCTTCGCCGGACAAAGGGGGATGATCCAGCCGAGCGCGCAATATGCCGGCTGCGACGGCGCCTTCAGTTACTACACCAGCGCGCTTTACAGTCAGAACGACATGGCGTTCAGCTCCGCTACTCCCGGGCCGAATGCCATTCACGACAATGCCCTTCAGGGCCAGACGTTCGACATGTTGTCCTATGCGCTGGATGCGGACACGAAGCTGAGCCTTCTCGTGTCGGCGGCCGCCAGCAACAACCAGTTGCCGAACGTGCCCGGCCTCATGCCCGAATACGCGCTCGCGAACGCGCCGCCGATCTCATCGGCGCAGATCAATTCCAATCTCGATTTTCGCGACTATCTCGCCGTTCTGTCGCTCGCCGGCGCGCTCACGCAGCAGCTCTCCTATCAGATCTCCTACGCCGCGCATTCCATCGCGGAACGGTTCGATCCCGACGATGACGGCGAACTGATCTATCAGGGTGTCGCGTCGCACGCATCGCATTACGATCTCGACAACACGCTGCAGGGCGACCTCACCTACAATCTGGGTCAGCATACGATCGGCGCGGGCTTCTATTTCGGCGATTACGACGTCACCGCCGACGACAATTCGCTGGTGTTTCCGGGTGCGTCCGGCGTACAGACAAGCGACATGCCGGTCGACGTGATCAACAACACGCGTGCGACGAATATCCTGACGGGGCTTTATCTCAACGACCTTTGGCAGATCGATTCGACCTTGCGCGCCAATGTCGGCCTGCGCTGGGACACGCTGTCCGGTTTTACCCGCGGCAATCAGCTCGATCCCACCATCAATCTCGCCTACGCGCCGACGGATGAGACGACGTTCCATGCAGGAGTCGCGCGCTACATGCAGGTTCCGAGTTTTCAGGGCATCTCGCGCGGCGCGCCTGCGGCTTTTGTGGGCACGACGGCCGAAGAACCGCCCGGCATTGCCACGCCGGTAACCGAAGACGATGTGGAGTTCGACGCCGGACTATTCCATACGCTCGCACCCGGATGGACGCTGTCGGAGGACAATTTCTACGAAATCACGAAGCACTATCTCGATACCGGCCAATTCGGCGTGGTGCCGATCTTTGCGCCGTTCAATTACGGCAACGGATATATCTGGGGCTCGGAAGTCGCACTAGCCTATAAGAGCGATAACTTCTCCGCCTATGGCAACGTGACCGTTGGACGGAACATGCAGAAAGGCGTCGACACGGGCCAGTTCAATTTCACCGCCGCCGAACTCGCCTTTATCGACTCGAACTATATCGTGCTCGACCACCAGCCGCTTCTGGGCATCACCACGGGCGGAACCTACAACTGGAAGCCCTGGTCCTTCAGCATCGACACGACCTACAGCAGCGGCCTGCGCGCGGGTTTCGCGGATACGACGGCGCTGCCGAATGTGTTCCAGGTAAATGTCGGCATCGAACGCAGCTTCGAGATTCCCGGCGTGGGCGAGGTGAAAGATCGGCTCACAATCCTCAACGCGCTCGATCGCACCAACCTGATCCGGCCGGCCGACGGAATCGGCATCTTCCAGTCCGCTTATGGGCCAAGATTCACGGTGTTCGACGCGGTGACAGTGCCGCTCTGAAGCGAAATTTCCCAGCGAACGGCCTCGGCGCGGGCCGTCGTCACTGCGAAAACGCCGCCGCAATTTGCGAATCCGAATCGTCCGGAAAAAATATGTCGCGGGCACGCACAAAACTGACGGCGGGATGATGAGCCAGCATCGACAACAGCTCTTCGAGATAGGCCCAGGTCTCCGGCGTAAAATCGAGGTGATGCGATACGATGCATGCGGGTCCGGGCGCTCCGCGTTGCAATTGGCCGCCCAATCGATTTTCCATCGGCGCGACATCGGCGAGCCGCCCCTTGTCCTCATTGTGCTTCATTGGGTCCAAATGTCTGTCCGCTTGAACGAGGCCCTGACGCGGCCGAAGTAGTGTCGGCGCATCGCTCGAGCGACACGACAAGCCGCAATATCCGATACCATGCAGTTGATCCAGGAGACTTGAGCCGATCGAATTCCATGGCGGCACGAGGACGGGCAGACAGTGATCCGGGAATGCAGATGATCAATTCGGGGGTCACGCGAGTTGGCACGACGGCCAGAGCGACTCCGACACGAATTTTGTTCGACAACGATAGCAGGCGCGCCAGTCGGTCGCCTCCCGGGCCTGCATCATCGTCTCGCCACCAGAACTCGATTTTTCGACCCGTCGCCGCGACCGCGTCGAGATGCTCGCGCAGACTCCGGACCCTTGAATGGCGTCTTTGCAACAAATTGAAGAAGCTTCGCCTGCCTTTCGTCCATAAATTATGCAGAGTAAGTCCGGTTCTCTGCAATTTGTGTCACCGCAGCCAAATTGGTTGGACGGAAATCTACGACTTGTCTGAAAAGAATTCCGAGGCAATTACACCGGCGTTTCCCAGTTCGGGGGTTGATCCGGCTGCTTAAGGATAGAGTCGCCGGAGATGATTGGGAAGCGGGCTCCGAAGGATTAACAAACTCTTGCCGCCGCAAAGCGGTTATTAACCTTCAATCGGTACCCTGCACGCGTGTCGAACGAGAATGCACGCCGACCCAACCATGAGCACAACGATTGACGAACTGGGGCGGATGGGACTTTCCGCTGCTTCACTCGATGCCGACCGTCGCGTGGTCTCGGCCACCGCAGAATTGGCGTGCGCGCTCGGCGCGACGCAAGTGGCGTTGACGGGCGTCGAACTCGCCGAATATCTGTCAGGCATTGCCGCGAATAAAGCCGGAGACGGCTCTTCCGGCCCATATCGCATCGAACGCGGCGCAACGGCGTCCTGGTATCGGCTGGACGTGAAAGCGACCGACGCGGGATTTCTCGCGATCCTGATCGACATCACGCGCGAATGCCGATCGCTGGAAGACCTTCGCGTCTTCTATGCCGTTCGCGACCGTCTGTTGCTCGACGGAAAGATCGGAACCTGGCGCTACGATCCCGACGCCGGATTGTATTATTTTTCGTCCGAACTCTCGCTGGGACACGACCAGGCCGCCCAACCCGTGCCCGTGGCGTTGCTGCAATTGGTTCAACACCCGGAAGACCGGGAGAAAGATACCGCGATCCGCGAACGCATCACGCAGGAGGGAGGAGTCGCCAACGCCGAAATACGTTATCTCGAAAACGGCGGAGGCTGGACCCATTTGGCCGTGCACTATCGCGCCGGCAACCGTCTGCCGTCCGGGCTCTACGAGATTCTGGGCATCAGCCAGAACATCACCGCGGTCGCGCTCGCGCGCGACGAAGCGGGCCAGGCATCCCAGCGTCTCGCATTGGCGCTGCGCGCCGCACATGCCGGCGTGTTCGAATATAATTACAAGGACAAGTCGTTCTGGATCTCGCCGGAGCTGGCCGCACTGATCGGCGACGAGACGCTCAAGCAGGTGGGAGACGAATGGCTTCGAC
>JBEKDC010000138.1:0-8631 GCA_050014535.1 Rhizomicrobium sp.
GTCCGCCGACACAGCGGATCGGCACCGGTGAAATCCAGAACGCCAAGCTGCGCAAGGCGTTTGACCTTTGGACAAAACTCAAAGGCACGCGGAATTTTCCCGCCCGCAGCGAAATCTCGCCCCGCGATCTGACGGACTTCCTGCGCAATACCGTTCTGGTCCGTGTCCTCGACGGCGGCAACGAATTTCAGTTCCGGATTGTGGGCGACGCCATTGTGCTCGCGCAAGGCCAATCGTTTCAGGGCCTGACGACGGCGGAAATCGAAGTCCGGCTTCCGGGTTATGGTGTGATGGTCAAGCGCGCCTATCGGCGGGTCCATAACGAGCGCAAACCGCTCGTTCTGCGCGGCTGGTTCGAGCACGCCGTCACGAAGCGCGCGTTCTTCCATGAAACGCTGGGGCTGCCGTTGGGTCCGGATGACGAGACGGTCGATCACATCCTGGTGGTGGCCGTTTTTGCCTTCAGCGAGGATGGCGCGCCGGCCTGAACGCCCCTTGCTTTCTCTCAGAATACGCTAATCTCCCGGCCGGACGGAATTGCCGGAGGCTGGAATGGCGCTCGATCTGGAAACGCGCAACGCGCTCATCGACACGGTGCGCCGGTTCGTGCGCGAGAAATGCGTGCCGGTCGAAGCCAAGGTCTCCGAAGAAGATCGCGTGCCCGACAACGTCATCGCGGAGATGCGCGAGCTCGGGCTCTTCGGTCTCTCCATCCCGCAGGAATATGGCGGCCTCGGCCTCACCATGGAGGAGGAGGTTTTGGTCTGCTTCGAGCTCGGCCAGACATCGCCCGCGTTCCGCTCCGTCATCGGCACCAATGTCGGCATCGGCAGCCAGGGTGTGGTCATGTTCGGAACCGAAGCGCAGAAACAGGAATGGCTGCCCAAGCTCGCGAGCGGCGAGATCGTGGCAAGCTTTGCACTAACCGAACCCGGCGCAGGCTCCGATGCGGCTTCCGTCCGTACGGCCGCGATCCGTGACGGCAACCACTATGTCGTCAACGGCACCAAGAGGTTTATCACCAATGCAAACCGCGCCGGCATGTTCACGTTGCTGGCGCGCAGTGACCCATCCAAGAAAGGCGCGACCGGCATATCCGCGTTCATCGTGCCCGCGCAGACCCCCGGGATCACGATCGGCAAGCCCGAAAAGAAAATGGGCCAGCAGGGTGCGCATATCTGCGACGTGATCTTCGAGAATGCGTGCGTGCCGGAGAATCTCCGGCTCGGCGCGGAAGGCGAGGGCTTCAAGGTGGCCATGCAGGTGCTCGATCGCGGGCGGCTGCACATCTCGGCGGTCTGTGTCGGTGTGGCCGAGCGGCTGATCCGCGAATGCGTCGCCTATGCCCGCGAGCGCGAGCAATTCGGCAGCAGGATCGGCGATTTCCAGTTGATCCAGGCGATGCTCGCGGATTCGAAGACCGACGCCTATGCCGCGCGTTGCATGGTGCTCGACGCCGCGAAGAAACGCGACACGGGCGCGAGCGTCACTATGGAAGCAGCGTGCACGAAATATTTTGCCTCCGAAATGGTGGGCCGCGTGGCCGACCGCGCGGTGCAGATCTTCGGCGGTGCGGGCTATGTCGCCGATTACGGCATCGAGCGTTTCTATCGCGACGTGCGCATCTTCCGCATCTACGAAGGCACCAGCCAGATCCAGCAGCTGGTCATCGCGCGCAATCTGCTGCGGGCCGAGGATTGAAGGGTGGCATTGTCGAACATTGGGGACATCGCGAGCATTGGCGTGTTGGCGATGGTGCTCGCCGCATGCGCGCCTGCGTTGGCGCCGTACGGACTGGAAAATGCGACGCCTGTGATCGAGAGCGATGCGTTCGTCGCCCGCGACGGTATGCGTCTGCCGTTGCGCGAATGGGACGCGAAAAATCCCAAGGCGGTCATCGTCGCGCTGCACGGCATGAGCGACTATTCCGAAGCGTTCGAGATGCCAGCACCCTGGTGGGCCGAACACGGCATCACCACGATTGCCTATGATCAGCGCGGCTTCGGTCGCGCGCCGGACCCTGGATTGTGGGGCGGGGCGGAGGCGATGCGTAACGACCTCGCCGATTGCGTCGATGCGGCGCACGCGAAATTTCCCGGACTTCCCGTTTATGCGTTGGGCGAAAGCATGGGCGGCGCGGTCGTGTTGTCCGCACTGGCGGGGCCCCATCCGCCGCAGATTGCGGGCGCGATACTGGTCGCGCCGGCGGTATGGTCGCGCGCGGACATGCCGATGTCCTATCGCGCCGCGCTGTGGCTCAGCGCGCATCTCGTGCCGTGGCTGCATGTGTCGGGCAACGGGCTTCACATTTGGCCTTCCGACAACATTCCCATGTTGCGCAAGCTGTCGCGCGATCCGCTGTTTCAGCAGGACGCGCGCACCGATCAGGTTTATGGACTTGTGGGCCTGATGGACGATGCGCGCCATGCGCCGGAACATCTCACGGCGTCGCCTCCCATCCTGTTCGTCTATGGCGCGAAGGATCAGGTGATTCCGCGCGAACCGACCGAAGCCGTGATCAAGGCGCTGGATGGAAAGGCGGTCGTGCGCCGCTACGACGATGGTTTTCATATGCTGCTGCGCGATCTCGAAGGCGAGCGCATGTGGGCAGACATTGCGGCTTGGGTTCAAACCGGTTCTCTGCCCCCCGAACAGGTGACGAAATGAAGGCCTGCATCGTCGGCGCGGGCGCCATCGGCGGCTGGATTGCAGGCTTGCTCTGCGATGCGGGCTGGGAGGTTTCGCTGTTTGCGCGTGGCGCGACGCTCACGGCGTATCGCACGCAAGGACTGCGCGTGCGGCGCGGCGGCGCCGAAAAGGTCTATCGTCTCGCCGCGAGCGACCGGGCAGAGGAATTGCCGCAACCGGATTACGCGATCGTTGCCGCGAAGGGACAGACAATCCCCGAACTTGCGCCGGCCATTGCCGCTCTGCTCGCGCCGCAGACTGCGGTCGTGCCAGCGATTAACGGTATCCCGTGGTGGTTCTTCCAGACTCCAGGCGTACCGCTCTCCGGCTTCGCGCTCGCCTCTGTCGATCCCGACGGCGCAATAGCGCGCGCGATCCCGCCCGAGAGAGTCATCGGCTGCGTGGTTCACGCGAGCGCCTGGATGGGCGCGCCGGGCGTGGTCGATGTGCAAGGCGAAGACCGGCTCATCTTCGGCGAGCCGGATAGCGCACGCACGCCGAGCTGCGAAGCGCTGGCGCGGGCCTTCGCGGGCAGCACGGTTGCGCCGGTCGTAAGCCCGAATATCCGCCTCGCCATCTGGACCAAGCTCTGGGGCAATATGTCGATGAATCCGCTGAGCGTGCTCACCGGCGCATCGACAGGGCGCATGCTCGGCGATCCCGGTGTCTGGGCGCTCGTGCGCACAATGATGCTCGAGATGCAGGCGCTGGGCACGCGCATCGGCCTTGCGCTCGACATGACGCCGGAAGACCGCATGGCGATGACGCGCAAGCTGGGCGATCTCAAGACCTCCATGCTGCGCGACGCGGAAGCGGATCGGAGTATCGAAATCGAACCGATCCTGGGCGCGTTGGTGGAGATTGCGGATCGTCTGGACGAGCCCGCGCCGAATTTGCGCGCGGTGCTCGGGCTGGTGCGTGTGCGTGAGGCGGCGCGGCTCCAGTAATGTGTTCGTCACGTTGAGTTCGGCGCATCCCCCGTGCAAGATGCGCGTGCATCGAGCCCCGCAGCAGGCGCATGACCAAGCCCCTCAACATCCTGTTTATCACCGCCGATCAATGGCGCGCCGAATGCCTGTCGATCCTCGGCCATCCGATGGTGAAGACGCCGCATCTCGATGCGCTGGCGCGCGAAGGCGTGCTGTTCCGCAATCATTTCGCGAACGCCGTGCCATGCGGGCCCTCGCGCACCTCACTTCACACGGGCATGTATCTGCAGAACCATCGCTCGGGCACGAACGGCACGCCTCTCGATGCGCGCCACACCAATTGGGCGAAGGAAGCGGCGAAGCTCGGCTACGATCCCGTGCTGTTCGGTTACACGGATACAAGCCTCGATCCGCGCGAACTCGAGGACGACGATCCGTGGCTCAGGACCTATGAGGGGCCGCTGCCGGGAATCCGCCCGCTCGTGATGATGGGCGAATGGGCCTGGCCGTGGACGAACTGGTTGAAGGCGCAGGGCTATTTCGTGCCGGACGATATCCGGCTCTGCTATTCCTATCGCGCGCCCGGCACCGATTACGAAGACGGCGCGGCCGTGCCAAGGCCGCTCGCTTATCCGCTGGAAGCCGACGACACGTCGTTCCTGGTGGACCGCTGCATCGATTATCTCCGCGATGCGAAGGGGCCGTTCATCGCGCATCTCTCCATCATGCGGCCGCATCCGCCTTTCGTGGCGCCGGAGCCCTACAACGCGATGTACGATCCGCTTGCGGTGCCGGGATTCTCGAGGGCGGCGACGCCGGAAGTGGAAAGCGCGCAGCATCCCTGGCTCGCCCATCAATTGTCGCGCCGGCATTTCCGCGCCACGGCGAACGAGAAAAAGCTGCGCCGGATGAAGGCCGTCTATTACGGGCTGATGAGCGAAGTCGATGCCGCGCTCGGTCGCGTGATCGCGTGCCTCAAGGAGACGGGCCGCTGGGACGACACGATGGTCGTCTTCACGTCCGATCACGGCGAGCAGATGGGCGATCACTGGCTGATCGGCAAATGCGGTTATTTCGACGCATCCTATCGCATTCCGCTGATCTTGCGCGTGCCGGGCGCCGATGCGGGCCGCGGCCGGATCGTCGAGCGCTTCACGGAGAATGTCGACATCATGCCGACCATGCTCGACTTTATCGGCGCGGAGATTCCCGGCCAATGCGACGGGCTCTCGCTGCGGCCGTTTCTGGAAGGCCGCGGCGCACCCGCCAATTGGCGAAGCGAAGCGCATTGGGAATTCGATTTCCGCAATCCCGCCGACGATGCGGCCGAGCAGGCGCTGGACCTCACGCTGCACCAATGCACCATGAACATCGTGCGCGATGCCCGCTGCAAATATGTCCATTTCACCAAATTGCCGCCGCTGTTCTTCGATCTCGAAAAGGATCCCGGCGAATTCGTCGACCGCGCCGGCGATCCCGCCTATCTCCCCCTCGTGCTGGAATACGCGCAGAAGCTCCTCTCCTGGCGCATGAACCATGACGAGCAGACGCTGACACATATCGCGCTGACGCCGAAGGGCCCCGTGGAGCGACGGGCGAGGCTTTATTAATCGGATCCCCGGTCACCAACGAATTTTCCGCGCTCCGGCGTAGGTCTGCACTTGGCCTCTAAATAGTCGCCCTGCCGTGCCCTTGACTTGGAAAAACGAAGGTGGTCGACCATACTCGTTTTTTGGTCCATTCGAGGGCGAGTATGCAGCAAAATATGGGGGGCGAGCCCCCGGCGGAAGCCGGGGGGCCGGTTAACGTCGTTTGCATCAAATGGGGCACAGCCTATTCGCCTGACTACGTGAACCGGCTCTACGGCATGGTCGAGCGCAATCTCTCGCGGCCGCTCCGTTTCGTCTGCTTCACGGACGATGCGCGGGGCATCGTTCCCGCCGTCGAGTGCGCGCCCATTCCGCCGATCAACGAACCGGCCGCGCGGCCGGGCGGCGGGTGGCGCAAGCTCTCGCTGCTCGCGCCGCAACTGCTCGACCTGAAGGGCATGGCCCTGTTTCTCGATCTCGATGTTCTGATTACGGGTTCGCTCGACTGTTTTTTCGATTTGCCCGGCCAACTGTGCATCATCGAGAACTGGACGCAGCGCGGCAAGGGGATCGGCAATTCCTCTGTCTTCCGTTTTGACGTGGGCTCGCTGGCCGACGCCTATAGCCGCTTCAACGACAATCCCGACGAAGCCGCGCGCCCCTATTCGAACGAGCAGGCCTATCTGTCGCTGACGCCCAAATCGGTGACGATGCGGTTCTGGCCCGACCGCTGGGTGCGCAGCTTCAAGGTGCATTGCGTGCGCTTTGCGCCGCTGCGTCCGTTCCTCGCGCCACACATCCCCCACGATGCGCGCATCATCGCCTTTCACGGCTTCCCGAAAATGGACGAGGCTGCGGCGGGAAAAAAGCTATGGGAGCCCAGCAAGCATCCCAAGAGCACCATGCCCTGGTTCTGGCGTAAGGCGCCGTGGATCGACGACATCTGGATGCGCGCGTAAGCGGCGGCGGAGCCACATAACGCGGCAATCGGTTCGCGCGCAAAGACGGCGCTTGCGGCGATGGACGTGTTTCAGTGCGCAGTGTGCCTGTAGTCCTGCACATGCGTGGCGCGAAGACCCGGCAGACCGAACTTCTTCATCGCGGTCTGCCACGACAGGAATTCTTCAACCGTCAGCGCATATCGGCCGCAGGCGTCGTCGAGGCTGAGTAGCCCGCCGCGCACCGCCGCCACAACCTGCGCCTTGCGGCGCGGCATCCAGCGCGATTCTCCCGACTGCGGAAGATCTGCGAGGGTAACTACATTTCCGTCCGGATCGCGCACATGGTCGGCCTGCGTTCCGGGGCGGTTTATCCTGCGAGCATCTCGACCCATGTCGACCTCCGTGTTTCGCTGTATCAGCAAAGCAGGGAGAGGCGGAATTGTTCCGGAGCGCGCGCGACATTGTCCAGCAGACGTTAATCGCGCGCTAACTCGAAATCTAAAGAACCGGCCAAATGCCGATCATTATCGCCAGGCCG
Source organism: Rhizomicrobium sp. (assembly GCA_050014535.1). Lineage (GTDB taxonomy): Bacteria > Pseudomonadota > Alphaproteobacteria > Micropepsales > Micropepsaceae > Rhizomicrobium. Next base: position 6,686 of record JBEKDC010000138.1, read on the forward strand.
CCGCCTGCTTGCAGCGCTTTGAGGATATTGTTCGGCTCGAGACCTAACAGGAATGCGAGCCAATAAGTCGGATGCGCTGCACCGCTACGTTCGGAGCCCAACTCGAGATCGGCCATGCGCCAGTGCGCGGGAAAGCCTCGAAGCGGTCGAGTTCGCCTCGTTTTGTGATCAGTCGCACCGGCGCCGGTGCAGGACGAACGCGCGCGGGCTACCGCTCGAACCCGCGGAGTTCCACCTTAGAAGCAGCCGGGACGGTCCCGGCACTCACGAGGTGAAACGATCATGTCCGACAATTGGCGAGTTGCGGTTTTGGCGGCGAGCCTGTTCGCGATGCCTTGGCCTGCGTTGGCGGAGATTGTCCCGACCGAAACTGGTCCGGTGCAGGGAACCGTGTCGAATGACATTGCCGTCTACAAGGGCATTCCGTTCGCGGCGCCGCCGACCGGCGAGCTGCGCTGGCGCGAGCCGCAACCGGCAAAGCCGTGGCAAGACGTTCGCGCGGCGGACTCCTTCGCGCCGGCCTGCATGCAGACAGGCGTCTCGATGCCCGGCGAAACGCCACCTGCCGTTAGCGAGGATTGCCTCTATCTGAATATCTGGACTCCGGCGCAGAGTTCGCGATCGCATCTGCCCGTCATGGTGTGGATCTATGGCGGAGGCTTCTTCAACGGCTCCGCCGCCATGGCGCTGTATTGGGGCGACCGGCTCGCGCGCAAGGGCGCCGTCGTCGTCACCTTCGGCTATCGCGTGGGGCCGTTCGGTTTCCTCGCCCATCCGGCACTCACGCGGGAATCGCCGCACCATTCTTCCGGCAATTATGCCTTCGAGGATCAGATCGCGGCTCTGGCATGGGTCAAACGCAACATCGCAGCCTTCGGCGGCGATTCCGAGCGCGTGACGATTTTCGGCCAATCGGCGGGTGCGGCGTCGGTCAGCATTCTGATGGCCTCGCCATTGGCCACGGGATTGTTCCAGCGCGCGATCGCGGAAAGCGGCGGCATGTTCGAGCCGATGCAACTCGCGGCCAACTATCGGCTGGCGAATGCCGAAAAAGAAGGCGAAGCCTATGCCGCGTCAGTCGGCGCGAAATCGCTCGCCGAACTCCGCGCGCTGCCGGCAAGCGCGCTGCTCAAGGGGAAGGCCGGCGACATCTCGCATCCCGTGATCGAGCCTTATGTGATGCCGCAATCGCCTTACGACGTTTTCGTCGCGGGCAAGCAGAACGACGTGCCGATCCTCGTCGGCTCGAATGCCAATGAAGCGCGTTCGCTGATCGACGATCTCGATGCGGTGACGGCCGCGAATTTCTCCGCCGGCATCGCGAAGCGCTGGGGCGCGTTGCCGCCGCAGCTGCTGGACGCCTATCCGCATGCGACGGATGCCGATGCGCGACAGGCGCGGCTCGATTTCGAACGCGACCTGCGTTTCGGATGGGACGATTGGGCCTGGGCACGTCTGGAAGCAACGCGCGGGCATAACGCCGTTTATTATTATCGCTTCGCACACACGCCGCCTTTCCCGGCAGGCTCCGTCTATGAAGGCTGGGGCGCGAGCCATTATTCCGAGCTCTGGTACAGCTTCGATCATCTCGATCAGGAGCCCTGGGCCTGGAGTGCGGCCGATCGGAAACTCGCCGACACGATGTCGAGCTATTGGGTGAATTTTGCGCGCAACGGAAATCCGAACGGTCCCGGCCTTCCCGAATGGCCCCGATTCACGCCGGCAGACAACCGCACGCTCATACTCGACGCGCCGATTTCGACGGGACCCGTACCCGAACTGAAAAGCCTGCAGGTCTTCGACACCGTCTACGCACAGGTGCGAGGCGCTGCTTTCGGAGTTCCGCCGCAGAATTAGCCCGGTCGCGCGGTCCGCACCGTCGCGTCCACGAGAACGTCGAGCGTGTCGATGACCGGACTTCCGATATCGGGCGCCGGCAGAAGCGA
>JBEKDC010000139.1:0-8623 GCA_050014535.1 Rhizomicrobium sp.
GTGAAGCCGTACAAAGAGCCCGTTCCGCTCTTCCAGCGCCATCACATCGAGGCCCAGCTCGACGCGATGTTCTCGCCCACCGTCACGCTCAAATCGGGCGGCTATATCGTCATCAACCAGACCGAGGCGCTGGTCTCGATCGACGTGAACTCCGGCCGCGCCACGCGCGAGCATTCGATCGAGGAGACCGCTCACAAGACCAATCTCGAAGCAGCCGACGAGATCGGACGCCAGCTTCGCCTGCGCGATCTGGCGGGCCTGATCGTCATCGACTTTATCGACATGGAAGACGGCCGCAACGACCGCAATGTCGAGAAGCGCATCCGCGATGCGGTGAAGAACGATCGCGCGCGCATCCAGATCGGCAAGATCAGCCAGTTCGGTCTCCTGGAAATGTCGCGCCAGCGTTTGCGCGCGGGTGTCATTGCCGGATCGACAGTGCCCTGCCCCCATTGCGGCGGCCAGGGCATCGTGCGGTCCGTGGAATCCACGGCGTTGCGGGTGCTGCGCTCGCTCGAAGAGGAAGGCCAGCGCCAGCGCGCCAACACGCTCATCGTGCGGGTCTCGGTCGATGTTGCGGTCTACACGCTGAATCAGAAGCGCCGCGAACTGGCGCGCATCGAATCCGACAATGGGATCATGATCCAGTTCGAGCCGAAAGACGGCGTCGTCGCCGGCAATTTCGAGATCGAACGCATCGGCCAGCGGGCGCCGGACGAGCGACCCAAACTCGCGCCGCCGCCCGAACCCGTGTTCGAACCGGAATCGCTCGAGGACGCCGAAGAGACCGAGATCGAAGAGGTCGAAGAGGACGAGGCGCAGGAAGAGCGGCCGCAGGAAATTCATGCCGACATGCCGCCGCGTGGCGACGCGCGCGGCGACATGCGCAGCGACGGACAACCCCGCGCGGACGGGCAGCCGCAAGGCGAAGGCGGCAAGCGCAGGCGTCGCCGCAGACGGCGCGGACGCGATCGGGATCGTCCGGCGATTGCGGCCGAGAACGGCGGCGCACCGGCCATCGCGCCCCAACAATTTGCTGACGGAGAAATTTCTTCTGGTCCCGATCTTAACGGCATTGCCGTCGCCGGCGCGCTTCAGGAACCGCGTCGCGACGGCGCTCAACTGCAAGGCCCGCAGCCTCAAGGCGCACAAGGTGAAGGCGGACGTCGCAGACGTCGTCGGCGGCGGCGCGGCCGCGGTCCGCGCGAAGGCCAGCCGCTCGGTCCCAATGACATCAACGCTCCGCGTCTGGAGGCCGGCGATGCCAATGACGATGGCCACGATGCGTTCGACGAGAACGCGCCGCACCACGAGAGCGCGAAAGAGGAAGTCGGAACCGGATACAGCGCGCCGGTCGTGACGCCGAATGCGCCGTCCGCGCCGGTTTGGTCTCTCGCATCGCAACACGCGTCCGAGCAACCGCCGGCGCACGTCGAAGCGAAGATCGAAGCTGCGCCGCCGCCTTCATCCAACGGCGCAAAAGTCGACGAGGAAGCGGCATCGATCGAGACGGCGCCCGCGCAGGTCGGCGCATCCGACGCGACCGGACAGCCTACGCGCAAAGGCTGGTGGCAAAGGCCGTTCCGCTTGCGGGATTAGACGGCGCTACTGCCCGCCTGCCGCGCTGAGACCGTTGGCTCCGGGATCGGGAATCGCGGCGCAGACACCTTCGGGACACGCAATCACGTTGACGGTGTCGTAAGGCGCGATGCCCGTCGAATGCAGTTCGCCGGGTTTGGTGATGTCCTGGCCGGCCGAGAGCTTGATCAGCGCATACGCGATGGCCGCGGTCCCGTTCGGACCCCCTGCGCCGGCACCCACCAGCGACAACGAGCCGCCGGATCCTGTCGCCACCACGGGTGTGAGGAACGCGGCCGAAAGTCCGGCCTGCCCCGATGACGGCGCCTTGGCGAGCGTGACGCCTGTGCCTTCGGCAGTATGTCCCGAGCCGAACGGCCCGTTCATCGTGACGGCGCATGCCACGGATTGTCCGGTGTCGTCGGTCGCGGCAAACCCTGTCGCGCCGAGGTCGCGCGGCAGGCTCGCAATGTTGAATTTGTCGAGCGTCGCCTTCGTCGCCGTCGCGACGGAACCCGTGAGATTCTCGGCCCCCGTTACGCTTCCCTGCGCATCGACGAGATGCGCCAGCAAGGATTGCGAAAACGCACCCGAACCCAGACTGTTCTGCGGCAGGAACGCCGTCTCGTCGCCGATGGTGAGCGACGCGGCCCGATCGCGCTGCGGCGCATAAGCGGCCAGTTCGCCCGCCGTGATCGCGCCGCCTTGCGCCGTCGAATAGGTCGTCAATTTTGCGGCCATCGCGCCGCGATAAAATCCGTCCGGACCATCGACGCGAATGGCCGCCAGGGTCGTGCCCAGCGCAGGATTGAGAACGATCGATCCGACCGGCTTCACCAAACCGGATTCATTGAGAAACTCCGCCGAGAGATTGGCATCGAGCCGGATCACATCCTGGCTCGCGTCGATTCGCGCCGAGAGCGCGCGCGAGATCGGAAAGCCCGTCGCCGCGAAACCCTCGCCCGGCGCGACATCGCGCTGCCAAGGAAGACGTCCATAGGTCGCCTGCAACAGGCCGAAGCCGCGCACGGCGCCGGGAACCGCAAATGCTCCGCCGCCGACAGCGTCCCGCGGCAGAAACGAGATTTCCTCCGAACGGTTCGTCTCCCGATCATGCACGACGCAAATTCCGCCGCCGCCGAGTCCCGCGGCAACGGAATAGGTTGCGGCAAGCGCGAAATAGGTGGCGGTGGCTGCGTCCGCAGCACTTCCGCCTTCGGCCAATACGGCCGCGCCGGCGCGCACCGCATAAGGCTCGTCGCCCACCACCAATCCGCCCTTCATCGGCGGATTTGTGTCGATGCCGAACCATGAACATCCTGTAAGGAAAACAAGGCCGATCAACGGGGCCCGCGAGAGAAAGCGATACATGAGGGGGGTCCGATGTCCTAGAATGGTTACCGTAACGAGGCGGCTGCGTTGACGCCCGTGCGGTGCACACCTACCGTTCGGACGAGATGAGGGGTCGCGGTAAGAGGAGAGTCAAGCCTTGACGTTGCTGCACCCTTCCCTGCGCACAGGCCTGCGCGCCGGACGGTTCGCCGGATGGCGCGCCAGACTCGGTCGGGCCGCGGTGCTGACGATATCGATCGCGATGTCGTTGAACCTGAGCGTACAACCCGCGGCCGCGCAAGCCATCAGCATCATTCGCGACACCGAGATCGAGCGCGTGATGCGCGGCTATGAAGTGCCGCTGCTCGTTGCCGCAGGCGTGGACCCTGCGACGATCAAACTCTACCTCGTCGACGATCCGACCATCAACGCCTTCGCCTCCCAGTCTCCCGTCAACGACGAGGGCGAGGACATCTTCATCAATGCCGGATTGCTCATTCAGCTGAAGACTCCCAATCAGGTCATCGGCGTTCTGGCGCACGAAACCGGTCACATCGCCGGAGGCGATCTGACCAAGGACACGCGCGTCATGACGAAGGCGATGATTCCGATGCTGCTCGGCATGGCGGTGGGAATCGCCGCCATGGCGATGGGCGCGGGCGAGGCCGGCATGGCGGCTATCGGGCTCGGCGCGCAGGCCGGCATGTCGCAATTTCTGAAATTCAGCCGCGCGCAGGAAGCGACCGCCGATCAGCGAGGCCAGAAATATCTGCGCGCCACGCACCAGTCCGGCAACGGCATGCTCGAAGTGTTCGAGAGATTCGCCCAGGAAGATGCGATGTCCGGCGCCTACAACAAGGACTTCATTTCGGATCACCCGGCCGATCGCGACCGCATCGATCTGTTGCAGCGTCTTGTCGATTCGTCGCCCTACAAGGACGTGCAGGACAGTCCCGAGTCGGTTCACGAATTCCATATGATCCAGGCCAAGCTCATCGGCTATCTGGGCCGGATCGATTCCGTGATGACGAAATATCCCCCGTCGGACACCAGCGAAGAGGCGCGTTACGCGCGCGGCATGGCCTATTTCCGCAAGCCCGATCTTCCGGAGGCGCTCGCGGAAACCAACAGCCTCGTCAAAGAGGAGCCGAAGAATCCTTATTTCTGGGAAATGCTCGGGCAAATCTATGTCGACATGGCGCAGCCGGAGAAAGGCGTGGGGCCCTATCAGAAATCGGTAGATTTGCTGCCCGATGCGCCGCTCTTGAGGATCAGTCTGGCCGCCTCGCAGCTCGCGACCGAAAAGCCGGCCCTGGCCCCGCTGGCGCTGCAGAACCTGAAAGTGGCGTTGCAGCAGGAGAGCGACAACGCCTTCGGTTGGTATGAAGCGGCGCAAGCCTATAGCGCGATGGGCAACCAGCCCATGGCCGACCTTTCCACGGCAGAACGCTACTTCAATGACGGCGCGATGTCCGGGGCCGCGCATTTCGCGGCGATCGCGGCGCGGAAATTGCCCAAGGGCTCAACCGATTGGCAACGCGCGAACGATATCCTGTCCGTTGCGGAACCTATGGCCAAGCAAAGCCGCGGGTAGCACGGCTCGCGCAAGCGGAGACTTCATGACAGATCAGTGGAAATCCGCCGCTTGGGGCGGTCTTGGCGGCGCGGCTTTCGCGTTCGTCGTGCTGTTCGGCGCGATCCGGCTCGGCATCATTCCCGGCAGCACTGCGGCGATGCACGACTATCTGATGGCGCATCCCGACATTCTCGTGGACATGCAGAACAAGCTTCAGCTGGAGCAGGACCAGGCCACGGCGGATGCGGAGCAAGCCGCCGTCCGCAAACTCGGCATCAAGGTCTTCTTCGATCCGCGCATCGCCTTCGTGACGGGCCCCGCCAATGCGAAAACCACCGTCGTCGAATTCTTCGACTACAATTGCCCCTATTGCCGCGCGTCCGTACCCGCAGTGAAGAGCTTTTACGAAGCGCACAAGGACGCGCGCTTTTCGTTCATCGAATTTCCCATTAAAGGCAACGACTCTACGCTCGCCGCGCGCGCAGCGATGGCCGCGCGCAGGCAGCCCGACAAATATCTCGCGTTCCATTTCATGTTGATGAACGAGGCCAATATCGTCGATCAGAACCTGCTTTTCGCCGACGCGAAAAAGGCCGGCCTCGATGTCGCCAGGCTGCAGTCCGATATGAGCGATCCGAAGATCGACATGGCCCTCGCCGCCGCGCATTCGCTCGCCGACGCGGCCAGCGTCACGGGCACGCCGGTCTTCATCGTCAACGGCAAAATCCGCGAAGGCGCGATCGATTCCGATCTCCTGAACAAGATGGCGAAGAGTTGAGACAAAGCGCGACGGCTCGCGCGGCCGTTTCGCCGTCGCCGCTCGCCGATTTGTCACGCTTTCGAAAGGCCGCTAGCGTGGCGTCCAGGAAAAACACGCGCATGCTCCGTCCCGCTGCCGGGTGAGACGCATGCCGCAGGGAGCGGTCGGAGATGCTCACGCGTAGCGATCTGGTTCGACGATTCACCGCCGAGGGACCGTTCGAACTCGCGGAAGACAATTCCGTGGGCTATCCGCTCAAGGTGTATCGCCACGCGCCGCCGTCCTTGCGCGCGGTGCTGGAATCGACCCGGCAATTCGATGCCCGCCCCTTTCTCGTCTACGGCGATGAGGAGATCAGCTACCGGCAGCATTTCGCCAAAGTCGCGGCGCTCGCGCATTTCCTGCGAAGGGCCGGAGTCAATAAAGGCGATCGCGTCGCCATCGGCATGCGCAACTATCCCGAATGGCTGGTGAGCTTCTGGGCCGTCCACGCGATAGGCGGCATTGCCGTCGCGATCAACGCCTGGTGGACGGCGCACGAGATCGCGTTTGCCCTGAACGATTCCACGCCTGCCGCGCTATTGATCGACGGCGAGAGAGCCGACCGCATGGCGTCTTCGATCGGCGCGATGGATCTGAAGGCGATTGTTGTGGCGCGGAGCGCGTCGTCGTCCTTCGGCACGGAATTCGCGGACGTAACGGCGGGCGACGCCGATCTCTTACCCGATGCGACCATCGAGCCCTCCGATCCCGCCACGATCCTGTACACCTCGGGCACGACAGGCAATCCGAAAGGCGCCGTGGCGACGCAACGCAACCACGTCACCAACCTGATGAACACGTTGCTCGCGGGTGCCGTGGCGCGCGGGCTGTTGGGCGATTTCTCGACACCCTCGCCGACCGAGACGCCGCAAATGGCGGTGCTGCAGACCTTTCCCTTTTTCCATATCGGCGGACTGACCGGCCTTTTGGTCGGCACCGCAATCGGCAGCAAAATGGTGCTCATGTACAAATGGGATGCGCGCGAAGCGGTCGACCTGATCGCCAGGCACAAGGTGATGACGGTTTCCGGCGTTCCGACGGTGGTGCGCCAAATGCTCGAGGCCGCGCGCGCCTCTGGCGCCGACATCTCCTCGCTCCTGGGCATCGCGGCGGGAGGAGCATCCGTTCCTCCCGACTTGATCCGCAAGATCGGGACGCAGTTCGCGCAAGCCACATCGCCCACCAATGGCTACGGCCTGACGGAAACCACAAGCGCGATCGTCGTCAATAGCGGCGCGGAATATTTCGCACATCCCGACAGCGTCGGCCGGCCCGTGGCGACGGCCGAAGTCCGCATCGTCGATGACGAGGGCCGCACGCTGGGCGACAATGAAATCGGCGAATTGTGGATACGCGGCGCGAATGTGGTGACGGGATATTGGAAGAACCCGAGCGCCACGGAAGCCGCGTTCGGAGGCGGCTGGTTTCGAACCGGCGATCTCGGCTATCGCGACGCGGACGGATTGCATTATGTCGTCGACAGAAAGAAGGATGTGATCATCCGCGGCGGCGAGAACGTCTATTGTGCCGAAATCGAAGCGGCCCTACTCGAGCATGAGCTTGTGCGCGACGCGGCAGTGATCGGCCTCCCGGATGCCGAATATGGCGAACAGGTTGCGGCGATCGTCCAGGTCGCCGATGTGGCGCGCGCCGGCGATCTTGCGCAAGAATTGCGGGAGTTCCTGGCGCCGAAGCTGGCGCGTTTCAAGATACCCTCTTCCATCCGCTTGACCGAAGAAGACCTTCCGCGCACCGCGACAGGAAAGCTCCTCAAGCGTCAATTGCGCGATACATTCGCCGCGTCGAAATAGCGGAGCCCCCTTGGCAGAGAGCGCAGAATTGGCCGGCTTGCCGGTGGGGGAGATCGCGCCGCGCCATCGCTTCGATCAGGCAAGGCTGGACGAATTTCTGCGCGCGCATATCCCGCGCTATGCCGGCGCGCTGACGATACAACAATTCCAGGGTGGAGCGTCCAACCCGACCTTTCTGCTTTCCACAGGTCCGGCCGGCGCGCGCGTGCATCATGTGATGCGCAAGAAGCCGCCGGGAGAATTGCTGCCGAGCGCGCACCAGGTCGATCGCGAATACAGGATCATGCAGGCGCTCGCGCAGACAGATGTCCCCGTCCCCGTCATGCGCGCTTATTGCGACGACGCGGACGTGATCGGCACCGCGTTCTACGTGATGGATTTCGTCCCCGGCCGCATCTTCGCCGATCCCCGCCTGCCCGATCTGGCACCCGACGCGCGCGCGGCGATCTACAATTCATTTGGCGAGACCTTGGCGAAGCTTCACCTCGTCGACTTCGCCGCCATGGGGCTCGGCGATTTCGGCAAGCCGGGCGATTATATCGCCCGCCAGCTCGGCCGCTTCACCAAGCAATATCGCGCCACCGAGACCGAAACCATTCCGGAGATGGAAGAGCTCATTCGCGTGTTGCCTGAGGCCGTCCCGGCCGAGCGGCGCACGGGAATCGTCCATGGCGATTTCAAGCTCGGCAACATGATCGTCAGTCCTACGGCGCCGCATCTCGTGGCCGTGCTCGATTGGGAGCTTGCCACCTTGGGCGATCCGCTGGCGGATTTGGCCTTCAGCGCGTTGCCCTGGCACCGTCCGGCCGATGAACGTGGCTCGCTCCGCAGCGCCGGGGAATCGAGCGGCATCCCGTCGGAACGCGACTATGTGCTTGCCTATCTGCGACGCACCGGACGGACGCGGATCGAGGGCTGGAACTTTTATCTTGCCTTCGCCCAGTTCCGGTTGGCGTCCATCATGCAAGGCGTCTATGGCCGCGTCCTGAGCGGAACCGTCGCGAGCAATTTCGAAGCCGTCAACGCCGCGCCGGCCTATGCGCGACTTGCGCTCGACATGCTCGAACGCGCTGACACCGCGATATCGCAGTAACAAGGGAGACCGCGAACCATGAGCTACAGCGACATCCTCTACGAAGTCGAAGGTCCGCTCCTCATCGTCACGCTCAATCGGCCGGAGAAACTGAATGCCTATACGGCCATCATGGGCCGCGAGCTGACGGATGCGTTTCGGCGTGCCGATGCGGACGATGCGATCCGCGTGGTGATCGTGACGGGCGCGGGCCGCGGGTTCTGCGCCGGTGCGGATATTTCCGCGGGTGCGAACAGTTTCGATGCTGCGGCCGGAACGTCGGTCTCGTTCGGTACGCAAGGAGCAGGTGCACGGCGCACCGGAAGCAGCTTCGTGGATGCGATCTTCAAATGCCGCAAGCCCTCTATCGCCGCGTTCAATGGACCGGCCGTCGGCGTCGGCCTGACGCTCACTTTGCCGATGGACATCCGCGTTGCCGCCGACGGCGCGCG
>JBEKDC010000140.1:0-8583 GCA_050014535.1 Rhizomicrobium sp.
ATGAACCAGCCGCAGCCGTTCCAGATTCTCAAGATGGATCGCCGCCGCGGCAACATCGTCGTGTCGCGCAGAGCCGTTCTCGAAGAGCGCCGCGCCGAGGAGCGTTCGTCGCTCGTGGCCAGCCTGGTCGAGAAGCAGGTCGTCGAAGGCGTCGTGAAAAACATCACCGATTACGGCGCGTTCGTCGATCTGGGCGGCGTGGACGGTCTGCTGCACGTCACCGACATCGCCTGGCGCCGCGTCAGCCATCCGACGGAAGTTCTGTCGGTCGGCCAGACGGTCACGGTGCAGATCATCAAGATCAATCAGGAAACCCAGCGCATCAGCCTCGGCATGAAGCAGCTGCAGACCGATCCGTGGGAAGGCGTCGCCGTGAAATATCCTCCAGGCGCGCGTTTCCAGGGCAAGGTCACCAATGTGACCGATTACGGCGCCTTCGTGGAACTGGAGCCCGGCGTTGAAGGCCTGGTCCACGTCTCCGAAATGAGCTGGGTCAAGAAGAACATGGCGCCGTCGAAGATCGTGACGCCGGGACAGGAAGTCGAAGTTCAGGTTCTGGAGGTCGACTCCAACAAGCGCCGCATCAGTCTCGGTCTCAAGCAGTGCATGGACAATCCGTGGCAGGCTTTCGTCACGGCGCATCCGCAGGGCAGCACGATCGAAGGCGAGATCAAGAGCATCACGGAGTTCGGTCTCTTCGTCGGTCTCGATAACGACATCGACGGCATGGTGCATCTGTCGGACCTGTCCTGGGACAAGCAGGGGGATCAAGCCGTCGCCGACTACAAGAAGGGCGACATGGTCAAGGCGAAGGTGCTCGACATCGACGTCGAGAAAGAGCGCATCAGCCTCGGCATCAAGCAGCTCTCCGGCGATCCCATGGAAAAAGTTGGGCCGATCAAGAAGGGCGACATCGTGACCTGTACGGTCACCGAGGTGAATGACGGCGGCATCGAAGTCAGCCTGACGGACGGCGTCAAAGCGTTCATTCGCCGCTCGGACCTCGCACGCGACCGCGCAGACCAGCGTCCGGAGCGATTCGGCGTGGGCGACAAAGTCGACGCCATCGTGACCAATGTGGATAAGGGCAGCCGCAAAATCTCCCTATCCATCAAGGCCCGCGAAGTGGCCGAGGAGAAAGAGGCCGTGGCGCAGTTCGGGTCGTCCGATTCGGGCGCCTCGCTGGGCGACATTCTCGGAGCCGCGCTCAAGAAGCGGAAGACCGGGGACAAGGACGGCGAGGAGTGACCGGACGCCTCAGTCTGGAAAAAACGCTGTTTCTTCAGTGACTTCCCGTTGACGGCCCGAAGCCGCTCTGACAAGTTAACTCTGTCGGAGCGGCTTCGTCCGTTTTCGGGGAATTGCCCTTGGGGGCAGGGGGATGATCAAATCGGAACTGGTTGCGCGCTTGGCGCTGCGATACCCGCATCTCTACCACCGCGACGTCGAACGGATCGTTTCGACGGTCCTGGAAGAGATCATCAGAGCTTTGTCGGACGGTAATCGCGTGGAGTTGCGTGGATTCGGGGCGTTTTCCGTGAAGGTCCGTCCGTCCCGGCAAGGCCGAAATCCCCGCACAGGAGACCCCGTCGTCGTCGACCAGAAGCGTGCGCCTTTTTTCCGCACCGGCAAGGAACTGCGCGAGCGGCTGAACGGCAATTCGCACCCCGGCGCGTGAGAGCGTCGACCTACATGCTGGGTGTTCCGGCGGTCGTGGTCGCGGTAGTGGTGGCCGTCGCCAACCGGCAAAGCGTCATCTTCAGTCTCGATCCGTTTTCGCAAGTCTCGCCGTCCATCGCGCTACGCCTGCCGCTTTTCGTCCTGATATTTCTGGTCCTCGGATTGGGCGTCGTGCTGGGCGGAACAGCGACCCTGTTGTCGCGCAAACCGCCCGCGCCGGACGACGGGGCCGTCGGACAAAAATCGAAATTCAACCTCTTGCCGGGACGCGACTCCTGGTCTAAGACGCCGTCTCGATGAGCGGCCCGCGACTCGAAAATCCCATCTTCGTTGCCCTGGACACGCAGGATTTGTCGCGCGCGATCGAACTTGCGCGCGCAGTCAGGCCGCATGTGGGCGGGTTGAAGATCGGCCTCGAGTTCATTTCTGCAACTGGCCCGGCCGGTGTGCGAGCCATCGTCGAGCTCGGCGTACCAGTCTTCGCGGACGTAAAGTTTCACGACATCCCGAACACAGTGGCCGGTGCCTCAAGAGCACTCGCGACTCTCGGGGTGTCGATCTTCAACATTCATGCGTCGGGCGGCGAGCCGATGATGCGCGCCGCGGTCGAGGCAGTATCCGGCGCGAATCCGCGTCCCAAGATTATCGGTGTCACGGTTCTCACCAGCCTCGACAATGCCGGCCTCGAATCGGTCGGCCAACGCACGCCCGCGGCGGAGCAAGTCGTACGCCTAGCCCGTTTGGCAAAAGCCTCAGGTCTCGATGGCGTCGTTTGCAGCCCGCAGGAAATTGGCATGGTGCGTTCGGCCTGTGGTCCCCAATTCCTGATCGTGACCCCCGGGGTACGGCCGGACGGCGCGGACCTCGCGGATCAACGTCGCGTCCAGACACCCGAAGAAGCCGTACGAGCGGGGGCGGATATCCTCGTCATCGGTCGGCCGATCACCGCCGCCGCCGACCCCGCACAGGCCGCCAAGGCGATCGCCAAGTCTCTGCGCCTCGAAGAAGCCATTTAGACCAATAGGTTAGGCAAGCAATCCGGCATTGCTTGCATTCGCTGCGCCGCGTGGCCATAAGCGGCGGCCCATGAGTATCCAGATCAAAATCTGCGGGATTACCAGCGCCGATGCGGCAGACGCCGCGATGCGCGCGGGGGCAGATTTTGCAGGTCTCAATTTTTATCCTGGTTCTCCCAGAAATCTGACACAGGACCAGGCCTCGTCATTGGCAGCCCGTATCCGTGGCCGCAGCAGGTTGGTGGTCCTACTCGCCGACGCGCGCGATGCGGAGATCGCCGCCGCGATCGCGGCCGCCAAACCGGATTTCATTCAGCTGCATGGCCGCGAGACGCCGGAACGCGTAGCGGCGGTACGGCTGCATTTCGGCCTGCCGGTGATCAAGGCGATTTCGATCGCGGACGCCGCCGATCTCGCGCAGGTTTCCGCGTTCGAAGGCGTCACCGACATGATGCTGTTCGATGCCAAAGCGCCGCCAAACGCGTTGCGTCCCGGCGGGCACGGAGTCGCTTTCGACTGGCAATTGCTCCGTGGACGGACTTTTGCGCGTCCCTGGCTCCTGGCCGGCGGCATCACAAGTGAAAATGTCGGCCGCGCAATTCATTCTGCTGCGGCTCCCGGGGTCGACGTGTCTTCCGGTGTGGAGACCGCGCCGGGCATCAAGAGTGCCGACATGATCCGCGAGTTCGTCGCCGCAGTGCGTTCCGCCGAATTCGCCAAGGAGCCGCAATCGTGAGCTCCGTTCCGCCCAACAGTTGGCGCACCGGCCCGGATTTGGCAGGTCATTTCGGCGCCTATGGCGGTCGCTTCGTCGCCGAGACGCTGATGCCGCTCGTTCTCGATCTCGAGAAAGCCTATGAGGCGGCAAAGAAAGACGACGCGTTCAAAGCCGAACTCGACGGACTCCTGAAGCATTATGTCGGCCGTCCAAGCGCGCTTTATTTCGCCGAGCGGCTCACCGAGAAACTTGGCGGCGCAAAAATTTATCTCAAGCGCGAAGACCTGAATCATACTGGCGCGCACAAGATCAACAATTGCCTCGGGCAAATCCTGCTCGCGCGACGCATGGGCAAGACGCGTATTATCGCCGAGACGGGTGCAGGCCAGCACGGAGTAGCTACTGCCACCGTCGCCGCGCGTTTCGGTCTTCCCTGCGTCGTCTATATGGGCGAAGTCGATATCGAGCGGCAGAAGCCGAATGTGTTCCGCATGAACTTGCTTGGCGCCGAAGTGCGGGCCGTGACGTCCGGCTCGCGCACCCTCAAGGATGCGATGAACGAAGCGCTGCGCGATTGGGTCGCGAATGTGGACGATACGTTTTACATCATCGGTTCGGCGGCAGGACCCCATCCCTACCCGCAGATGGTGCGCGATTTCCAAACCGTGATCGGCAACGAAACGCGCGCGCAGATTCTCGAAGCAGAAAAACGATTGCCCGACCTGATTGTCGCCTGCGTCGGCGGCGGCTCCAACGCCATCGGCATGTTCCATCCGTTTCTTGACGATTCCGAAGTCGAAATTCACGGTGTGGAAGCGGCCGGCGACGGCGTGGAAACGCTCAGGCACGCGGCCACGCTCACCAAGGGTTCGCCCGGCGTGCTGCATGGCGCGCGCAGCTATCTGTTGCAGGATCGCGACGGCCAGGTCCTCGAAGCGCATTCGATTTCCGCAGGCCTCGATTACCCGGGAGTGGGCCCCGAACATTCCTGGCTCAAGGATATGGGCCGCGTGAAATATTTTTCCGCCACGGACCGGGATGCCATGGAAGCTTTCATGGCGCTTGGCCGGCTCGAGGGAATCATTCCGGCGCTCGAGCCGTCGCATGCAATCGCCCATGTGATGCAGATCGCGCCGCGCATGGCGAAGGACCAGATCGTTGTCGTCACGCTGTCCGGTCGCGGCGACAAGGATGTCTTCACGGCCGCTGCCGCACTGGGCGAAAAGTTATGAGTCGGATCGCCGCGCGCTTCGCGGAACTTCGCAAGGCGAATCGTGCGGCCTTTGTGCCGTTCATTACTGCGGGCGATCCCGATGCGGATACGACGTTTGCAATACTGGAGAGATTGCCGAAAGCCGGCGCCGATCTGATCGAACTCGGCATGCCGTTTTCCGATCCCATGGCCGACGGCCCTGCCGTCCAGGCGTCGTCGCTGCGCGCGCTTCGCGCGGGTATGACGCTCGCCAAAACGCTCGATCTCGTGCAGCGCTTCCGCCGGAAGAACACAACGACGCCGATTGTGTTGATGGGCTATTACAACCCGATCCATCGTTACGGCACGGCGCGTTTCGCGAAGGATGCGGCCGCGGCGGGCGTCGATGGACTGATCACGGTCGATCTGCCGCCGGAGGAAGACGACGTGCTGCGCGTGCCCGCGGCTGCGCAGGGGCTCGATGTCATCCGACTCGCCACACCCACCAGCGACGCCAAGCGCCTGCCGGCGATTCTCAACGGAGCAAGCGGATTCCTCTATTACGTGTCGATCGCCGGGGTGACGGGAACCAAGACCTTTTCGGTCGGGGCCGTGCGCGAGGCGGTTGCCAAAGTGAAGGCGCATGCCCAGATACCATGCGTGGTCGGGTTCGGAATCAAAACCCCGGAGCAGGCTGCCGAAATCGCCCGCTTTGCGGACGGCGCCGTGGTGGGTTCCGCCATCGTGGCGCTGATGGCCGAAGCCGCGCAATCGGGTCCGGCAAAGGCGGCATTGGTGGAAAACGTGGTGAATTTCTGTGCCAATTTGGCCGATTCAGTGCATGCAGCCCGCCGAGAGCCCGTGGTAGAGTAGACTCATGAATTGGATCGCCAATTTCGTCCGGCCCCGCATCAAGAGCCTCATGGCAGGCCGCGGCACGGATACGCCCGAAAACCTCTGGAAGAAATGCCCCGCTTGCGGGGATATGATTTTCCACCGCGATCTCGAAGCGGCGCAAAATGTCTGCCCGCAATGCGGCTACCACATGCGGATCGGTCCCAAGGAGCGGTTTGCGACTATTTGCGATGCCGGAGTGTTCGAGGAAATGCCGCAGCCGGAAGTGTTCGCCGATCCTCTGCGTTTCCGCGACGAGCGCCGTTACTCCGACCGCCTGCGGGATGCCCGCAGCAAGACCGGCCGGCAAGAGGCTTTGTCCGTGGCGCGCGGTGCAATCGACGGCTTGCCCGTCATGATCGCCGTGCAGCCTTTCGATTTTCTCGGCGGCTCGCTCGGCATGGCTGTCGGCGAGTCTCTCGTGCTCGGCATGCAGGCCGCCGTAATCGAGCGCCGGCCGTTTATTTTGTTTGTCTCCTCCGGCGGCGCGCGGATGCAGGAAGGCATTCTTTCGCTCATGCAGATGCCGCGCGTGACGATCGGCGTCGATATGCTGCGCGAAGCGGGTCTCCCCTACATCGTCGTGCTCACCGATCCCACCACGGGAGGCGTCAGCGCGTCCTACGCGATGCTGGGCGACGTGCAGATCGCCGAGCCGGGCGCTCTCATCGGCTTCACGGGCCAACGTGTGATCGAGCAAACCATCCGCGAGCGGCTGCCCGACGGATTCCAGCGTGCCGAATATCTGCTCGATCACGGCATGGTCGACATGGTTGTTCATCGTCACGAACTGCGCGCGACCTTGTCGCGCCTCTTGCATCTCATCATGAAGCGTCCGCGGCCGAAGATTCGCTCCGCGCCGCCCACGATCAGCGCCGATCCGGTGAGGTCGGCCGCGCCCAAATTGAATGGCGGCGGCAATGGTCGGGCCGCCCAGACCGGTACATGAGCGTCGAAGAAAGAAGCGGCGCGATTCTCGAACGGCTTCTGGCCTTACATCCCAAGCGCATCGATCTCGTCCTCGACCGCATCGAGCGTCTGCTGGGCCAACTCGGTCATCCCGAACGCAAGCTGCCGCCTGTGATTCATGTGGCGGGTACGAACGGCAAAGGTTCGGTTTGCGCGTTTTCGCGCGCGATTCTCGAGGCGCAGGGACTGCGCGTCCATGTCTATACGTCGCCGCATCTCGTCCACTATCACGAGCGCATCAGGCTTGCCGGCCATCTGATCAGCGAAGGCGAATTGTCCGCCACGCTGGAGGAATGCGAGCGCGTCAATGACGGCGTGCCGATCACCTTTTTCGAGATCACGACGGCCGCGGCGTTTCTGGCGTTTTCGCGCCATCCGGCCGATGCGCTGGTGCTGGAAGTGGGACTGGGGGGCAAATACGACGCGACGAATGTGGTCGCGCGGCCGCGCGTGACCGTGATCACGCCGGTCGGTCTCGATCATCAGGAATTTCTGGGCACGTCGATCGCCGACATCGCAGCCGAAAAGGCCGGCATCGTGAAGCCCGGCATTCCCGTCATTGTGGGGCCGCAGGACGATGTGCCCGGCGACGTGATCGCGCGTCGCGCGGATGCGCTGGGCGCACCGCTCTATGCATTCGGCCAGGACTTCTTCGCCCATCAGGAACATGGCCGCCTCGTCTATCAGGATACCGACGCGCTGCTCGATCTGCCGCTCCCGCGTCTGGTCGGTCGTCATCAGATCGAGAATGCCGCTGTCGCGATTGCGGCGTTGCGGCGAGCCGGCGGTGGTTGGGGCCGGGACGATGCCATCGAACGCGGGCTCAGAACCGTCGAATGGCCCGCCCGCCTGCAGCGGTTGACGCGCGGACCACTGATCGACGCGGCGCCCAAAGGCGCGGAAGTCTGGCTCGACGGCGGGCACAATCCGCACGGCGGAGCAGCGATCGCGCGCGCGATGGCGGATTTCGAGGAACGCGCCGAAAAGCCGCTCTATCTCATTTGCGGTATGCTGAGAACGAAAGACGCCGTGGGATTCCTGTCGGCCTTCAGCGGCCTCGCGCGCCATGTGACCACCATGCCGATCGAGGGCGAAGCCGCGAGTCTGGGCGCGGGCGGGTTGTACGATGCCGCGCGTGCCAGTGGGCTCGACGCGAGCCCGGCAGACGATCTTGAAGATGCGATGATGCAGGTGGCCGCGTGGTCGCGAGCGCGGCCCGGCGAAGGGCCGCCGCGCATCCTCATCTGCGGTTCGCTTTATCTCGCGGGAATCGTATTGGCAAAAAACGGCTGAACGAATCCTCAGATCGAGGATTCGATCCATTCTTTGATTTTCGATTTCGGCAGCGCGCCGACCTTGGTGGCCGCGACTTGGCCCTGATGGAAAATCATCAGGGTCGGCACGCCGCGCACGCCGTATTTGGTTGGTATGTTCGGGTTCTCGTCGATGTTGACTTTTGCGACGGTCACTTTTCCCTCGAACTCGCCCGCAAGCTCTTCGAGGGCCGGAGCGATCATGCGGCACGGGCCGCACCATTCCGCCCAGAAATCCACAACGACGGGATTTTTCGAATTGAGGACGTCGGCTTGAAAGGACGCATCCGAGACCTTGATAGGCGCTGATGGCGCTTTGGTGGGCGCTGACGACACCTTGATGGGCTCTGACATGGATGAATCCTCGGGAACGATGTGTCCTGTGGGAACGAATCTAAGAAGCGTGCCCCCCGGGGTCAAGGCGTGTGCGTATATGCGCCGTTTCCGCGTCGAGAAGCGCATCTTCGAGCGCCATCAGCCGGGGCCCTTCAGTCCAGATCAGCGCGCAGGCGATTCGACGGCCCGGAAAGACTTTGGCGAGTGCGGCGCGGTAGAGCGCCATCTGGGCGCGATAAAGCACCGGCACGTCCTCGACCCGCTCGGGCGGAGGGCGGTTGGTCTTGAAATCGATCGCCAGAACTTCGTCCGCGGACACCGCCAGCCGGTCGATCCGCCCGCTCGCGCGCGCGCCGAGCCCCAATTCCGGCAAATCGGCGACAATCGCCACTTCCGCGCGCGCGGTTGACGCGAAGGCTACCGCGAAACGCGGATCTGAAATCACGGCCAAAGTTTCCTCGGCGA
>JBEKDC010000141.1:0-8582 GCA_050014535.1 Rhizomicrobium sp.
TCGAGCAGCACGCTGCCCTCCGCCCGCATGATCTTGTCCGCGTCGAGACCCACGCGGGTGCGGAACTCTTCGAACAGTTCGGCCCTGCGTGTGTCGTCGATCAGATAGCCGATATTGTCCCACACGATCAGCGCGAGCGGATCGGTCATCGGCTTCGGCACAGGATAAAGCGTTGCGAGCTTTGCAATCGCAGCCTTGAGGCCGCGCGGCGCGGAACGCTTTGCGCTCACTTGGGCCCGACGACCACGATTTCAAACGTGCCCGGCACCGTCTGCGGCCGCGTGCCGGGTGCGACCGGCAATTGATACTGCGCAGTCGGGAGATAAAGCTTCCCCGTCTTCGCATCGAACGCGCCGGTGCGCGCGCCGAGCGCGGTCGGCACCGTTGCGACAAGCGCGATATCCGTCGGGCTCCTGACCGCAATAACAGCCAAGGTGCCGGCGCGCCCGCACGGCACGTAAAAGACCTTGTGTTCGGAATCGTAAATCGCGGCGTCCGGTCCCTGGCCGATCGCAATGCTGGCGCGCGAGACTCCTGTCTTGCCTTGCGTCACATCCGCAATGCCGTTGCGGCATACGGAGATCACGAGATCGTCGGCGGCATCGTAGGCGAGCCCGGTGGGACCTTCGCAGCCGGGAAGCGGCGCGCGGGCGAGAACCGTGCGCGAGGCGATATCGACGGTCGCGACTTCGTGCGTGCCCACGATGTTGACGAACAGATGGCCATGCCCGTCCGACGCCGCGAACTCCGGCTGGCCGCCCAGCGGAATGTTGCCGACCGCTTTCATCGCCTTGGGATCGATCAGCAGCGCATCATGCGCGTCGCCTTCCATGATCGCCACAAGTCCGGTTGCCGGATCGTAGGCAACCGCATCGGGATCGAGACCCGTGGGGATGGAGGCAAGAACCTTCCCGCTCTTGGTATCGAACAGGATCGCGAGCTGGCTCTTGCCGTTTGCGCTCACGCCGACACCGGAATCCCCGATCGCAATCACGCCATGCACCACCGCGCCCGGAACGAAAGTGTCGATCACTTTGCCGGAATCGAGATCGATTGCCATCACGCCATAAGTCCGACCGACAAACAGCCGATGCGTCGCGGCATCGACCGAGGCGTAGTCCCAGCCGCCGTCCGGGCCCGGAATCGTCCCGATCACACTCAGATCTGGCCCAGCAGCGAAAGACGGCGCGGCCACGAGACAAGCCACCAGCGCCAGAAAACCGGAACGTTGAGAAAGCATCGTCGATGACTCCACGAATACACAAAAAGCCGCGACCGCTGCCATCGCGGCAGCGGCGCGATCAAACGTCCAAACGCGATGAAGTTCTAGTAGGTACCGGGTGGCGGCACCGAAGGAGTTCCCGGCGGAGGCGTCATGCCTGGTCCGCCATCATGATGCATCCAGTGATCATGCATGCCGTGAATATCCAGGCCGAACGGCTTGCCGCCGAACATCGGCGCCGTCACTGCGCCTGCCACCAGAAGGATTGTGAGTACGAGGATCCAAAGTCCGAGCACGGTCCCCAGAAGCTTCACCAGCCCCTCGGCCTTGCTGGCCGCAAACAGAACGAAAAAGGCGACGATCAACGCCATCGTCGCGTGATGAATTAAGCCCATCCACATCATATGCCCCTCCTGATGGCGGCAACCGCGCCGCCCACGCCCATCCGAACACAATATAACACGGGCAGGCGCGCCGAATAAGCGCGCTCGTGCCGCATCATGTCCGGTAGGCCCACAAAGCCCGAATGCCGGACCGCCCTTTAAGCCAAAGCGAAAAAAGGCCTACACTTTCGGCACTTGGGCTGTTAGGTGACCGGGGCTCGCCGTCCGGCTTTTCGGACTTCATCCGTCCCATCGTTAACCGATATGGGCAAAATGTGACGGCCGTGTAACAGGAAATCCTCGAAGAACAAGCATGGTCGATTTAGAGCGTCTCGTTTCCGCAAGCGTGCAGCAGGCACCATATCCGTTTGCGATCGTTCCCGGTTTCGTCCGGAGCGACGCACTGACGGCAATCGATTCCGATTTTCCGAAAGTCGAGACGGCCGGGAGTTTTCCGCTGGCCAGCCTGCACTATGGGCCGGCGTTCTCCGCATTGATCGCCGAACTGTCGAGTCCCCGCATGGCCGCGATCGTCGCCGAAAAACTCAAGATCGATTTGGCCGGCCGTCCCGTCATGGTGACCGTGCGCGGCCAATGCAGCGCACGCGACGGCCATATCCACACCGACAGCACGACCAAGCTCGTCACCATGCTGCTCTATATGAACCGCAAGGATGAGAGCGAGCGCGGCAGGCTTCGCATCCTGCGCTCGTCAACGGACCTGAACGATTTCGCCGCGGAAATTCCGCCCGACGAAGGCACGCTGCTCATCTTCAGGAACGGGCCCAATGCCTGGCACGGCTTCGAGCCGGTCGACGGCGTGCGCCGCGTGATCCAGGTCAACTGGGTCACGGACGAAACCGTCGTGCGCCGCGAACAGGCGCGCCATCGCGTGAGCGCATTCTTCAAACGACTTGGCGGCCTGTTTTTCGGCGGAGCTGGCACGCATGCCGCTGCGCATTGACACGTTCCGCAACGATATCGGCGGCAGCTCGATCTACAAGGCGATGTCGCATCCGCTGGCGGCCGAGCCCGCGCGCGCATTGATCGCGAAGCTTGCCGCAAACGGCCGCACGGCGATCTACGATCCGGACGGCATCATCGAGGCGTTCGAAACCTTCTATCCATTGGCGGGCATCGAGCTCGCCGGCTATTTCGTCCAGAACATCGAGCATCTGAACCGGCGCTATCGAAACCATGCGGCGCAACCGGTGACGGAGCTTGCGAACACGCGCTGCGGGACGGTGCTCATCGCAAGTTTCGACGACAAGAAGCCTCTGGGACAAGTGCGCCACCTGCTGCCGGAAAGCGCGCAGATCGTCAGTTTCGCATCGCTCAAAACGCCTGCCAATCTGCAGACGGCTCCCGACCGCTATCTGTCCACGCTCAACTTTGCGACCAATCACGTCTTCTTCCGCGACGAGGCCGGTCATCACACGCGCCTGGTCACCGCCAATTACTGGACGCGTTACGGCGCCAAGACGGTCACGCTGTGGTGCCGGCTGTTTGCGGCGGATGGGTCCGTGCTCGCGACATGGACGGAGTCCTGCGGCGCGCCGGAAAGTTCCGTCGTCATCGACAGCCGCGAAATCCGCGAACGGTTCAAACTGCCCGCCTTCACAGGCCAGCTGTTCGTGCATGCCGTGGGCGTCGCAGGCCACGACATCGTCAAATATGCGCTCGACACCTATGGCGACGAGCCCAATGTTCTCTCCGCCACGCATGACGCGAATTCCTGGCCTGCCGATCTTTATGCAGGCCTTCCTGCGCCTGCCGATGGCGAAGACGTGATCCTGTGGGTGCAGAACAGCCATCCGATTGCAATTCCGGCCGGCGACATCGGCATGGGCGCGATGGGACGAGACGATGTGAAACGCCTTTCGGAGGAAATCGCGCCCTTCGCCACGCGGCGACTGAGCGTTTCCGAATTGCTGCCGGATTTACGCTGGCCGGATCAGATCGAAATCCATGCCGGCAAGCATCTCGTGCGTCCCCGCTACGAGATCGTGGGCAAGAACGGCCGCTCGCGCATGGCGCATCCCAATGTCGAGCGCACGGATCTGAAAAACGATTCGGGTCTGCCCGGATTGCGGTCGCTTCTCGGCAAAGTGCATCTGCTGCCGGCAGCACTGCTTCCGACCGATTCATTCACGACGACGGTGCTGCCCACACCCATGTCGACGGCGCAGACGCATCTGCCCGTCAAGGCGCTGGTTTACGACGCAGGCGGCAAACGCATCGCGGAACATCGCTTTGGGAATCTCAAGCGCGATCAATCCGTGGCATTCGACGTGTCCGAGCTTGCGGCGGGGAAACTCTCCGGCGGCTACGGCCATGTCGAACTGGTGTATGATTTCGATGCGGGCGAGGAAGCCGATGGCTGGCTGCACGCGCTGTTTCGCTATCGCGACCGTGCGAGCGGGCATACCGCCGAAACGAGCTTCGGTTCGCATGTGTTCAACACAGCGCTCACCTATCGCGGCGAGCCGCAATCCTATTCCGGCCCCCCGCCGGGATTGTCGACGCGCCTCTTCCTGCGCGTGGCGCCGCGACCTGCCGAAACGCTGTGCCATCTGATCTATCCCGTTTCGGAAAGCTGGCATCCGAAGTCGACGACCACGTTGACATTGCGCGCGGAAAGCGGCGCGGAGCTCGCGCGCAAGGACGTCGCGATCCCGAGCTCGGGTTCGTTCCTGTGGCGCGTCGGCGAAATGTTCGACGAAGGGTTGCTGCGCGAAGCCGGCCGACACCCTTACGTGATCATCCGCGACGAAACCTGCCGGCTATTCGGCTATCACGGTGTCCTGGGCGCAGGCGGCAGCTTCAGCCTGGATCACATGTTCGGTTTTTGAGCGTGGCCGCTCGTTTCTCGACATGCTGGGTGGTGACGGACGGCAAGGCGGGCATGGAGAGCCAATGCCTGGGTCTTGCCGAAGCGCTCGGTGTTGCGCCTATCGTCAAGCGAGTGGTGCTGCGTACACCGTGGCGGCAGCTGTCGCCTTATCTGCGACTGGGACTTTCGCGCGCCTATGAACAAGGCAGCGACGCACTGGCACCACCCTGGCCCGACATTCTGATCGCGTCGGGACGGCACAGCGTGCCGGCTTCGCTTTATGTGCGCAGAGAAAGCCGCCGCGCTGGCACGCGAACCTTGACCGTCCAGATTCAGAACCCCGTCATCGCGGCCTCGCATTTCGATCTTGTCGTCACGCCGCTTCACGACCGCCTAAGCGGGCCGAATGTGATTTCGACGATCGGCGCGCTTCATCGCGTCACGCCGGAGCGGCTGGCCGCCGATGCCGAGGCGCTCGCGCCGCAGATCGCGCATCTGCCGCGACCCTATGTCGGCGTGCTGATCGGAGGCCCCAACGCGGCGTTTCGATTCGGCTCGGAAGACATGCGTGCGTTTGCGGATTCGTTGCGCGATCTTGCGATAGATACCGGCGCGAGCCTGCTCGTCACCCCATCGCGGCGAACCGGCGACATCGCCATTCTGCGCGCGACGCTGGCCGACGTTCCCGCTTTCGTGTGGGACGGCGCCGGCGCCAATCCCTATTTCGGAATCCTGGGGCTCGCCGATCATCTGATCGTGACGTCCGATTCCGTGAACATGATCTCGGAAGCCTGCGCCACGGGCCGACCGGTCCGGATTTACAATCTGCCCGGCGGCTCGGGAAAGACCAGACGCTTTCAGCGCCTGTTGCGCGAACGTAATCTGACCCGGGACTTCGAAGGTCGCCTGGAAAGCTTTACCTCGCCGCGCATCGACGAAATGTCGACGGTCGTCGATGCCATCCGCAAACTTGCCTGACAAAAAGAAGGGCGCCCGTTTCGAGCGCCCTTCGAGTTGCAGTGATCCACGGCGGGATTATTTCACCGCCGTCTTGGCCTTCATTGTCGCGGCGGTCGAAACCGACGCCGTCTTCGTCGTCTTGGCTTTCGTCTGCACGCGCGCCGTCATCTTGTGGTGCTTGTGCTTTGCGAGCTGCGAGACCTTAGTCGTCTTTTGCGTCTTGGCAGGGGAGACCTTGGCAGCGGGAGCAGCCGTCTCAGTCGACATGGCGGTCATGGGTTTCGCCGGTTCGCTGCCGGCTTGCGCGAACGCAAATGTCGGACAGAGAGCGAGTGCGGCAACGGCCAAAACCGTTTTGCGTAAGCTTGACGTAGACATGATCGATATCCTTCGAACAATTCTTCAGTGCCGCCTCTCGCGAAGAAATCTGGGCGTCGAAAACGTTCGAAACATGTCGAAACAATTGCCGGTATCTGTCTTTGTGCGGATCATTTGTGGGCGCGTCACGTGAGTTTGATCGCTTCACGGATTCGCGAGCGTTCCATTCACGCAGCGTTCAGATTGCGCGCGCGAATGCGGCTATTTCTTCGCACACGCGATGCGGCCCGACGCGAACTGGCAGCTCCGCTCATGCGAACCGTCCGCCGCGCGCACATCGATGGTCCAGATGTTTCCTGCATGGGTGAACAGCAGAAAGCCGTAACCCGGCAGCGACAACCCGCTGGCGATCTTCATAGCGCCGATGCTCTGGCCGCCCAGATCGGCAGGCGCCGGATCGAGCAGATCGCCGCCCTCGCCCGCCAGGATCTGCGGCGGCGCACCCTTCTCGTAATTAATCGCTTCGAAGGTGTGAATGTGTCCCGCCAGCAGCAGCGCGATATTGGACGCGATGCCCGTCGAATCGACCGCCGCCATCATCGTGCTGTTGCCGCCCAGCACCATTCCCATCGGTCCTTTCAGGACACCCCAGATGGGACGATGCATCACAAGCCAGCTTGGCGCGGGACCCAATTTCCCGATCGCTTCGAAATCGCCGCGATAGACGGAGACCTGATCGGACGGCGCCAGAACGTCGGAGGCATTGGCGTCGTCCATCACGATGAGGTTCATCGGCTTTAAAGGTATGGCGTAAGGCGCGATATGCGCGGTGCAGTTTGTCGTATTGACTGCGAGCGGACCCAACAGGCGCAGCCAGCCGGGACCCGAGCGCGCGCATTCTTCGTGATTGCCGCGGACGACCACCCACGCCGATGCCGCCAAGAGCGGTGCCGCAGGCGTAAAGAAGTCCGCAGCCCAGCTGTTCCAATTGTCACCCCAGGGACTGCCGGCGCAGCCGCTGTCAGCGCCGGGGCACGGCGCCTCGCGATAGAGATAGTCGCCGACATGAATGACGAGGTCGGGTTTCAATTTGGCGGCCGCGGCGGCAATGCCGGGGAATTCCCATTTGGCGGGATCGTTGCAAGCCTGCACGGCCGATCCCTTAATCCGGCAGCCCGTGTCGCCCAACACAACAATGCGTTGCGGATCGCTCACGGGCAGCGGCAGTTTTTCGCCGAGGACCGACACCTGTTTGGCGCCGAGGGGCAACGTCACGGCGCACAGCAGAACGGGAAAATTCTTGTCCGGCGCGGCGCGCAACCGCATCGCAACATTCGCGCCGTCGATCGTGGCAGGCGGGCAGCTTTCGCCTTCCAGGAGAACGCGCGCTTCCGCGCCGCCTCCCGGCGCCATTTGCACCCAATGGGCGAGAAGCGGCGACGGCGCGGCAATCGCGGCCGAATTCGTCAGGCCGAGTGCGGCGACAATCGAAAAAAGGCCGGCAATGCGCATGCGCGCACTATGAACGGAATGAATGACGGTTGCGAGTTGGCTCAACGGTCCGTTCTCGCCGGCTTGAAGCGATCCAGGACTCCGTATTTCTCCAGGGCCCAGATGGCGGCCATCAACACGACCACGACCACGGCGCTGATGAGGAGACGCTCATGCTTGGCGATGACCAGCGTGGCAATACTGTGGATGCCCGAGCCGACGAGCAACAGGGAAGGAGCCCAGATGAACGCCGATGCGATGTTGGCGATCCAGAATCTGCGCGTCGGCATTCCCATGATGCCGGCGACCAGCGGAATCACGGCGCGCACCGGCCCGAAGAACCGCCCCACGAACACGCTGATCGTGCCGAAGCGCTCGAAAAAACCGTAGCCGCGGACCAACAGTTCGGGATGACGAATGAAAAACCAGTGCTTTTCGAGAAGGTGGCCGAAGCGCTTGCCCAGCATATAGGAGATCGTGTCGCCGATCACCGCGCCCAGAATGGCTCCCGACAGGACCGGCCAGATGCTCAATACGCCATGCGGGTTGAGCGGCCACGCCACCAGGGTTCCCGCAAGTATAAGGATCGTGGTGCCCGGAAACAGCAGGCTGAAGCCGACGAAGGATTCGCCGAACGAAACCAGGAAGATGACGGGGAACGACCAGTCCTGGTGCAGCTTGATGAATTCGACAGTGGTGTGCACCAGATTCTCGAGGAACCCCCCGACGGCATGCAACCAGCTGGCAAGAACGGCTTCCATCCAGAGTCCTATGACTGACAAACGTTACGAGGCCCGACCGGCCAACGTGAAACTCGGAAAAGATACGGCATCCGCGATTCTGCGGATCGACATCGGCATCCTCACGCTCCGATAGCATGCGGGCGGCGCACCATGCCAATCAACTGCCGAGGCGGCCGTAAAGAATGCAATCCCTCCGGACGCCGTCGCGCCACACATGTCCGCGCAAGGTCCCCTCATAAGCGAATCCCAGCCGTTCGAGCAGCGCCCGCGATCTCTCGTTGCCGGCATGAAAGCGGGCCCAGAGCCGCGCCAGGTCCAGATCGCCGAATGCGCAATCCACGATCGCCGTCATGGCTTCGAGAGCATAGCCATGCCCCCAGGCGGCGCGGCTGAAGAGGAACCCCACCTCCGCGCGGCCATGGTGGCGGTCGATTTCGCTCAAGTCGCAGCAGCCGATCGCGGGCCCGTTTGCTTCGAGGGCTACGGCCCAATAGAGAGCGGAGCCTGCTTCCGTATCGGCGATCTGGGCACGGACCACCTCGTCGACCGTTTCCGCATCGGTGAAGGCCGGCCAGTCCCAGAACCGCATGGTCTCGGCGTCGCTCATGATGGCGAACAGCGCGGGAGCGTCG
>JBEKDC010000142.1:0-8573 GCA_050014535.1 Rhizomicrobium sp.
ATTCCGCGTGGCGGTTACTCGCTCGGCCGCAGCCGCGACATCGCCCTGCGAACAAATCGCAGCCTGGGCTTGGGATGCGCACAGGAGACCGAGAACCAGCGCTCCGATCAGTTTCCATCCCATGGAATACATATCGATGCCCCCACCAGCACGCACTTTCAGGGACCGACGGTGCATTCCCGGAATGACGAAAGTATGGCCGTTACGACGCCAGGATCGCGCGGACCTTCTGCCCAGTCTCCAGTCGTTCCGCGCCGCGCACGATCACGCGCTCGCCCGGC
Organism: Rhizomicrobium sp.; assembly: GCA_050014535.1. Classification (GTDB taxonomy): domain Bacteria; phylum Pseudomonadota; class Alphaproteobacteria; order Micropepsales; family Micropepsaceae; genus Rhizomicrobium. The sequence continues at coordinate 282 of JBEKDC010000142.1, forward strand.
GACAGAAGCCCATGCACTTCCACGAGCGTGCCTTCCTCCGAACCGGTTTCCACGGCAACGCGCTGGGCGACGTTCTTGACGTCGACCTTGAACACATAGGTATTGTCTTCCCGAAGCACGAGCGCGTCGCGGGGAACCGCAAGCACATCGTGCGGAGCCGCGGACGGCACATAGACTTTCGCCGCGTCGCCGACCAGACCGGCGCCGGGCGGCAAGGTGATCCGAACTTCCAGCGAGCGGCTGACGATATCGCCGACGGGTACGATGGCGCGGATGGTGGCCATGACGGGCCGGTTCTCGATGTCCACGGTGACGGCGAGCCCTTCGTGCAGGTATCGCGCCGTGTCGATCGGCGTCTGCACGCTGATCTCCATGGAGGCGATATCGACGAGCCTGACAATGTCCTTGCCGGCCGTCGCATATTCGCCGGGATTGATCAGCCGCTGCACCACGCGGCCGGGAAAGGGTGCGCGGATGTCGCTGTGATCGAATTGATACTGGCTCTTGCTCATGGCGGCGCGCGCCTGCGCAAGTGCGGCAACGTCCATGTCGCGGGTCGAAATCGCCTGGTCGCGGGTACTGGTGGCGATCGCGTTTTGCTTGAACAGGTTTTCCAGACGCCCGGCTTGGGCACGGTCGAATTTCACCTGGGCGACCAGACGGGCGACATTGGCCTTGTCGGAGGCAAGCTGCAGCCCGGCCACATTGTTGTCGATCTTCGCGACGATGTCGTTTTGCGCCACGACGGTGCCGACATTCGCCACCCAGGACACGCGGCCTTCGACTTCGGACGCCAGATGGGAGTCGTTGAGGGAAACAACCGTTCCCGGCAGCGCAATCTTGGGGGCCATCTTCATGAGTTTTGCAGGCACGACGCTGACGGACAGCGGCGCACCTGGGGCCTGCTGGGCGGACGCGGCAGGTGCAAGCGCAAGCGCCAGGCCGATCGCGGCGGCGAGTCCGGTCGAACGCAAACAGGGGAACGGACTCATCATCATGCTGCAATCTTTTCCGGAGACGGGGGCGCCTGCCGAAGCGCCTGGGCCTTCTCGCCAAGCCTTAGCATGGCCGGCATTAAAACAAGCGTGAAGACGTGGCTGACAAGGATGCCGCCTACGATAACCGCGCCCAGGCCGCGGTAAATCTCGGCTCCGGGCCCGGGAATGAGCACGAGCGGCAGCATGCCGAACACTGCCGTCAGCGTGCTCGAGAAGATCGGCCGGAGGCGGGTTTCGAGGCTCGAGCGCACCGCGTCCACCCGGCTCATGCCCTCGGCCTCGGCCTGGCGCGTGCGCGCGACCAGCAGGATCGTGTTGTTGACGACAAGGCCGAGCACGATGATGAAGCCGATCATGGTCAAAAGGTCGAGCGGCTGGAACACGAACAGCCCCAGAATGCGCAGCGCTATCACTCCGCCGACGGTGCCGAGCGGCAACCCGATTGTTGCGATAAAGGAGTCCCAGACGGATTTGAACAGCGCCGCCATGATCAGGAAGAGCAGGAGCACCGCCAGCCCGAAATTCTTGCCCATGCTCCACAGGGCATTGTCGAGATGGTCGGCCGCCGCGCCATAGTTCACGGTGCCGTCGGACGGCAGCAGCTTTCGAATTTTCGGCTCGACGTCGGACTTGATCTTTCGCAGGGCATCCTGAAGCGCCATGCCGCGAGGCGGTTGGAAATTGATCTGGAATGTCCGGCGGCGGCCAAGACGATAGATGCCGCTCGCGGCCAGGGTACGCTGGACCGTGACCAGATGCCCAAACGGAACGACGGTGTTGTTCGGCGTCGCGACGGGAACGTCGTTCAGCGCCTCGGGCGAGTCGAGAGGTTGCGACTTCATGATCAGAAAGAGTTGTCGCTCTCCGTCATAGCGCTGCCCGACATAGAGACCTTCGCCGAACGCCTGGACGAGATTGCCTACGTCGCCGCGCGTCCAGCCGGCTTCCGCGATTGAGCGGTCGTCGGGCATCATCTTCAGCTGCGGCTGGTCGATGTCGAGCGACGGGTTCGAATTGATGACTGCTTCGGGGAATTGTTTCGAGAGAAGTGCCATTCCCTGCTTGGCCGCCGCCCGCGCCGCTGTCTGATCGTTGGACTGGATGTTGATCGAGATGCCTCCGCCCTCATCGAATCCACCGAACAGGCTTCCCATCTGCGCAAAGGCCTGCGTGTCCGGCAGGTCCTTGATGATGTCGTTGCGGACGATCTTTTCGAGAGTCGGAAAATCCTCGTCGTTGGGGACCCGCACGCCGATTCCCATCGCGCCGGGGCCGTAGGTTTGGATGTAGTAGTTGAGAAGCTTCGGCTGCTTTTCGCCGGACATGTAAGGCGCCAGCCGCTTGACCATCGGCTGCGCGATCTCCTTGTCCGCGAAGTCGACGGTGGCTCCGGTCGGATACTGAATGAATCCGTCGATCGCGGCGCGCTTCACTTGCGGCAAATATTGCAGGCTTGGAAGGAACAGCCATGTACCCAGTACAGAACCCGCAATCAAGCCGCCGATCCACAACTGGCGCTTGCGCGGCGTGTCGGTGAGATTCATCACGTAATCGGTGATGCGCCGCCACACACTGGCAAGCTCCGCCACTTTGGGACGTGTCTTGAGAAACAGAACGGATGCCACCGGCACAACAGTGACGGCAACTATGAGCGATACAAACACGGCGAAGGCGATGGTGAGCGATAAGTCCGCGAAGAGCTGACCTTCTACATCCTTCAGGAATATCACCGGCACGAAGATTGCGACGTTTGTGGCCGTCGATGCGAGCAGCGCACCCCAGACCTGGTCCGTGCCCGTCAGCGCTGCCTCACTGGCAGGCATGCCGCGCTCGCGCAAACGCAGGATGTTTTCGAATGCGACAATCGCGGCGTCCAGCACCATGCCGGTCGCAAACGCGAGGCCTGCCAGCGACACCACGTTCAGCGTCCGTCCCGCGGCGTCCAAGAGCAGGATCACCGCGAACAGGCAGATCGGAATCGCCGATGCGATGATCAGCGTGCCGCGCCACTCGCGCATGAAGAACCACAACACGCCCACCGCGAGCAGAATGCCGATGAACAGGTCGGAGGTGACCATTCCCACCGCCTGATAGATAAAGTGGGACGGATCGAAGGAGTAGGCGAGCGTGACCCCTTGTTCCTTCGCGGGCCCGTCATTGATTTTCTGCAGTTCCGCCTTCACGGCGTTGACGGTCGAAAGTACGTTCGCATTCTGGGCCCGGAAGATGTTCATTCCGAGTGCGGGATTGCCGTCCTGATAATCGAACGACTGGCGCTTGCCGCGGCCGATCCTCACATCGGCGATGTCGCCCAGGCGCACCGGATTGCCGTTGCGCCATTCGAGGATCATGCCCCTGAGGTCGTCCACCGAAAACCGGCCGCGAAACTCCAGCTCGTATTGCCGTCGCCCGACATTGATCGTGCCGCCGGAGACATCGTCGGAATTGCTGATCTGGTTGGCGACTTTGGGAATCTGGATGCCGAGCTGGGCCGCGCGCATCGGATCGAAGACGATCTGCAGCTCCTCGTTGGCGCTGATGCCATTGACCTGCGCGCTCCCGACGCCGGGGACGGCTTCGAGACGCGGCACGACGACATTCTTCAGAAATTGCTCGTAACCGTTCACGTCGCGCGGATTGCCGGGCAGCTTCTGCATGAATACGAAGAGCAGGGTCGCGTTGGAATCCTGCGTGCTCGCGAGCTGCACGATGGGTTTGAGCGCGTCCGCGGGCAGGGGAGGCAAGCGGTTGAGCCGCCCGACCACGTCGATCAGCGTGCTCTTCATGTCGGTGCCGAGCGCGAACGTCAGCGTGATGTAGCCGCCGCCGGTGCTGGCGTAGCCGTCCATCTCCTGCAGGCCCTGAATGCCCTGCAGCACGTCTTCTTCGGGCTCGACGAGTTGGGCTTCGACTTCGCGCGGCGTTTCCGCGCGCCAATCGGTTTCAATACCCAGTTGGGGCCGGTCGATATCGGGGAACAGCTGAATGGGAAGCGAGTTCAGCGCGAACACGCCGAAGAGGATCGTGACAGCCACGCCGACAGCAACCGCGGCCGGGCTCTTCAAGCCCGCCTGCGTGAGCGCGCGCATCACTCCCTCCCAAGATTCGCTCCAGAGTCGCATTCAATGCGACTTCGGCAAGATATAGGGTCACATCGCTGTGAGGCGATATGCGCAATTTGCGTGGGCTGCCCCTCATTCCGGATGGGGTTTCAACTAGCGGAACATGACGATTTTGTTAGGTTTTTCAGTTTGAACGCGACCGGCTACGCTGCCGCCGGCGAATTTTGCAATGCTTCATGCGGATTTCGCGCGTCCATGTTAGAAAGGCGTGCGGCTATTGGGGATTCAGCATGAGTTTTCAGCTCAAGGTTAACGGTACGGTGCATGAGGTCGACGTCGAGCACGACGCGCCTTTGCTGTGGATCCTCCGGGACGAACTGGGTCTTACCGGCACGAAATTCGGCTGCGGTATCTCGGCGTGCGGCGCGTGCACGGTCCACGTGAACGGCGTGGCAACCCGCAGCTGCGTGACGGCCGTCAACACTGTGGTCGGAACCGACATCACCACCATCGAGGGTCTCGGTGCCGGCGGGCTCACGCCGGTGCAGCAGGCCTGGATCGACCATCAGGTTCCCCAATGCGGCTATTGTCAGTCGGGCATGATCATGGCGGTGAGCGCGCTGCTCGCGAAGAACCCTTCGCCGAGCGATGACGAGCTTGCCTCTTCCATCACGAATATATGCCGCTGCGGCACCTATCCCCGCATCCGCGCCGCCGTGCATTCGCTGGCGAAGGCCTAGGGGAGACCGTCATGCCGTCACGTAGAATGATCATTCTGGGCGGACTTGGCACAGCCGGCGCACTCGTCGTCGGCTACGCATTGTGGCCGAGCCATCGGCTCGAACGCGCAGACAAGCTCGCGGCCAAGCCGGGCGAACGCTTCGTAGCCAACTGGATCAAGATTTCCCCCGACAACAGCGTCACGGTCGTCGTGCCTCACTGCGACATGGGCACCGGCATCTACACCGCATTGCCGCAGATGGCGGCGGAAGAACTCGACGCGGACTGGAGCACGGTGCATGTCGAAGCGGCGCCGCCGGATCCGCTGTTCGCGAACGGTTCGCTGGCGGAAGGGTTCATTCTCGCCAGCCGCCACATGACCGGCGATCAGATCCCGGCATTCCTGCGCGGAACCGTGGCGAACACATTCCGCACCATCGCGAGCTATATGGATTTGCAGGTGACCGGCGGCTCGTCCGCGGTGCGTGCCACCGGCGTTTACGGTATGCGCGTTGCCGGAGCGGCCGCGCGCGAGATGCTGGTGAAGGCGGCAGCCGCGCGCTGGAACGTAGCCACCGCCGAATGCACAACCAAATCGAACCACGTGCTCCACGCCGCGAGCGGCAAGAGCCTCGGTTACGGCGAACTGGCAGCCGAAGCCGCGACCTATTCGCCGTCCCCGACGCCGGCACTGAAACCCAAGAGCGCCTATACGCTGGTCGGCAAGCCGATCCCGCGCGTAGACATTCCCGAAAAAGTCAACGGTGTGACGAATTACGGCCTAGACGTGCAGGTGCCGGGCATGTCCTACGCCGCGATCAAGATCTCGCCTGTGTTCGGCGGCAAGCTGAAGGCGGTTTCCGTCGGCGACGTCTCGAAAATGCGCGGCGTGCAAAAGATCGTTCAGCTCGAGGACGCGGTGGTGGTCGTGGCCGACCGCTATTGGCGCGCACGCGATGCCGTCGAGGCCCTCAATCCGGTGTTCGACAATGGCGCGAATGGCGGCGTCACCTCGGCAACGATCACGTCACGCCGCATGGCGGCATTGAAAAGCGCCGATCTTAAATCCGATCTAAAGACCGGCTCGGGCGCGGATGCGCTTTCGGGTGGGCGGATCGTCGAGGCGACCTATCAGGTGCCTTACCTCGCCCACGCCACGATGGAACCGATGAACGCGACCGCTCTGTTCAAGGACGGCAAGCTGGAAGTGTGGTCGGGCACACAGGATGGGCTTGGCGCGCGGGCGCAATGCGCCAAGACCGCCAAACTCGACATGGAGAATGTGACCTATCATTTGCTGCCGATGGGCGGCGGGTTCGGGCGGAGATTGCCGGGTTTCTTCAATTTCCTCGACTATGCCGTGAAAACGGCGATGGCGATGCCGGGCACACCCATCAAGCTGATCTTTTCGCGCGAAGAAGACATGCAGCACGACTTCTATCGCCCGAACGTGATGAGCCATTTCCGTGCTGCGCTCGACGCAAAGGGCATGCCGATTGCCTGGGCCAACGACTACACGACCGATGGCGGCGCGGACACCGAAGCGCATATCGACTACGGAATTCCGAATCAGGAAATCCGCTACGTCAAAGTGCCGACGCATGTGCCGACCGGGCCGTGGCGCAGCGTGGAAGCGTCCTGGCACGGCTTCTTCATCGAATCGTTCGTTGACGAGTTGGCGCACGCCGCCAACATAGACCCCGTCACCTATCGTCTGCAGCTGCTTGCGGACAAGCCGCGTCACGCCGAGGTCGTACGACAGGTTGCGGCCAAAGCGGGATGGGGTACGCCGTTACCCAAGGGTAAGGCGCGCGGTATAGCGATGGTCGAGAGTTTCGAGACCATTGTCGCCCATGTGGTCGAGATCGACCTCGCGCCGGACGGAACGCTCAAAGTCGACCGTGTCGTGTCGGCCATCGATTGCGGTATGGCGGTCAATCCCGACGGCCTCAAGGCGCAGATCGAAGGCGGCATCATCTACGGACTGTCGGCCGCGCTGTTCGGCGAGATCACGATCGACAAAGGGGCGGTCGTGCAGCAGAGCTTCCCGGATTACGATGTCATTCGGCTCGCGGACTGCCCGACGATCGAAGTGCATATTGTCGAAAGCGGAGCCGCTTTGGGCGGGGCAGGCGAGCCGGGGACGCCGCCTATCGCGCCGGCCGTGACGAATGCGATCTTCGCCGCAACGGGAATCCGGGTTCGCGAGTTGCCGCTCAAGAACGTATCGCTGGCGTCGTCGCGGCCGCAATCGGCGCGGTTGTAGCCGGCAGCGGAGGCCTTACTTTCCCGTCGCGAGCCAATGGGCGCATTCGTCGCCCAGTTCGATGCGCGCGGTTTCCTCGTACCAGCGCGAGTCCTGTTCCGTCAGTTCGTCGCGCCAGTGTCCATTCGTCCCCAGATGCACGAACACGTCCGCGCCGCCGTCCCAGAAGGCGCCGCCGAGGGGGACGCTCTTTGTGGCGTTCGCTTTCATATATTCGAAGCTGCAATGCTCGAGGATCGCGGGCCATTGTTTTTCGTCGATCTCGATGTCGAGGAATTTGGCGATGCGTCTGATCCCGCGCGGCATGTCTTCTTTCAGCTTGGCGAAGTGCAGCATCATGACGTTGGGCAGGTCTCGTATCGCCCGCCAGGAACGGACATTTTCCCAAAACGGCCAGAAGGGATGTCCATCGCGCTCCATCCAGTCGATGAAATACTGGCGGCGCGAAGCGGGAGGCTTCTCGATCGGCGGCCCGACGCGTCCGGGTGTGTCGTTGAGTGCGTGATACCACGTGGCGTTCGCGTTGACGTGATGGTTGTACATGCTCCACACCACGTCGCGCCCGTCGCGGCCGATATAAATGTATTTGGCCTTGGGCGAGAAGACGAGCGCATCCACAGGGAGATGCGTCTTGACAAATCGCCGATGCGTTTGCGCTTCGACCGCCGGAAGCTTGATCTCCTTCGGCGGCACGCGCAGATCGAGCCATGGCGACATCTCGGCCACTTCAAGACCTTCCATTCCGTTGAACAGAAGCTGGGACACGATCTGCTGGACCCATGTGGTGCCGGACTTCGCATAGGTGGCGATAATGATGTCGTCGTCGCGGAATTTGAAATCGTTCCAGATGGTCGAGTCGAAATGATGACTGTGGAGTTCACGCGTCTTGGTCGGCAGCTTCGGGCCACGCTGTGCCATCGCTTCCCCCTTGCTTGGCGGCTCATTTTAACCGAATTCGGCAGTTCGCACGAGGCCGGCATGACGCCGCCCCGCCGCCAGTGTAGATTGGGCATGGGCGCCTGTTCGGGCTTGGGGGAATCAAGATGCGTTGGGTACTTCGGGTTTTGGCGCTGCTCGTCGTTGCGGTCGTCGGAGCGGGTGTTGTCGGATATTGGGAATTTGTGGGCCAGCCGTTCAGCTTCAACGCGATGCTGAACCAGCAATTGATCGAACGCGGCATCGATTATCCCCAGGAACTGACGTCGATCGGCGTCATCGACGGCTCGTGGCTCGACTTCCACAGCGG
>JBEKDC010000143.1:0-8535 GCA_050014535.1 Rhizomicrobium sp.
CTTTGGCGATCGATCTGGCGCGCCGCGGCGTCGCATTCCGGCTCATTGAAAAGTCGCCTGTCCCCTTCGCCGGTTCGCGGGGCAAGGGAATTCAGCCCCGCAGCCAGGAAGTGTTCGAAGATCTCGGCGTCGTCGACCGGCTTGTCGCCGCAGGCGGGACCTATCCGCCGCTGCGCAGCTATCGCGCGGACGGCACCTTCGAGGAGGAGAAAGATCTCGAAGCGAGCAAACCGACGCCGGCCGAGCCTTATCACATCCGATTGATGGTGCCGCAATTCCTCACCGAAGCGGTGTTGCGCGAGCGGCTGACGGAGTTGGGTCACCAGGCCCAATTCGGCTGCGAGCTCGTGGCGTTTGCGCAAGACAAACGCGGCGTCACCGCGACCGTCGCAAACGCGAAAGGCAGGCACACGATCGGCGCGCGCTATCTCGTCGGCGCGGACGGCGGCCGCAGCTTCGTGCGCCAAACGCTGGGGATCGATTTCCCGGGCAAGACGCTCGGCGTTCGCGCGATCGTCGCCGATATCTATGTCGACGGTGTCGGCCGCGATGCCTGGCACCGCTGGGGCGACGGATCGGGAAATCAGATATCGCTCTGCCCGCTCGCAGGAACGGAGATGTTCCAGCTCCAGGGTCCCATTCCGCTCGAAGGCGAACTCGATGTGTCCGCCGCGGGATTGACTGCGTTGCTGGCGGCGCGGACGGGCCGCAAGGATATCGTCGTGCGTTCCGTGGCCTGGGCATCCGCATACAACATGAACGCGCGCATTGCCGAGCGTTATCGCGTGGGCTCCGCGTTCCTCGTCGGCGACGCCGCGCACATCCATCCGCCGACAGGCGGGCAAGGCCTCAATACCAGCGTGCAGGATTCCTACAATCTCGGCTGGAAGCTTGCGGCCGTGCTCAGCGGCGCGCCGGACGCGCTGCTCGCAACTTACGAAGAAGAGCGCCGGCCGATCGCGGCCGAGATGCTCGGTCTCACCACCGGATTGCTCGAAGCAGCCAGGCAAGGCTCGATGCGCCGCGGACGCGAAGTGCATCAGCTCGATATCGGCTATCCGCAATCTTCCTTGCGGCTCGAACAGCCGCAACGCAGCGGCGACGTTCTCGCCGGCGATCGCGCACCCGATGCGCCGATCCGCGGCGCCGCGGGCTTGCGCACACGGCTGTTCGAATTGTTTGAAGGGCCGCATTGGACATTATTGGGCTACAGCGTGGAGCGCCTTTCCGCGGTAACACCGCGCGCCGGACTCCATATCCACGCAGTCGGACCCCGCGGCGATTTCACGGACGACGAAGGCCATTTCCACACGGCATACGGCTTGTCGCCCGGCGATTGCGTGCTCGTGCGCCCCGACGGTTACATCGCCGCCATCGTCTCTTCGGACAATGTGCAGGCTCTCGAACCGTTTCTCGAAAGCGTCGGCCTCGCGCGTGGCGATGCTCCAACTGTCCGGCGGGGTTGGTTTCGATTTCGAAGGGCTTGATCGACGGCCCAGATTCACACCGGCTGCGTCATTCCTGTTTGCGGAGCGTGGCGACAGAAACGTGCGGCCAGCTCAACCCGTTGAAGTTCAGCAGAACCGTCTGCGTATATTGGAGTTGCAGGAACGCTGGTCCATCCGGGCCTGCCGCGACGTGCTCGATCCAGAAGGTTGCGGTCATCTGTGCTCCATCGGCATTCGGACCGGCAGGGCCGCCTTGCAGGAAAGCGATGTTGTCGGTGCCACCGCCAACATTGGGCACAGCCGGCGGCGGCGGCGACGCCGGCGCTTTGGTGCTGATGGTCAGGACAGTCATTCGAGTGATCGTCTGGCCGGCAATCGCCGCAGTCAGCACGGAGTTCGGATTATTCACCATCGCCTGCGTGATGCTTGGCGGGATGGGCTTCGGCAATCGGAAGAGCGTGGGGACAGAGAGATCGGCTTCGTTGAAAGGGGGGAACGCGACGGCCGTATTGGGCGGCGGCGCACTCCCGATCGAGAATGGCCGGATGCTGACCGGGTCGATGATCGGCCCGCCGTTGACCGCCTGTGCCGTACCCTGGGAGTTCACCGTGGTGCCGTGCGGGATGGACGCCATGCGAGCAACAGTCGGCAGTTCGGCTGGATTGGACGTCTGCGGAACGGTGACCCAAAAGCCCGGCTCGACATGAATACCTACGCCGGCCAGAGAGTCCTGTACCTGCTGCAAATAGTGGACCCCTGCCAGTTCGATATCCGGCTGGAGTAAGCCGCGATTGGGGATCGCGCCGACGCTTTCGGAAAATTCGAGCGTTTCTGTTGTCAGGTTCAGTTCCAGGAAACGATCGGACGTCACCTGGAACGGTCGCCAAATCTGATTGAAGCCCGTCCCGACCCACTTTCCAGGCAGCTCGGCCAACGGCCCCAATGGATTGATCGCAGCAAGTGCCTGAAATCCAGGCCTGTTTAACGCATCGACCGGCGCGATCTTGGCTTTGAGTTCGAAGGCCATTCTATGCTCCCCACGTTGTCAATCGGTTTAAATATACGACAGTCGTGACATGGTCGTGACGACTGAGTATCGCACTATCACGCCCGAAGAAGTCAGTAAAGTCAATGAAGATTCTACTCATTCCAATCATCGTAAGTCCGTTATCTGGACGGTCCCGGGTTTTGAAGATACCAAGTTGGTGTTGTTATTTGGTGCAGTAATGGAGCCGGGGGCTGGCCAAGCAAAGACAGAAGTTTACGCGCGAGTTCAAGCTTGCGCTTGCCAAGCTGATAGAGTCGAGCTCGTGCGCCACCGCATCGCCCGTTCGTCGAGATTTTGCATGGGTGCTCGTTTCGCTATCCTGGGAAAGTGGGGGCGGAGTCCATTTTGAGCAAACTCAACGGACCCGTTCGAACCGCGGAACGCGGGCACGCGGGTTGGAGCTGTCGAACGTCGTGCCGTCGTCGATCCCACCGGTCAAGAATCCTTTGCCCGGCACGCCGCATAAAACGGAGATCGGCGTCCGCTTCACTCGAACTCTCCCAACCCGCCGCCAAATCGCTCTGCCTCAAAATTTCCGCAGAAAAACATCGCCAGTCCGCGTCGGCGCTTTCCCGCGCCGCAAGACATCGGCGGTGTGATCATAATGACACATTTGTCAGTAGAGTGGAGATTGTGATTTACTCCGCGGCGGAATCGTCTGCGAGACGCCGGTTCACGGCGCTTGCGCGAAAGACACGACGGTTTGCCAGGGAGTCGGGCAAAAAAGGGGGAGACCATCATGCATCCAGTTCGCGCGAAGCGTGCCGTCCGGGCTACGCTCATCGTCAGTACTCTTCTGCTTTCCACGGCGTTGGTTGCGCCGGCCATAGCGCAGATCGAAGAGGTGGTCGTCACCGCGCAGAGGCGGACCGAGAACATCCAAAACGTCCCCATTGCGGTTACGGCCTACTCGGCAGAAGACCTGAAGACGCACATGATCGACGGCTTCAAAGATCTGCAGTTCAGCACGCCCAACGTTACTTACAGTCAGGCCAATTTCGCCGGCGCGGATTTCCAGATCCGCGGCATCGGGATCACGGCGGTCGGGCACGATTCCGAATCCGGGGTCGCCTTCAACTTCGACAATGTGTTCCTCGCGGCTCCCCCCACCGACGGCGCCGAGTTCTACGATCTCTCCGATGTCGAAGTGCTGCGCGGGCCGCAAAGCACGCTCTACGGACGTGGCGCCACGGGCGGCGCCGTCAGCGTGTTCAGCACGAGACCAGATCTCGAGCAGGCCGGCGCCCATCTGGACGTGACCTATGGCAATTACGATGCGAGCGAAGTCAAAGGCGTCGTGAATCTTCCCATCGAGACGAATCAGCTCGGCGTGAGGATCGCGGCAGACTGGCTCCGGCACGACGGCTATGTGACGGACATCGCCAACGATTCGCATATCGACGGCCGCGATCAATATTCCGTTCGCGGTTCGGTGCGATGGGAACCCACGGGCAGGACGACGATGGACTTCGTCGGGCAGTTCTCCAACGAAGACGACAACCGCATGCGCGCCGACAAGGAGTTGTGCGATACCGATCCGACCGGCCTGCTCGGCTGTTTGCCGGATGGGCTTAAAGCATCGCCGGTTAACCTCAATGCCACCTTCCTGAATATTCCCGTGAGCCAACAGGCGATCGAGAACAGCCCGATCGGCATCCTCGGTTCCCTCGCGACACAGATGGGACTATTCAATTTGCAGACGCCGTTCTCCGCGCCGGCGACTTTCAATCCTTCGAACTATCGCGAGGACAATGTCGACTTCGCGCCGGTCAACAAGCAACAGGACAATTTCATGTCCGGCGAATGGAAGCAGAACCTTGCGCCATGGCTCGATTCGGATCTGGTTCTGGGCTACGATAACGCCTCGCTCTTCTCGCAGCAGAGCTACGTCGGAACGCCGGGCCTTCCCTTCAATCAAGCGACGTTGGGCACATACACCACCAATCCGGGATGCGCCGCCTCGTTGGCGGGAGCCTCGGCCGAATACACGTTCGGATGCGTGATGACGGTATTGGGCGGGGTGTTCGGCGCACCGAACTACGGCGCGCTGTTCGCGCCGTTCTTCGAAAAGGTTCCGGGTTCGCTGCCGACTTCGTCCTTTAGCAATCTCGGCATCAGCGGCGGCGGCGTCCAGAGCTATATGAACTCCGAGAACGCCTACGATCAATCGGCCGGCTCAAGCCAGGAAACCTCGGCCGAGATGCGCTTCAACACGAAATTCGACGGCCCGCTCAACGCCATGATCGGCTTCTACTATTTGCATCAGCAATCGACGAGTTCCTACCAGGTTGCGTCGAACACGCTGGACTATGGCGGCATTCTGTTGGGAGGCTTTGCGGGCCTGATCGGCAATACGGGCTCTTTCGGTCCCAACTACAATCTGACCGGCGCGCAGGCGCTTTGCCTCACGACCGGCTGCCTCGTCGGACCGACCTATTACGACAATGACGGCTCGCTGAACACGCTCACTTCCAAGGCGGTCTATAGCGAGGTCACTTACGATGCGCTCCCGAGCACGCTCCAGTTCACGCTTGGCGCGCGCTTCACCGACGACCAGAAGTTCCAGCAGGCCCGCATCACCATCTATGACGGGCTCATACCGATCGGCACGAACAACTACAACGCGGCGGTCGGCAACCTGTCGGCGCAGGGCCAACACAGTTTCGACCCCAACAATACGACGTGTTTCGCGGCGGGCACTGCATGTCCGGCATTCCAGGACCAGTCGGTCACATTCGACAAATGGACCGGCGAAGCCAAGGTCGATTGGACTCCGAAGCTCGACTTTACGGATCAGACTCTGATCTACGCGTCCTATTCCAGCGGCTACAAGGCAGGCGGCTTCAACCCCGGTGTCGAGGCAAATTTGGGAACATTGTCCCAGACTTATCTTCCGGAATCGGTCGACGCGTACGAAATCGGAACCAAGAACCAGTTGCTCGGCAACACGCTGCAGGCCAATGGCGACATTTGGTACTACAATTACAACGACCTGCAGGTTTCGGCCATCATCAACAACACGTCCATCAACGAGAACATCAACGCCAAGCTGTGGGGCGTGGAAGGCGAGTTCCTCTGGCTGCCCGTCGACCAATTGCAATTCAATCTGAACGTTGCGGGCACGCATTCGGGGATCGGCGATGTCGCCGAGGTTGATCAGCGCCGGCCTACGGGCAACGACCCGAACGCCATCCTGATCAAGGACGACACGCTTTCCAGCACGACGGCGAACAATTGCGTGATGTACTATGCAGGCGCAGCACCGGGTTCGACGCCTTCGGGGTATACGCCGTTTCAGGGGAATATCGGCGCGTTGGCGTCTCAGGGCATCCCCTATTCCGTGTTCGGGCCCTGCGATCCCACCGTGGCCCCGCCGGCCGGATATAGCTGGACCGACCCTGCCTATCACGCCGACTCGAACGGTGTGCCCGTCAGCATCAAAGGCGATGAGCTGCAAAACACGCCCGCTCTCTCCTTCAGCGTGGGCGCGCAATACACCCAGCCGCTCGGCGACGACTACAAGCTCGTCGGCCGATTGGACTATTACTGGCAGACTCATATGTGGGGCCGCATCTTCGAGGACCCGGCCGACTACATCCCCTCCTGGGATGTGATGAACGCGTCCTTGACGATGACCGCGCCGGACGACCGCTGGTATGTTCAGGCTTTCGTCAAGAACATTTTCAACAAGAACGACGTCACGGGAGAATATCTTTCCAGCGCGACGTCGGGATTGTTCACAAACGTCTTCCTGGGCGATCCGCGCCTCTACGGGATCACGGTAGGCGTCACTCTGTAGCGTCGGGGGTCAGCGACGCTCGAAGAATTTGGGCAGGAGGAAGGCCGCGATCTTGCGCGGAGCGGCGCGCTCGCGCTCCAGCATGTCCTTCAGCGCGGTTCCGATCACCGCATCGCCGAAGGCCATCAGCGCCAGGAACAGAACCGCCGATGTGACTCCTATATGCGTATCGCCGGAGTCGCGGGCAAATTTGCTTTCGACACCCTGCACCAGGCTGTTGACGGCCTTGCCGATGGTTTCGAGATGTTCGACGTTGCCGGAGACCGCGATCCAGGCCGCGAGCTTGCCGGCGCCGCCTTTGTCGAACGCATCGAACACCATATCGACGAGAGCGCGCGGCGCGCCGGCGTCGGATTTCAGATGGCTGACCGCTCCCTCCACTGCGACGGTCAGATCGCGCACCATCATGGCCATGAGGGCCGATTGCAGCTCTCCGGCCGAGCCGAAATGATGCAGCAGATTGCTGTGCGTCATGCCCAGCTCGCCCGCCAGACGCTGAAGCGTGACGGCATCGGGACCTTCCTCAAGCAGCAATTTGCGGGCGGCGGCGAGAGTCTCGCTGCGCGCCTCTGCCGGCGTGCGGCGGCGGCGAACGGACGGGACGGCGGCGGCGCGCCTCGGTGTCGGCCCGGCGCGGGCCGGTTTGCGTGTTGCCATGTCGATCGAATCCGATAACGGAATATCGCGTTTCGACAGTCAGGATTGCGAGAGACAGGCGGAAAAGCAAATCCATTCTCGCGGGCGAGACCGGCCTGAGCAGGCAAGTTTGCGCGCGGCGCCGGCGCCGACCGCGTATATTGACAATACTGTCAGTGAGACCTACATACGCCGGGATCGCCATTGGAAATATCCGCCATGTCCGCCCGTGCGTTTGGGACTCCCGAAGACCTGACGATCGTGTCGCGGGACATCCATTTTGCGGAAACGGCCGAACGCTGGTGGCATGGCGGCGATCCGGTCGTCACCGCCTACTACAATTCGCTGTCCGCGTCCTTTCCCCTGGGCGAGCGCTATTTCATCGACTGCGTCAAGCGCTTCCGCGACCGGGGCGATGCCAGGTTGCAGGCGCAAATCGCAACCTTCATCGCGCAGGAATCGCTCCATACGCGCGAGCACATTGCGTTCAACCGGATCGCATCCGACCATGGTTACGACCTGTCGCGGATCGACGCTTATCTGCAACGCCGATTCGGCTGGGCCCGCACCCGCGGCCACAGGGAACAACTCGCTTCGACCATCGCGCTGGAGCATTTCACGGCCATCCTCGCCCATGCGCTTTTGACCGACGAGCGTCATCTGCAAGGCGTGCCGCCGGAACTGCAGCGCCTGTGGCAATGGCACGCCATCGAGGAGATCGAACACAAGGCGGTGGCCTACGACACCTTCCTCGCGGCCACGCGCGACTATTCCGGTTTTCGCCGCTGGCTGCTGCGCAGCTGGGTGATGGCAGTGACGACCTTGCTGTTTTTCCACGAAATCATTTTCGGCACCCGCGAGTTTCTCCGCCAGGACAACCTCAATAACGCGCGTAGCTGGCTTCACTTTATCCACTACATGTTCGTGAGCCCCGGCGTCCTTCGCCGCGTGCTGCCGAGCTATCTCAGATTCTATATGCCGGGATTCCATCCCTGGCGGGTGGACGACCGCGCCCTGATCGCCGCGTACGAGCCGTCAGTCGCGCAGTAAGGGTATAGTATTCGATTCGACAGACTAACGCTCGGGATAGGGCGTGCCGTCCTTGTGCACGAACCTTCCGTCGGCGTTGGAGCTCATCATGTCGATGTCGGAGCAGGTGGTAAGGTCGGCGGGCGCGCGCGCGCCGATTTCGAGATAAACCGCCATCGCGGTCGATTTGTTGATCATGTGATGGCCGTCGCCGGAGCCTTTCGGAAACGCCGCGCATTCGCTGGCGCGCAGCACCGTCTCGCCGCCGTCTTCGATCAGCGTCACTTCGCCTTCGAGCACATAGACGAATTCGTCTTCATGAGAATGCCAATGGCGCTGGCTCGACCAATTGCCCGGCGGCAGATGCATGAGATTGACCCCGAAATCCACGAGCCCGCCCGCGTTGCCCAACCGCTGCCGAATGCGTCCGGCACTGGGAGCATCGAACGGCGGCGGATAGCCCGAGCCACTGCGTTGCGGCACGGCGGCGATGTCGATCTTGGGCATGGCAATTTTCCAAGCGATCGGCGACCGAGTTACTGCGCGGCCGGCGCCTCACCGACCTAGCACAATTC
>JBEKDC010000144.1:0-16602 GCA_050014535.1 Rhizomicrobium sp.
TATCGCAACCGCGGGACGATCGCGGTCGAAGACGTCAACCTGATGAAAGGCTGAGGCGTGTATACGGCGATCGTCTTCCTTCCGCTTCTTGGCTTTCTGATTGCAGGGCTCCTGGGCCGCTTTATCGGCGCGCGCGCGTCCGAGATCGTAACGACCGGGCTGCTGTTCGTTTCGGCCGCGCTTTCCTGCTTCGCGTTCTACGACGTCACGGTCCTCGGCCATTCGCAGATCGTCAGGCTCGCCGAATGGATCGTCTCCGGCACCTTCGAGGCCGATTGGACGATCCGGGTCGATGCGCTGACCGCCGTCATGCTGGTGGTGGTGACGGGGGTGTCGTCACTCGTGCATCTTTATTCCGTCGGTTACATGGAAGACGACCCCAGCCGCCAGCGTTTCTTCGCGTTCCTGTCGCTCTTCACTTTCGCGATGCTGATGCTGGTAACGGCCAACAATTTCCTGCAGCTATTTTTTGGCTGGGAAGGCGTGGGACTTTCGTCCTATCTCTTGATTGGGTTCTGGTACACGCGGCCTGCGGCGGTCGCCGCCGCCATCAAGGCGTTCATCGTCAACCGCATCGGCGATTTCGGTTTCGCGCTCGGCATCTTCGGCGTGTTCTTCATCTTCCACACACTCGATTTCGACAACGTCTTCGCGGCCGCGCCTGCCATGGCCGGCAAGACCTTCCTGTTCGCTGGGTATCACGTCGATATCCTGACGACTCTGTGCCTGTTGCTGTTCGTCGGCGCGATGGGCAAGTCGGCCCAGATCGGGCTGCACACCTGGTTGCCCGACGCGATGGAAGGCCCGACTCCCGTGTCGGCCCTGATCCATGCCGCGACCATGGTGACCGCAGGCGTGTTCCTCGTCTGCCGCTGCTCGCCGATGTTCGAACTCGCACCCAACGCGCTTGCCTTCGTCACGTTTATCGGCGCCACGACCGCGTTCTTCGCTGCATCCGTCGGCCTGTTCCAAAACGACATCAAGCGCGTGATTGCCTACTCGACCTGCTCGCAGCTGGGCTACATGTTCGTGGCCGCCGGCGTCTCGGCCTATGGCGGCGCGATGTTCCATCTGTTCACCCATGCCTTCTTCAAGGCGCTGCTGTTTCTCAGCGCGGGCGCGGTAATCGTGGCCATGCATCACGAGCAGGACATGCGGAAGATGGGCGGGCTGTGGAAACAGATTCCATTCACCGGCACGATGATGCTGATCGGCAACCTCGCGCTGACCGGCGTCGGCATTCCGCTGCTGGGAATCGGCGCGGCGGGCTTCTATTCGAAAGACGCGATCATTAATGCGGCCTATGTCGCGGGCACGCCTATCGGCACCTACGCGTTCATCCTCACTCTGACGGCCGC
This sequence comes from Rhizomicrobium sp., assembly GCA_050014535.1. Classification (GTDB taxonomy): domain Bacteria; phylum Pseudomonadota; class Alphaproteobacteria; order Micropepsales; family Micropepsaceae; genus Rhizomicrobium. The sequence continues at coordinate 1,359 of JBEKDC010000144.1, forward strand.
GCTGATGACGTCCTTTTACTCCTGGCGTCAATTCCTCATGACGTTTTTCGGGCCCTATCGCGGAGCGCAGGCGGAATCGTCGGCGCATGGCCATGGCGCGGACGGGCACGGCCACGCGATCAAATTGTCCGACGTTCACGAAGCGCCTTTGACGATGCTCCTGCCTCTGGCCGTGCTCGCGGTGGGTGCAGTGTTTGCGGGCGCGTTGTTCGACGGAATGTTCATCGGCGACTCTTCGAAGACGTTCTGGCACGGCACCATCGCGGCAATCGCCGGACATTCGGCCGGCGGTCTCGAGAGCGTGCCGCTGTGGGTGGAACTCGGGCCGTTTGTTGCGACCATCCTCGGCTTCGCGATCGCTTTTTATTATTACGTGCTGCATCCCGACATTCCGCCGCAAATGGCGGCGCGTGGCGGGTTGCTCTACAACTTCCTCTACAACAAATGGTATTTCGATGAGCTCTATAATTTCCTGTTCGTGCAGCCCGCGCTCAAGCTGGGCCGCTTCCTCTGGAAGTTCGGCGACGGCCGCATCATCGATGGACTGGGGCCGGACGGCATTGCCGCGCGCATCGCCGACGCCACGCGCGGGGCGGTGCGCCTGCAATCGGGTTATGTCTATCAATATGCCTTCGCGATGCTTCTGGGCGTCGTGACCTTGGCGACCTGGTTCATTCTGGGAGGCAGCGTTACCGTCCTCGCGTGGCTCGCGCATCTGAGGATGGTGCTATGAGCCACGTCCTCAGCATCGTCACCTTTCTGCCGCTTCTCGGCGTGATCGCCATTCTGGCCACGCGCGGCGAGCGCGAGACCGTGGCGCGCAATGCACGCGCCATTGCGATGATCGCCACCTTGGCAAATCTGGTCGTGTCGCTTGCCATATGGGCCGATTTCGACACTTCGACCGCGAGCTTCCAGTTTGTCGAGCGGTTCGATTGGCTCGGCTACGGCATCCAATACCATGTCGGCGTGGACGGCATTTCCATGCTGTTCATCGTGCTGACGGCGGGCCTGATGCCGTTCTGCATTCTCGCCAGCTGGAAATCGATCCAGGACCGCGTGCCGGAATACATGATCGCATTCCTTGCGCTCGAAACGCTCATGATCGGCGTGTTCACCGCGCTCGATCTGGTGCTGTTCTACGTCTTCTTCGAAGGCGGGTTGATCCCCATGTTCCTCATCATCGGGATCTGGGGCGGTAAACGACGCGTCTATGCGAGCTTCAAGTTCTTCCTCTACACCTTGCTCGGCTCGGTGCTGATGCTGCTCGCGATCCTGTCGATGTATTTCTACACCGGCACGACCGACATCGAGACCTTGATCCGGACCGCGCATTTCCCGGTCGCGATGCAGACCTGGCTGTTCCTCGCCTTCTTTGCATCGTTCGCCGTCAAGATGCCGATGTGGCCGGTCCACACCTGGTTGCCGGATGCGCATGTCGAGGCGCCGACAGCCGGCTCCGTGATTCTCGCCGGTATTCTTCTGAAGATGGGCGGTTACGGTTTTCTGCGCTTCTCGCTGCCGATGTTCGCCTCCGCCACGGAGACGTTCGCACCGTGGATTTTCGGGCTGTCCGTGATCGCCATCATCTACACTTCGCTGGTGGCGCTGGCCCAGGAGGACATGAAAAAGCTCATCGCCTATTCCTCAGTCGCCCATATGGGTTTCGTGACCATGGGCATTTTCTCGCTCACCCATCAGGGAGTGGAAGGCGGCATCTTCCAGATGCTGTCGCATGGCGTGGTGTCCGGCGCGCTGTTCCTGTGCGTGGGCGTCATCTATGACCGCATGCACACGCGCGAGATTTCGGCCTATGGCGGGCTCGTCGCGCGCATGCCGATCTATGCGGTGTGCTTCCTGATTTTCTCGCTTGCGAATGTGGGATTGCCGGGCACCGGCGGCTTCATCGGCGAGTTCCTCGCCATGCTGGGCACGTTCCAGGTCAGCACCTGGGTTGTGATCTTCGCGGCGACGGGCACGGTCCTGTCGGCCGCCTATATGCTCTATCTCTATGGCCGTGTGATGTTCGGCGCGCTCGTTAAGCCGAGCCTTCAGGCGATCCAGGATTTGAGCCTGCGGGAGGTCGCGATCCTGACGCCGCTCGTGATCATCACTATCGCGATGGGCGTCTATCCCAAGCCGATCCTCGACGTGACGACCATGTCGGTCGCCAATCTGATCGAACAGCACAAAACGGCGCTGGCTATCGATCGCGCCCCGAAACTTGCGTCCGTCGCTCGGACAGGAGCGATGCCGTGAGTTGGATGTCCAACGATCTCCAGGTGCTGTTCCCGGAGCTTTTGCTCGCCATCGGCGGCATGGCGCTTCTGATTTTGGGCGTCATGCGCGGCGACCGCGCCTTGGGGCTCGTATCGTGGCTCGCCGTGATCCTGCTCGTCGTGACGGGCTGGTACGTTTTGTTTCCCCTGACGCAGTTCAACAAGGCATTTCACGGCGCCTTCATCGCCGACGATTTCGCGCGGTTCGCCAAGATCCTGATCCTGATGGGCACCGGTCTCACGATCCTGATGTCGAAGGAATATCTCGAACGCGAGAAGATCGCGCATTTCGAATTCCCCGTGCTGCTGGTGCTGTCGACCGTCGGCATGTTCCTGATGGTCTCGGCCTCCAGCTTCATAGCGCTCTATATGGGGCTCGAACTGCAGAGCCTCGCGCTTTACGTGCTGGCCGCCTTCAACCGGGATTCGCTCAAATCGAGCGAGGCGGGCCTTAAATATTTCGTTCTGGGCGCGCTGTCGTCGGGCATGCTGCTCTACGGCATTTCGCTGATCTACGGCTTTACGGGATCGACGGAATTTTCCGTCGTCGCCCATGTCGTCACGGCAACCGGCGTCAATATCGGGCTCATCTTCGGCATCGTGTTCCTGATCGCTGGCCTTGCGTTCAAGCTTTCGGCCGTGCCGTTCCATATGTGGACTCCCGACGTCTATGAGGGCTCACCCACGCCGATCACCGCCTTCTTCTCGATGGCGCCGAAAGTGGCGGCCATGGCGCTCTTCCTGCGCGCGATGATCGTGCCGTTCGCGCATGCCGCGGTAGAATGGCAACAGATCGTGATCTTCGTCTCGGCGCTGTCGATGATCCTTGGCGCGGTCGCGGCGATCGGGCAGACCAACATCAAGCGACTGATGGCCTACAGCTCCATCGGCCATATGGGTTATGCGCTGCTGGGTCTGGCGGCCGGCACGACAGCCGGCGTCGAAGGTGTGCTGATCTATCTGACGATCTATCTGATCACCAATGCGGGCGTGTTCGTCTGCATCCTCGCCATGCGCCGCGATGGCGAGGCGGTCGAAACGATTGCCGATCTCGCGGGGCTCGCGCGCAGTCAGCCGATGCTCGCGCTCGCTTTTGGGGCGCTGATGCTGAGTCTCGCGGGCCTGCCGCCTTTCGCGGGCTTCCTCGCAAAGTTCTATATCTTCCTCGCGATCGTTGCGGTGCATATGTATGCGCTGGCCGTGCTCGGCGTGCTCGCGAGCGTGGTAGGCGCCTATTACTATCTGCGCATCGTCAAGATCATGTATTTCGACGATCCGGCGCCTGCCTTCGACGGCGAGATGAGCTTCAGCCTTCGCGCGATCCTGACGGTTGCGAGCGTGTTCGTCGTGGGCTTCGTGGCGTCGGGAGGCAAGATCGTAGACATTGCCCTGGTCAGCGCCAAAGCGCTTCTGCCGTGAGCGAATCTTCTGCGTGGCCAAAGGGCTACGCGCTCAAGCATTTCGACGACATCGATTCCACGAACGAAGAGGCGCGCCGTCTGGCGGCCGCGGGCGAGCGCGGTCCGGTCTGGATTGCCGCCGACCGGCAAAGTGCCGGACGCGGACGACGCGGTCGCAATTGGGATTCTCCGACAGGCAATCTCGCGGCCACTCTGTTCCTGCGTCCTGAGCGCCTCGCCGCGGATTGCGCGCAGCTCTCTTTTGTCGCCGCGGTTGCCGCCTCCGATATGATGTCGCGCTATGCGGGTGCGGCGGCGATCCGCGTCAAATGGCCGAACGACGTTCTCGCAGACGGCCGCAAGATCGCGGGCATCCTGCTGGAGTCCTCCAGCGCCGGCGGAGTCCGGCTCGATTGGCTCGCGGTCGGCATCGGCGCCAATTTGGCTGTCTATCCCGAGGGGATGGAGTTCCCGGCGATCTCGTTGGCCGCACTGGGTGTCGTGCCGCCGAGCCCGCGCGATGCGGTCGCCAGCCTCGCGGCGGCGTGGGCGAAATGGTATGAATTGTGGCTACAGCGGGGGTTCGGCGAGATTCGCGACGTCTGGCTGTCGCGCGCGGCGGGGCTCGGCACGCGCATTCGTGCCCGGCTGCAGAACGAGGAGAGCCACGGCGTGTTCGAAGGAATCGATGCGAGCGGTGCGCTGATCCTGCGCGAAAGCCGGGACCGCACGCGGACGATCTCCGCCGGAGAGGTTTTCTTTTAGGGCCGCCATGCTCCTCGCAATCGATGCCGGCAACACCAATATCGTATTCGCCGTTCACGACGGCAAGGACGTGCGTGCCGAATGGCGTGCGGTGACGGAAACAACACGCACCGCGGACGAATACGCCGTTCTGCTCTCGCCGCTGCTGACCTTGAACGGCCTCTCCTTCGACGATCTCGACAGTGCGATCATCGCGACGGTCGTGCCGGCCGCTTTGTTCGACCTGCGCCTGTTGTGCCGCCGCTATCTCAAATGCGAACCGCTGGTGGTGGGCGATCCCGATCTCGATCTCGGCATCGAAATTCATATCGACCGGCCGGAGGCAGTGGGAGCCGACCGCCTGGTTAACACAGTCGCCGCGCACGAGCGTTACAAAGGCGCGCTGATCGTGGTCGATTTCGGCACCGCGACAACCTTCGATATCGTCAGCGCCAAAGGCGATTACGAAGGCGGCGTGATCGCGCCCGGAGCCAATCTGTCGGCCGAGGCGTTGCACAAGGGAGCGGCGATGCTGCCGCGCGTTGCGATCCAGCGTACCCAATCGGTCATCGGCAAGGATACGATTCCCGCCATGCAGTCCGGATTGTTCTGGGGCTATATCGGCCTGATCGAAGGACTCGTCGCGCGCATCAAGGACGAATATGGCGAGCCCATGACCGTGATCGGCACGGGAGGTCTCGCCAACCTTTTTCACCGGCAGACGACCGTCATCGATCATCTCGATCCCGATCTCACCATCCGCGGCCTCGTGCTGATCAACGCGCGCAATGCCGAGCGCCGGCCGGCAAAAGCTTGATGGCGGCTCCCGGCCGAGACGACGAGCTTGTCCTGTTGCCGCTCGGCGGCGCGGGCGAGATCGGCATGAATTTCAACGCCTATGGCTACGGCCCCGCCGACGCGCGCGAATGGATCGTGGTCGATTGCGGCGTGCTGTTCGGCCGGGAGGGTCTCACACCCGGCATCGATCTGATCATGCCGGACATCCGTTACTTGGCCGAGCAACGGGAGAATGTGCGCGCCATCGTGCTCACACATGCGCATGAAGATCACATCGGCGCGGTCGCCCATCTGTGGCCGCAATTGCGCTGCCCGGTCTACGCCACGCCGTTCACCGCGCGCCTCTTGGAAGACAAGCTCACCGAAGCGGGCCTCTCCGAGAAAGTGCGCGTCAAGATCGTGCAACTCGGCGGCAAGCTGAAGCTCGGGCCGTTCGCGATCGAATTCGTTTCGATCACCCATTCGATCCTCGAGCCCAATGCGCTCGCGATCCGTACGCCTTTGGGCGTGGTCGTGCACACGGGCGACTGGAAGATCGATCCCGACCCGCTTCTGGGCGAAGTGACGGATATCGGCGCGCTCACGAAACTGGGCGACGAGGGTGCGCTCGCGCTCGTCTGCGATTCCACCAATGCGCTTGTGTCCGGCAGCTCAGGTTCGGAAGCCGATGTGCGCAAGAGCCTGACCGAGCTAATCGGCACGTTGAAGGGACGCGTGGCGGTGACGTCCTTCGCGTCCAATGTCGCGCGCCTCGACACCATCGCCCGCGCGGCCCGCACCCATGGCCGCGAAGTGGCGCTTGTGGGCCGCGCCATGCACCGCATCACCAACGCCGCGCGCGAGACGGGATATCTTAAGGGGTTTCCCACGCTCCTCGATGAAGCGGAAGCGGCGCAATTGCCGCCCAACCGCGTACTTTATCTGTGCACGGGAAGCCAGGGCGAAACGCGCGCAGCACTCGCGCGTGTGGCGTCCGGCGATCATCCCAATGTAAAACTGGGGCCGGGCGACGCGGTGATATTTTCGTCGCGCATCATTCCCGGTAATGAATTATCGATCTTCGAATTGCAGAACAAGTTGGCAGGCCTTGGCGTGGAGGTGCTGACCGAGCAGGATCACTTCGTCCATGTCTCGGGCCATCCTGCGCGCGACGAACTCGCCCAGATGTATCGCTGGATCAGGCCGCAGATCGCGGTGCCCGTGCATGGCGAATTGCGCCACATGACGGCGCATGCGCGGCTGGCCCTCTCGCTGCAGGTGCCGCAAGCGGTGGTGGTGCAGAACGGCCAGATGCTCAGGCTGGCTCCCGGCCGCGCCGAAATCGTCGACGAAGTCCCCTCCGGGCGGCTTTACATGGACGGCAGGGTGCTGGTGGAGGAGGGTCAGGGCCACGCCCGCGGCCGCCGCGCGCTCGCCTTCGCCGGCCTGATCGCCATCACGGTTGCGCTGGACGGCAAAGGACGGGTGGCAGGCGAGCCGTCAGTGCTGCTGGAGGGTATTCCCGATCAAGTCCATGCGCCGGTGCGCGAGGCGGTCGAAGGCGCGCTGCGCCACCACAGGTCGAAGCGCGGCGACGACGAGGCTTTGCGGGAAAAGGTCCGCCGCGCCGCACGCCGGGCCGCATCCGACGCCTGGGGATTATGTGGGTTTGAGACGCCGGTGACTTGCGATACCTATTTCCCCTCTCCCCCTTTGGGGCAGAGGCAAAAGTGGAGAAGTGCATGATCGGCCGGCTCAATCACGTGGCCATTGCGACGAAGGATATCAAAGCCGCTGCCAAGGTCTATCGCGACACCTTGGGCGCGAAAGTGTCCGAACCCGTGCCGCAGCCGGATCACGGCGTCGTCACAATTTTCGTCGAACTGCCCAACACCAAGATCGAACTGCTCGAGCCGCTGGGCGAGAACTCGCCCATCGCGAAATTTCTAGAGAAGAATCCGTCCGGCGGGATGCACCACATCTGCTACGAAGTCGACGACATCTACGCCGCGCGCGATCGCATGCGCGCCGAAGGCGCCACCATCACCGGCACCGGCGAGCCGCGCATCGGAGCGCACGGCAAGCCCGTGATCTTCCTGCATCCGAAGGATTTCGTGGGCACCCTGGTCGAGTTGGAGCAGGCGTAGGCGCATGCATTGGATCGTGCTCGTCGGGGCGTTTTTCATCTTCTGGTTTCTCGCGCTGCAGATCGTCATGCCCATCGGCGTGAAGACGCCCCACGAAGCGGGAGACAGCGTGGTAGCGGGAACCGATCCCGGCGCGCCGTACAAACCCAATCTCGGATTGAAGGCCCTGATCGCGACGGGCGTGGCCGTAGTGCTGTGGTGCATTCTCTACGCGCTGATCCTGCTGCATGTCCTGGATTTGTAAGAGCCGCATCCCCCCAAAAATGCCGAAGGCCGGTTTCCCGGCCTTGGCGCTCCCCAAACTTGGCCGCGTGCGGCCCGGACACAATCTTTTGTGGCCGCGACTCATATGATACTTTGCTGCCGCTGTCACGCAATTTGTGGTTATCGGCTGCCCGAAACGACGCCAGAAAATGACATTCCGGCGCCCGGCCGCCAACCCGCATCGCCACCTGCTCTTGACTTGGCAGACGGCCATCGGTTCGCTTGGGTGAGCAAGTGGGGAATGCGATGCGTGGGTTCGCGGCCGTCCTGATCCTGATTGCGGCTGTCTCCTTCGCCGGCTCGGGACCGGCCCGCGCCGGGACTTGGCGCATCGTCAAGGACTATTGGAGCGAGGCCGACGAAAAGGGTTTCGGAGACTTCGTCCAAGCGCTCGGCGAGACCAATTGCAGCTCGTCGGAAAGTTGCCTGCGCAACCCCGCCAACCCTTATCGCAGGACCGACCAGGCCTTTCTCGATATCGACGTCGATTGCGCCAAGCTGCCCTACATGCTGCGCGCCTATTATGCGTGGAAGAACGGATTGCCGTTCAGCTTTGTCGACGGATTGAGCGGCGAGGGCGGCGACCTGCGCTACACCAAGACCGCCAATCGCGCGACCTCGCGCCACGACATCGTCGACCGCGGCGCGGGCATCAATGCGCCGGAGGCGATCCGCGGCGCGCTCGAAACCGTCTATTCGGGAACTTACCGCACCGATGCGGGCGAGAAGCACGGCGTGCTGTCGGACTTTTACTCGCCCGCGCTGCAGCCGGGCTCGATCCATCCGGGAACGATCGTCTACGACGTCAACGGCCATGTCGGCATCGTCTACAAGGTCGACGACGACGGTCGCGTCTACTACATGGACGCGCATCCCGATTTCACCATTTCGCGCAGCGTCTATGGCGCGCAATTCGGCCAGAGCCCGATGCGGCTGGGGGGCGGATTCAAGAACTGGCGGCGGTTCAAACTGGTGGGTGCGCATCGCGACAGTGCGGGCCATCTGATCGGCGGCCATATGGCCTATGCCGAGAACGAGCAAATCGCGGATTATTCGCTGATCCAGTACACCGGCACGGAGCCCAACCCGAAGCAGGACGTGACCAAAGCACGCTTCAAATATAACGGCGCGGAATTGGGCTTCTACGAATATGTGCGGGTCGCGGTGTCCGGCGGAAAGATGACTTACAATCCGATCTACGAACTCAAGGCCACCATGCAGACCTTGTGCAACGATCTCAACGATCGGGCGCAATATGTCGACCAGGCGATCCAGGAAAATCTGCAGAACAAGCCGCATCCCTCGCGACTGCCCGACAACATCTACGGCTCCAGCAATGTCGAGTGGGAGACCTACTCCACGCCGTCGCGCGATGCGCGCATCAAGGCCGCGTTCGTGCAATTTTACAAAGACATGGCCGAGATGATCGACATGTGGGTCCATCGCGATCCACGCATCGTCTATGACGGCGTGTTCCTCAAGCAGGATCTCGAAAAGGCCTATGACGAGCAATCGCAGACCTGCACCATCACTTATCTGAGCACCGGCAAGCGGCCCGTGCCGATGACCTTCGACGATATGGTGCACCGACTGTACAAGATGTCGTTCGATCCGTTCCATTGCATCGAGATGCGCTGGGGCGCGGAAGGCGACGAACGCGCCTCATGTCCCGACGGGCGGGACAAGGGCAAATGGTATGAAGCCGAGCAGCGCCTGCGCAACCAACCCGATCGCACCTACGACGTGACGATGAACTTCTCGCTCGAAGACCTGCAGCACCGTCACCCCGGCAGTGGCATCGACGAGGGCCCTCCCATCGACATCAAATCCCTCATCGACGGCATGGGCGACCAGGTGAGCTTCCAGGGCATGACGCCGGTTGGGAAGTAGGGGAAAAGTCCGGCTCTCGCTCGTTAGCGCGGCCAAAAAACCCGGAAAAAGCGCGTCTCAGAGCCTCAGGGAGCCCCGCAGCGAAATTGTAAGAAACTTTGCCAAAGTGCGCGGAAAGCAACGCTCTGGTAGAATCCCATGCTAGCTAGGGAACCGGATGCCAAAGAGCCGGTTCGGCTCTCACGGGCGCGCCGCCTCGGTGCGGTTAGGCTTGGCCCGGAATTGAAGCGGAATCTGGCCCGCCTGAGCCAGGGAATAACGAGCACCCAAGAATAGCGAACCATGGATACAAGGCTGCGTAGCACCTTCGACGATGTTTGGACCGGAGCGCAGGACATAGTCCCCGTACGGTGGCGGCCGGCGATTGCCCGGTGGCGCGTGCTCCTGGGGGCATTGGCGCTGATTGCTGTCGCGGCTCTGGTCTGGGTCCTTTTTTTTCGCGCGCCGGCTCCGGCACCGGCAAAAGTCCATCCCGTTCCGGTGACCGTCGCCAAGGCAGTTGTCCAGGACGTTCCCGTTTCCATCACAGCGCTCGGAGCGGCCCAAGCCTGGACCAGCGTCACCATTCTCGCGCAAGTCAGCGGGAAACTTCTCAGCTTCGACGTGCCGGAGGGAAGCGAGGTTCAGGCGGGCCAGCTTCTCGCCGAGATCGATCCTGCGCCGTATCGCGCTGCGCTGATGCAGGCCGAGGGCGCGTTGAAACGCGACGAAGCTCTTCTGGCCGACGCCCGCATCGATCTGGCGCGCTACCGGGCTCTACTGGCGGCAAAAGCGATCGCCAGCCAAATGGTCGACACCCAGGCAGCTCTCGTGCAGCAGGACGAGGGAACGGTTCTGGTGGATCGGGGCTCGGTCGCGGCGGCCAACGTCAATCTCGGATGGTGCCGCATTGTTTCCCCGGTCACCGGTCGCGTTGGCGTGCGCCTGGTCGATCCCGGCAATCTCGTGAGCTCGAGCGGCTCCGTCAGCAGCACGCCCAGCACGGCGGCTGCGACCAGCGCCACCGCGCCGACCGGCACAACGAGCTCCTCGAGCGGCATCGTCGTCGTCAATCAGATCCAACCGATAGCTCTGACTTTCACGGTTCCCGAAGGAGACTTCCGGCGCCTGTCGGATGTTTCCGACGGATTTCGCAAACCCATGGTGACAAAAGCGTTCAGTCAGGAAACCGGTGTGCTGCTGGATACCGGTCAGCTCAGCATTGCCGATAACCGCGTTGATCCGACAACCGGCAGCGTCGAGCTGAAAGCGCGCTTCCCCAACACGGCCGAGCGGCTTTGGCCCGGTCAGTTCGTCAATGTCCAGATGACGCTTCAGGTTCTGCCGCACGTCACGACCATTCCCGCCACGGCGGTGAATCAGGGGCCGAACGGACCCTTTCTCTACGTGGTCGGCGCCAACAAGACCGTATCAATGCGACCGGTCACTGTGGCGTGGACGCAGGGAACGACTGTCGTCGTCAAGAACGGCGTTCGCGCAGGTGAGACCGTGGTAACCGACGGGCAGATGATTCTGAAGGCCGGTTCTCCCGTCCGAATTATTCCACAGGCGAGGCACCAAAGCTCTTGAATCTCTCAAGTCCCTTCATCCGCCGTCCCGTCGCCACCACGCTGATGGCGGTCGCATTCCTGCTGATCGGAATCGTCGGATATGTGAGCCTGCCCGTCGCAGCTTTGCCGAATGTGGATTTTCCCACCGTTCAGATCGGCACAAGCCTGCCGGGCGCCAGCCCCGAGACGATGGCCTCGAACGTCGCCACGCCGCTCGAACGCCAATTTTCGCTCATCCCCGGCATCGTTCAGATGACGTCGGTGAGTTCGCTGGGGTCCACCTCCATCACGTTGCAGTTCGAACTGGGTCAAAACATGACCACGGACTTCGAGCAGGTGCAGGCAGCGATCAATGCGGCGAGCGCGCAGCTTCCCGCGAACCTTCCGGCACAGCCAACGATCCGTCAGGTCAACCCGGCTGATGCGCCGATCATGCTTCTGTCGCTCACTTCCGACAGCCTGCCGCTCGACCAGGTCGACAATTATGCCGACGTCATCCTGTCGCAACAGGTCTCCCGCATCGACGGCGTGGGTCTCGTCACCATCGGCGGACAGCAAAAACCGGCAGTGAGAATCCAGATCGATCCGCGCAAGGTCGCAGCGCGCGGACTGCAGATCGACAATGTCCGCGCGCAGATCGTCGCAGCCACCACCAACCAACCTAAGGGCGCCATCGTCGGAGCGCAGCGCGGCCTGACCGTCTATGCGAATGACCAGATTCTCACCGCGGCCCCATGGAACGATCTCGTCGTAGGCTACCAAAACGGCTCGCCGATCCGCGTGAAGGATCTGGGCAGCGCAAGCCAGAGTGTGGAAAACAACCAGATCGGCGCCTGGATTTATCCCGGTCTGGCTAACACCGATCCGACCATGAAGGGCGGGCAGGGCATCCTCCTTGTCATCTACAAAGAACCCGGCGCAAACGTCATCAAGACGGTGGGCGATATCAGAAAGGCGCTGCCGGCGCTTCAGGCGAACATTCCGCCGGCCATTCAAATCCATATTCTGATGGATCGGACGCAAACGATCAGCGCGTCGGTCTCCGATGTGAAGGTGACGCTGCTCATCACCGTATTTCTCGTGGTGATGGTCATCTTCCTGTTCCTGCGCAATGTGCGCGCGACTCTTATTCCGAGCGCTGTGATTCCATTGGCCCTTTTGGCGACCACGGCGATCATGCTGCCGCTGGGGTTCAGTCTCGACAATCTTTCGTTGATGGCGATGACTATCGCCGTCGGCTTCGTGGTCGACGATGCGATCGTCATGGTGGAAGTGATCTGGCAGCGCGTCGAAAAGGGCGAAAAACCGTTCGAGGCGGCGCTGGCAGGAGCGGGCGAAATCAGCTTCACGGTTTTATCGATCTCGATCTCGCTCGTCGCGGTGTTCACGCCATTGATGTTTATGGGCGGTGTGGTGGGCCTGCTCATGCGCGAGTTCGCCATCACGCTCAGCGCCGCGGTGATGCTGTCGCTCGTGCTGACCCTGACATTGACCCCGATGCTGTGCAGCCGGTTCCTGCGCGTGCCCGCGCCGCCTTCCAACTGGTTCACCAAAGGGCTGGAAAAGGGATTCGCGAACCTCGAAAATGGCTATGCACGCAGCCTGGATGTCATCCTTCGCCACAAATTCACGACCCTGATGGTTTTTCTGGCGACAATCGCGTTCGCCGTCGTCCTTTACGCCACCGCCTCCACCGGATTTTTTCCGCAGCAGGATACTGGATTCCTCAGCGGCGTCATGATCACGTCCCAGGATGCATCGTTCACCAAGACAAAACGAAAGATTCTGGATGTTGCCCATGTCCTGGGCACGGACCCCGCCATCGCCGGCTTCGGAATCTTCGTCGGAAGCTCGAGCACCAACTCGGCAAATTTGTTTATCGCGCTGAAACCGAAGGATGCCGGCCGCAAGGCAAGCGCCGATCAAGTCATCACCAGGCTCCGCCCGAAGCTTGCCGAGCTCGTCGGCGTGCAGACCTTCCTTCAGGCGGCGCAGGACATCAATGTCGGCGGTCGTGCCGGGCAGGCGCAATATCAATACACGCTCTCGGATTCGAGTCTGACCGAGCTGGATGAATGGGCGCCGCGCATGCTCGCACTGATGCAGACATTGCCGCAGCTCAAGGATGTCAGCTCGGATCAGCAGTCCAATGGCGGGGCCGTCAATCTGACCATCGACCGGGATGCGGCGGCCCGCTTTGGCATCACGCCGACTGCGATCGACACGGCTGTATACGAGCAGATCGGCCAGGACGAGGTCGCACAATATTATACACAGCAGAACAGCTATCACATCGTCGTCGAGGCGCCGCCTTCGTTGCAGGCGAGCGCCGACCTTTTCAACTCGGTGTTCATCCTGTCGCCGATTACGGGCAAGACGGTACCGCTGTCTCTGTTCGTCAAGGTCGACACCAACGCCACAAGCAGCCTGACCGTCAGCCACCAGGGCGAATATCCCGCCGCGACGCTGGCATTCAATCTCGCGCCCGGCGTGGCGCTCAGCCAGGCGACGGATGCCGTGGAAGCCGCGCGCGAAAAGCTGGGCGCACCGATCACGCTGACGGGGGCTTTCCAGGGCACGGCGCAGGCTTTCCAACAATCGCTGTCCAGCGAGCCGATTCTCATCGGCGCCGCGCTGATCGCAGTCTATGTGATCCTGGGCGTGCTCTATGAGAGCTTTATTCACCCCATCACCATCCTCTCGACTCTGCCGTCGGCGGGCGTGGGCGCTCTGCTGGCTCTGAAGGCCGCGGGTCAGGACCTCAACGTGATCGGCATCATCGCGATCATTCTCTTGATCGGCATCGTCAAGAAAAACGGCATCATGATTGTCGATGTCGCGCTGCGCCTCGAGCGCGAACACCATCTTGAGCCCGAGGAAGCGGTCCGACAGGCTTCCCACCAGCGGTTGCGTCCGATTCTGATGACGACGGCGTGCGCCGCGCTGGGCGGCATTCCCATGATCCTCATGAACGGGACAGGCGCGGAGTTTCGTCAGCCTCTGGGTTGGGCCATCGTGGGCGGACTGTTCGTTTCGCAGATACTTACGCTCTACACGACACCCGTCGTTTATTTTTACCTCGACAAACTCAACCGCACCTTCGAAGGGGAGAGCGCGGAAACATCCGGCCGCGAATCCGCACAAGGATCGAAGGCGTAATTCAGGAATCTTTTCCCTCTTCCCTGCAGGGGGTGGAGGTAGCGGCAGCGTACCGACCGGTCAGGGTGAGGGGGTCGTGGTCAAAGAGCAGACTGTAGAAGAACGGCTGAAAAACGCGCGGTTGACGAAATACGCGCGCAGTTTACGCCGCAACCAGACCGATGCAGAACGCAAATTCTGGGAACAAGTCCGCAGTCGTCGTCAGTACGGTATCTGATAAGTAGCAACACTAAAGCAGCGTTCGACGCTTAACTGCGTAAATTGTGTCTGTAATCAGGTCTTCAGAAGTTTCCTTTGATATTCCTACGTCGATTGTCAGATTCGCAAGATGCGAACGCTTTCCCACTTGGATAAGCGCTAGCGCCAATACGCGTAAAGCTGAGACAGTTTTGCGCTCCTTAAACCATTTAATGAAGAGTGCAATAATGTCACCAGTCGTCGCGCCCGTTTTCACGAAATCGTCGATCCAATAAGCTATCCGGTAATCCTGGGGACTTTCGGCCATTCGATCCAAAGATTCCATTGAACGCATTTCGTCCAGATACTCTGCGCCCCGGTAACGCGTTTGCCGAGTATCAAAATATGTCTTGCGCAATTCATGCCACCCATTGTCGTTGCATACTTGCCACAACTCGAAAATAGTGAAGTCGTCCAAAAATTCGAGGTACGGTATTAGCGCTTCGACTTGGGCCTTGCGTGTAATTCCGGCACGGCCCGAAAAGCGAATCCCGTAATGCGCTCCAAGAAACTTTAGCTGTTCTGCCGGATTGTGGCACTCTGCCATCCTCTTCTCAACGAGGGCAGACATCTGCGGCGTTGCAAGATAAAGTGCCGCTTGTATGAAATACAGCGACTCTCTCAGCTGATCCCAATGCTTGACTAGCATGTGCGTCGCAATATCGATCGGCAGACGCATTACCATCTCTGAAGTGATCCAATCCGCATTTCCTTCGTGCTTGGAATCATCAGTCCCAATCACGTTTCGCGCGCCCAGTTCCCTATCAAGCGCGTTCGTCAATTCGTCGGACCAAACG
>JBEKDC010000145.1:0-8521 GCA_050014535.1 Rhizomicrobium sp.
GCAAGATATCGAAGAGATGGCAGGCAATCTGATCGACAATGCGTGCAAATGGGCAACCGCGCGCGTGGAGGTATCGGCGACCCGCGTTTCGGGGACGAATCTCGAATTGCGCGTGGACGATGACGGGCCGGGTCTCGATCCCGAAGAGCGCGCCCAGGTGGGCGAACGCGGCGAAAGGCTGGACGAGAGCGTGCCGGGGACCGGACTGGGGCTGGCGATCGTGCGAGACATCGCCAAGCTCTATGGCGGGTCGTTCGCGCTCGACACAGCCCCGCAAGGCGGCCTCGAAGCGCGGCTGATCCTGCCGGCCATCGCCTAACTCCGCGTAGGATTAATTTTTAGCCTAGGTTAAGCGCGGCATTGCAAGGCGCTGTTAACGCTGCGGCCCTACTCTCAGGAACGGTCTGTTGCGAATTGCTCCGCACACGGCGCAATCGGCAGGCGGAACGGACATTTCGGGAATGATGCCGGACGACAAAATCAGGTTGCTGCGCGCATTTCTGGGCGGGCTGCCGGAGCATATTGCCGTGCGCCTGGCCAAGGCGATCGAGGTGGATCGTCTGAATGGGGGATTGCTCCTGCCGCACGATTCGATCCTCGCGGGCCTCCGGCCGATCCTGCGCCGTGGCACCAATGTCTCGCGCACGGCGACGCCGCTGCGCCTCTTCTGCAAGCCGTTCGAGGATCTGCTCGTCAGTTCGCCCCAGCGGGTCAAGCAAAAGGGACGTATCGCGCGCAGCTCGGTTGTCGCCGTGTGGAAATGGCTCGCGAATTCGCTGTTGCCGGCTGAACACGCGGCCTTTGTGCAGACCACGAAGGCAGCCGCCTACGAGTATCGGCTCGACGCGGCGAAGGCCGCGGCGGCGTCATTCTGGACGCTGGCTTCGCAGGCGATGCGTGCGGCGCTGGAAGGCGATGCCAATCGCAAGACGGCGCGCCTCGCATTGAACGGCGAATTGGTCGCGGCGGACGCCTGGGAAATGGCGCTGCTGCTGGCGGTCGGCGACGCCATCCGGGAAGTGCACGCACTGTTGCCGAAACCCACGCCGGCGCTGAGCGAGGATCTCGTCTGGTCGCTGCGCGCGATTTACGAGCGGATGCTCGAGACGGCGCCGGATTCCGCACCCTATGTCGCGGTCGCGTCGATGAACCGGCTCGCTCATCCCTGGGAGGCGCTGCGCCTGCCGTTGACGATCTCGCGCCAGACGCAGGACACGCTGATCAGCAGCACGGATATGGGATTGGTGGGCGAGATTCTGCTCGCCGACATGGAAAGCCATGCCGTGCAGATCCGCTCCGCGCGCCAGCCGGTATTCGACGCGGACGCGCTTGTCGAGCATGTCGCGGGATTTGCCGAATTGTCGAACGGCATCGTCAAGGAAATCGAAATGCGCCGCGACGGACGCTGGGGCCAGCGGCTGATGAAGGATCGCGCGGCCGTCGCCGAGATGATGGAGTCTTTCATCAAGCGCGCGCCGAAGGAAATTCTCGCAGCACTTCCGACGCTGAAGACGGGCAGCTATGCGGGAGGTCCGCGCGCGCCGGATCTGTCGCGTGCCCTCGAT
This sequence comes from Rhizomicrobium sp., assembly GCA_050014535.1. Taxonomy (GTDB): domain Bacteria; phylum Pseudomonadota; class Alphaproteobacteria; order Micropepsales; family Micropepsaceae; genus Rhizomicrobium. The sequence continues at coordinate 1,566 of JBEKDC010000145.1, forward strand.
CCCGAACGGGCCGAGCGCGCAAGGCGCTATGCGCAACTCGTGATCGGCTGCCGGTCCTTTGCCGCGGCGGCGTCGTTCGGCGCCGCGCTCGGCGATGCGCGCGACGAGGTGATCCTGGCGCTCAGGCCCTACAGCGAAGACATCGTGAAGGAGTTGCGCGAGGCGAGCGGCGAGAAACGCGCGATCGCCGAACGGTATTTCGAAATGGCGGCCGAACTGACGACGCAATTCCTCAGTGCCGAAGAAGGCGAATTCCTCCGCCGCCGCGGCCGCAGCGCACTCGGCACGCAGGCGGCAGCGTAGCTCTTTTTCGAAGTATCACATCTTCACCGGTGCCCCCTCACCCCGACCCTCTCCCCCTGAAAAAGGGGGAGAGGGAAAAGATGCAACGCGCAAGTTCCCTCGCACCCAAAGGGGGATAGGGCGAAGCCGCGCGCTGAAATCGACACAGTGCAATTGCGGGTGAGGGGGTGACGACATCGTCACGCCAATACATCGAAGAGACGTGCTTCCTCACACCGTCCCATCCGCCACCAGCGCCGCGATCTCCTCTGCCGAATATCCCAGCTCGCGCAACACTTCGTCATTGTGCTCTCCCAACATGGGCGGACGCAGGCGGACTTCGCCAGGGGTGGTGTGGAGTTTCACCGGCGTCGCGGCGATGGGTGCGGTGCCTAAGCCCGGGAAATCGACGGAGGTGAAAAAATCTCCGGCCTTCACATGCGGGTCCGCCATCGTCTCGCGCATTTTGTAGACGGGGCCGCAAGGCACGCGTGCGGACTCAAACGCCGCCACCGCTTCGTCGCGCGTGCGTGTGGCGCACCATTCGGAAATCTTCGCGCTGATGATCTCGCCATTGTCGCCGCGGGCCTTGTCGCTGGCGAAGCGCGGATCTTCGAGCCATTCGGGCGTGCCCATCAGTTTCGCCACGCGGCGGAACAGGGGATCGCCGTTGACCGCGACCGTGATCCAGCCGTCCTTCGTGCGATAGATGTCCGACGGTCCCGACGTCTGTCCGCGATTGAGCGTGGGCACGCGGCCCGGCGCGAGCACGTGCTCCTCGATCAGCATGGTGCTGAAAAAAGTGAGTGCGGTGCGCAGCAGCGCGCCTTCCACCAATTGTCCGCGTCCCGTCTGGTCGCGTGCGCGCAATGCGGCCATCACGCCCAATGCGAGCAGAGACGCCGTTCCGAAATCGACCCAGGGTGTCGCCGCGCGCACCGGCTGGTCTTCCGTGCCGGAGAAATAGACGGAGCCCGACATCGCCTGCGCCACGCCGTCGAAGCCGACGCGGTTGGCATAAGGCCCCTCCAATCCAAAGGCCGACACGACGGCCAAAATCGCGCGAGGGTTAATTGCGGAGACCGATGCGTAATCAAGTCCCAGTGATGTCAGCGTCTGCCCCGGCAGGTTCGCCACCACCACATCGCTGTTCGCGATCAGCCGGCGCACCACCTCGCGGCCCTTTTCCGTGGCCGGATCGAGCGTGAGGCTCCGTTTGTTGCGGTTCATTTGCAGGAACATTGCGCCTTCCCGCGGCGTTCCGTCGGCGTTCTCGGCCAGAGGGATCAGGGTGCGGTCCTCGCGTCCGTCGCGCTTTTCCACGCGGATCACATCCGCCCCAAAATCGCCCAAAAGGGCTGAGCAATAAGGCCCCGCTATGTAGCGGCCGAAATCTGCGACGCGGATGCCTGCGAGCGGTCCGGCCATGTGGCAACTCCCTTAATAGGCGCGTTCCCGAGATTGCGGCTCGGTCCCTGCCGGAATATACGAGACGCTTGGAGAATTCCATGACGACGCGTGACGCTTTCGCCACCCTCAATCGGTTGGCCGGTATCGCGCCGCTTCGCAGCCCGAATTTCGAAGGCGATGACCCGATCATCGCGACCCCCTTCCGGGTCGGGCGTGCCGCGGCGATTGCATTGGGACTCGGCGCCTCCGCGGCGAACGAGATCTGGCGCCTCAGGGGCGGCAGCCAGCAGGATATTTCGATCGATCTGCGCGCGGCCGCGGCCTCGCTCGTGTCGTTTGCGCTGCTGCGCCTGAACGGCGAAGCGGTGCCGCGTCCATCGGAAACGAAGCCGACTGTCGCGATCTATCGCACGGGAGACGGTCGCTGGATTCACCTGCATGGCGGCTTCCCCCGTCTCGAGCAGCGCACGCTCGATCTATTGAATGCCGACAACACCAAAGAGTCCATCGCCGAATGCGTGGCGAAGTGGAATGCGGCGGCGCTCGAAGAATCGCTCGCCTTCATGGGGCTGTGCGGCGCCGTTGTGCGCACGGAAGAGGAATGGCGCAAGAGCCCGCAAGGGGCAGCCCTTGCCGATGTGCCTCCCATCGCGATCCGCAAAATCGCCGATGCGCCTGTGCTGCGTCTCACGGAAGCGGGACAGGCGCTCGCCGGCGTGCGCGTGCTCGATCTCACGCGCGTGCTTGCGGGACCGACGGTGGGACGCACGCTCGCGTCGCAAGGCGCGGATGTGTTGTCCGTGCGCGCGGAGAAATTGCCCACCGTCGATTTGTTCGATCTCGATACGGGCCGCGGCAAGCGCTCGACGTTCCTCGATCTCACCAAACCGCGCGAAGCCGAAGCGTTGCGTGTGCTGGCGCGCGATGCGCATGTGTTTGTCGATTCCTATCGTCCCGGCGCGCTGGCGGAACTGGGTGTGACCCCCGCCGCACTCGCGCATTCCTCGCCGGGAATTATTTATTGCGCCGTCTCCTGTTACGGCCATCGCGGACCCTGGGCCCAGCGGCGCGGCTGGGAGCAATTGGCGCAAAGCGCCACCGGCATCGCGGTCGATCAAGGCGCGTTCGCGGCCGAGCGCGCGGGCAGCCGGCGCGAGACGGTGCCGCAGCTCATTCCTGCTGCGGCTTGCGATTACATCACGGGCTATCTCGCGGCGGCCGGTGTCGCGGCGGCCCTGCTGCGGCGCTTCCGCGAAGGCGGCAGCTGGATCGTGGAAGTGTCGCTGTCTGCGACCGCGATGTGGCTCGAGTCGCTGGGCAAGGTCCCGGCGGCGCAGGTTCCCGGCCAATGGGATCCGCGGGCCGGACTCGATTCCTATTTCAACTCATGCGACACGAAGCGCGGCCGGCTCGACTATCTGGGACCGGTTGTGCGTATGTCGAAAACGCCGCCGTCCTGGCGGTTGCCTCCGCCCGAGCCGGGGGCGGACGAACCGGTCTGGCTGGCAGCCTGAAGGATTTTCGAATGTCTCCGAAGCAGAATCCGTTGAAGCTCAATCCGCTGCAATTGCGCACCCTGACCGTGCTTCAGGCGCTGGCGCGCGTGCCGGGTGCGGCCGTGAAGGGTCCGAACGCAGGCGAGATCGTCGTGCAGCAATTTCCCTCGCCGCATGGCGACCATTTCCATCTGGGCGATTGGGTCGTCGCGACCAAGAATGCCAGCGGTCTCTATAACGAGAAAGTCTGGCACGCGCTCGAGCGCAAAGGCGTGGCGCGATCCGATTGGCCGCATCGCCTCGTGCTGACTCCCGCGGGGCTCACCTACGACACCGGCCTCGCCGACGAAATCCTGCGCCGTCCCGCGCATTGAAAGATTGCCCAAGCGTCCAAAGCGAAATTTATATCCTCTTCCCCCGCGAGCGCAGGGCTGTCCGGGGAAAGCTTTTCGGTTGCAGATATGGCTCCAAAAGACTCGCGCAGATTGCAATTTCGACGCTTGGCGGGGGAATTGGTCTCCCCGACGCGAGGATTGGAAGAGCCGGACCGTCGAGGGAGCGCCAAATGCACCCACCTTGGATTGCAATGCCGCGCGAAAAGACTCGTCTGCATTGCAGAAGCACTTTCCCCGGACAGCCCTGCCCTCGCGGGGGAAGGTGGACGCCTCGCATTTCGCGAGGCGGACGGATGGGGGACCGCGCAAAGCCAATCCAAATCCCCACATCTAGACGTCGCCACATTCACCGGGAGACGACACATCGCTTTCCCTAATGACGCTTGCAGCCGCCTCACGTCCTGGGCGGGATCGCGAGTAGATAGGGCAGGCCGCCATTGATGCTCGGGCGTTCGCCCCAGAACCGCGGATTAAACCCTGCCGGCAAGCCCGACTGCAGTTGCGTGGTTGTCAGGCCAGTGATTCCGGATTCGTTAGCGATATTGCCCGCGCCCTGGCTCGAATTGGTGACACCGCTCGTCGAAGTATCCCAATAAACGTCGCTGATGTTATCGGAAGGCTGGTCAAAGCCGATCGCCCCGCCGATCGAACTGCCTGAAGCGCCGGAGACGGCGCCAGTGGAATAGGAACCGCCAATTGAATTCGACGCGCCGTATACGCCAAGTCCCACAAGTCCCCCGAGATTGGCGGGCGCCATGCTGGTAACGGAGCCGGTAGCATAGCCTTCTACAAAGCCATTGTTTACGCCCACCAACCCACCCGCAGAGTTCGGCTGCGCGCCAACGCTACAACGCCCACAGGAGGCCGATTCCAGGGAGACGTCCGCGGTTGAATAGTCGACGTACACATCGCCGATGAGATTATATCCGAGATGGCTGTTTTCTCCGGCAATGCCCCCAATGATTGCATTTTGGCCACCGCTGACGTTTCCTCCATTATAAGAAAATTCGACAATGTTATTATTCAAACCGACAAGGCCGCCCGCGATAGCACCCGGCTCGCTGCCATTTGTGCCGGTTCTGGTTGAAATTGCCCCCTCGGCAGAATCGTATATCAGGTTACCGTCATTGGTCCCCGCAATGGCGCCGACCTGACTGTCGTTTCCTCCGCTGATATGGACATTTTTCAGATTGAGCCACGAAACGATTCCGGAATTTGTTCCGAATAGCCCGACCTGGTGGCCGGCAACAGTGTCCTTAATAGACAGGTGGGAAATCGTGTTGTTGAGCCCGATGAAATTTCCGCCCATGAAGGGAATAGGGGACGATGCATAGGTTCCGTCGCTTGAGGCGTTGTAGCTGTTGGCGAGCGCATAATTATTTCCGTCGGGCTCCGCGGCGATGTCGCTCGCAAGCATCGCTATGCTGTTCACCAGCGTGTATGCCACTGTGGTGCGTAGAGTTGAATCTATGATCGTGAAGTTGCTGGATGTACTCCAGAACGTCACGTTGCCTTTGAGTCCGAATGTCGGGAACTCGGTATTACTGAGTTCGAGCGTCAGACCTCCCGAACCGGCAACCGCAATCGGTTGGTTGATGGCGACCGACGAACCGTTCAGTGTCAACGTGTTTGCGCTCGCCCAGACGATCTCGGCATCGACCGCGATCTTGGTCCTCCCGTTGACCTCCACGCTGGAAGAAGTAAGCAACGTTCGAAGTTGCGTGACGTTCAGGACGGCGTCCCCCGCGCTTATTTGAGAGCACGTAGTGCTCGTGCAACTCACGTTCGAGGTCGGCGCAGTCGAGATGACCAACGACGCCTGGACGCCTGTCGCAAAGACGGAACCCACCGCTGCGATCATGGCGCCGGAGAAAATATTCCGTGGAGACGGCCGAACAAAATTTCGAATAGACAACATGCGCCGGCCCCTCTGCGGATGTCGGAACAGTAACAGCGTGCAGAAACAAATAGAACCGTTCCCTATCTGGTAATTCAGGCGGTAATGACGCGTTTCACCACGTGTCGCCCGGCGCGATGCCGGTTGCTGCCGGTCGCGAAAATGCCTATCGCCGCCGGAACTCCGGCGGCAGCAGCGCAAGATAGTTTCCCACCCTCCCCTTGAGGGAGGGTCGAAAAATTCGTAGCGCCGCGAAGAATTTTTCGGGGCGGGGTACTGCATCAACAATACCCCTCCCCGAAATCTTGCTTTCGCTAACGCTCAAGAAAGATTTCGACCCTCCCTCAAGGGGAGGATGGGAAACTCAGTTGCGCGCTCCGCCAAAATTTGGCCGGAAATCCGGCAGCAGTTTCATCAATGAAGCGTCTCCAGAGCGTCATCGATGGAGACGATGCCGCAGGATTGCCCGCTAACTTCCTGACACGTCGATAAAATCGCGCGCGAAATTCGCTAGAGTTTCGATTTTCGTTCCAACTTTATTTTCCGGATTCGGTTTTGTTGCATTGCGCGGGAGAAATCGCGTCGCCATGTTGAGCGTTTTCCCGTGGAGGACATCGCACATGGAACCGTGCGGCTTCGAAATTCGCTGCCGGAAAGGACAATCCGGCAATCCGCGCAGCGAAGTATCGCTGCGGCTCGCCGCGCTTTCGCGGCGGACAAAACAGGAGAATACAGGGGCAATAACACGGGCAATAACAGGGGCAATAACAGGAGATTTAACAGGACCGATAACAGGACTTTGCAGCCTGTTCCGCCGACTCAAGCTATTGATTTCGCTCGAAATTCCGCAATGACGAAATTTTTCGCAAAAAAATGCGTTGCCGGCGGTCGCGGAGCCCGTGGGCTGATGTGTGCCCCGTTACGCCGCGCGTTGCCTTTTCGGAATCGCGAATCTGCGCGCGATGTGCGCTGCGACGCGAGGGGCCGCGAATTCCGCACCCACCATGAAGCGCATCAATGGGCCGAACATTTCCATGGCCGACAGACCGATCGCATAGAGGCCCGGAACTGTGGTCTCGAGATTGTCGGAGACGAACGGCGAATTTCCCGCAAGCGCGATCTGCGAACGCAGGTCGGTCGCCAGAAATGGAATGCGCTCCAGATTCACCCGATAACCCGTCGCGGAAATGACATGATCGAACGAACGCGTGGTCTGCGCGCCTGCGCGATCCGCCAAGGTGAGAGTCGCGCGGCTGTCCTTCGCCTGTGCGTGCACCGGCGTGCTGCCCAGCGTCATCGGAATGCGGCCTTCGACCTGCTCGCGCATGAACCAGCCGGCCGCAGGATGCATGTGGCTTCGGATGGCGCGTTCCTTCATCTGCTTGGGCATGCGGTAAAACAGAAGCGGCGCTTCGGCGCAGAAATAGGAGCGCCAGCCGCGTCCGATCGTGGAAGGCGGGTTCTGCAGGCGATAGA
>JBEKDC010000146.1:0-8293 GCA_050014535.1 Rhizomicrobium sp.
TCCGGAATCATCGACGCAGACATCAAGGACGACGAACGCTAGTCGGTGCCGGATTTTTTGAGGAGCCCGATATCCCAATTGCGGACTCCGATTTTGAACATGGGGCCATAGCTCAGTTGGGAGAGCGCTTGAATGGCATTCAAGAGGTCAGCGGTTCGATCCCGCTTGGCTCCACCACCCTTCGCTGCTTCGCAGCTTCGGGTGGCAGGCCTCGTGCATCAATTACAGCGAAGGGTGCCCTCCGAAGCTTCAGCGCAGGAGGGCTGCCGCGAGCTACGCCTGGCAAGCCACCCTTCGCTGTTGCGCGCGACATTCCGACAATTCATTGCAAAGAATTCAGGTCGAAACTCGTCCGGCATCGCAGAACGCAGCGACACTTTGACATAACCTGCAACGAGTAGGGCCGCCCGGCCATTGCGGACGATGGGGCAAGCCTCTAGTCATGGGGACAGCCATTGCGAAAGGCTCGTTTTGAAATCGTTCCTTGACGCCCGCTCCATTCCTGCGGGCACAACAATCGATACCGATCTGGCGATTATCGGCGGCGGCCCCGCCGGGATTGCGCTTGCGCTTGCGCTCGCGAATACGCCGATCCGGATGCTGATGCTCGAAAGCGGCGGTGAATCGTTCGACGACAAAACGCAGGCGCTCTATGCCGGTCGCGAGACCGGCGTTTCCTATCTCAAATTGGCGAACTCGCGACTGCGGTATTTCGGCGGCAGCAGCAACCATTGGGGCGGATGGTGCCGGCCGCTCGACGCCATCGATTTCAAACAGCGTAACTGGCTGCCGCATTCGGGTTGGCCGTTCGGGCGCGCCGAACTGGAGCCCTATTTCGCGCGCGCGCAGTCCATGTGCGAGGCCGGTCCTTTCATATACGACGAATCGGAAAAATGGACGCAGGCGCTCGGTGCGCCGATTCCGCTTGGCGAAGGCGGCGTCTACACGACGTATTTCCAGTTTAGCAAGCAGCGCGACGGTTTTCTGCCGACGCATTTCGGCGAACGTTACGGCGACGATCTGAAGCATCTGCCGAATCTGAATGTGATGCTTCACGCCAACGTCACCGGTCTTCGACTGGCATCGAACGCGCAAAGCCTCGACCATCTCGATGTCGCGACGCTGCAGGGAAACGATTTCACGGTGAAACCGAAATACACGGTGCTTGCCGTGGGCGGCATCGAGAATGCAAGGCTGCTGCTTGCGTCGAACGACGTCATGCATTCCGGCATCGGCAACGGCAACGATCTCGTGGGACGATTTTTTGCCGATCATCCTATCCCGGGAGGCACGGCGACGATCGTCGTCTTCAACGGCGCGATCGCTTCCTATTATCAACAGCCGCAGCCGGCCAACGGTGCGTATTTCCGGGCTGCGCTTGCGCCCCACGACGGATTCAAGAACGGTCATACAGTCCTCTGCTCGCTGGCCACGATCGAAGGCGAAGTGCAGCTGGACGGCTTCGGACAGGCAGCTGTCGCGGCGACCGCGAGCGCGCTCGGAGTCGACGCAAACAACATGCGTGCGTTCACAGTCGGCTGCGGCATGGAACTCGCGCCCGATCCCGATCGTCGCGTCAAACTGACCGATGAGCGCGATGCGCTCGGAATGCCGAGGCTCCAACTCGACATGCGCATTTCGGATTCCGACTTTTCCCGCTACCGCGACACACTGACGGAATTGGGCCGCCAGCTGTTGGCCGCCCGCAGCGGCATGATCCGCATCAATCACAAATCCCGCGAAAGCTGGTTGAGTGTGATGGACTGGGGCAATCATCACATGGGCACAACGCGCATGCATGCCGATCCCCGTCAGGGTGTTGTCGATCCGAACTCGCAGGTATATGGCGTCCACAATCTTTACGTCGCCGGGAGTTCGATCTTTCCAACCTACGGCGCATCGAACCCGACCCTGAATCTTATCGCGACGACCTTGCGTCTCGCGGATCATTTGAAGACGGTGTTCGGGACATGACGAAAGACTGGACCTCGGCAATCTCGCGGCGACCCGTTCTGGCAGGCATTCTCGGCGTGCTGGGAATCGCGGTCGTGGGTGGCATCGCCTATGAAGCGTCGCCGCGGCGGCGCTACAAACCGAGCCCATTCGACGATCTGCTCTCGAAGTTGTCCGACCGCGAAAACGCGAGCCGCGTCGGCGCCGAGGTCGTCCGCGGAACGCCTGGATTCAACGCCGACCGGACCAAGCGTTCGCTGCGGGCAAAGCTGGCGGACGCGACGCTCGGGGATGCCATTTCCGCCGATCTCGCTCGAGACCGGCTCGTTGAAGTGCGGGGCTGGGTGCTGCCCGAGACATTCGCGTCGCTTTGCGCGCTGGCGGCAAAGGCCGCCTGAGCCACTCGCTCAAGTGGCCCTCGACCCCATTGATCTTCAAATAACAACAACTCGTGAACAAAACGGGGACACTTGATCCGGCAGCCCAAATCCCCACATTCTTATGCGAGGCGGTGCCTGATCGGGCCGCCAGCTTGAAGAAATACCGGCTTCGGCCGGCAAAGCCGCTCAAGGAGGGCTTTGGACAATGACCCGGAACGCCTATTTCAACAGCCCGTTTCTGTTGGGCTTTGAGCACTTGGAACGACTTCTCGAGCGCACGGCAAAGAGCGCCGGCGACGCATATCCGCCTTACAATATCGAGGAAGCGGGCCCGGACGCGCTCCGGATCACACTTGCGGTGGCCGGCTTTGACCGCAGCGAGCTGAGCGTGACGGTTGAAGAAAACCAGTTGGTGATCCGTGGCCGTCAAACCGAATCGGGCGACAAAACGTTTCTTCATCGTGGGATCGCGGCGCGCCAGTTTCAGCGCGCATTTGTTCTTGCGGAAGGAATCGATGTGACCGGTGCGGAACTGGAGAACGGATTGTTGTCCATCGACCTCGCCCGGCCGAAGGCCGAAGCGGTCGTGCGGACCATCGATATCAAATCAAACTCAAACGGGAGCGGGCTCTAGGAGGGACGCGACCGGCAAGGAGAAAGTCATGAGCAACAACAACGAAATTTTCGAAACGGACGAAACGGGTTTCCGCCCCACGGATTCCAGCCGCATTGCCTATATCAAGCCGACAGGTCTCGAAGAGGCCCGCAGGCAGGGCATCATCCCCGAAGGAATCAAACTTCCCGAAGGGACGAGGCTTTATGTGCTGCATGCGGTCGATGGTCGCGTGCTCGGCTTCACCGATGCATGGGACTCCGCTTATGGCGCGGCAGTGCAGAACGAGCTGACGCCCGTCAGCGTGCATTGAAGAGACGCCGACAGCGAATTCAAGAATTCGGCTTACTGTGAGTCTTGAGAAGGTCGCCGCCGATCGGGCGATGGTCGTTCGGCTTGTCAGGCGGCCTGCGAGTTCGCCGTCCCATTCGTCTTTTCCGTCAGGAGCGCATAAAGCACTTCCGGTTTGGATGCGGCTCGCAGCTTTTCGCAGGTAGGCTGGTTGCGCAACAAGCGCGACACGCGTGCAAGCGCCTTTAGATGGTCCGCGCCGGCGCCTTCCGGTGCAAGCAGCAGAAACACAAGGTCGACGGGCTGATTGTCCACGGCTTCATACGCGAGCGGCTGCTCGAGTCGCGCAAACAATCCCACGATGCGCGGAAGGCCGGCGAGGCGACCATGCGGAATGGCGATTCCCTGCCCCATCCCCGTACTGCCCAGTCGTTCGCGCTCTATCAGGGTTTCGAAGATGCGCCGCTCCGGCAGACCCGTCAGTCGCGCCGCGTGATCCGCCAATTCCTGAAGGAGCTGCTTTTTGTTCTGGGCCTTCAACGATGCGATCACGGCTTCCGGCGCCAGGAGATCGACGATATCCATGTGAACCTTCTGGTTGCGATCAGGCAGGCGCTTTTTTGGGCGGCTTTGCCTTTTCGTGATGATTCTTGAGGCGACGCTTGTAGCGGCGAATTTGTTTCTCGAGATGATCGAGCGTCGCATCGAACGCCCGATATGCATCCATACCAGTCCCCTCGGCTCGAAACACGACCCCGCTGTCGAGATGCGTGCTGCAGTCCACGCGAAAAGCCGAACCTTCCTTGGATATTACGACATTGGCTTCCGCGCCGCCATCGAAGTGTTTGGTTACCGCGCTGATGAGGCGCGCCCGCACCTGTCCCGGCAGCGTTTCGCCGATCTCGATCTGTTTCCCTGATACTCGTACTTTCATGGGAACTGCCTGCGTTGCCTAACGTATTCGCCGCGGCTTCGCTCCATGTTCCGAGCACGACTTGCTTGAAAAAGGCGGCGGAACATATGTCTGGGTACCCCCCCTGTCAATTGCGGAAATTACCTGCCCGCAACCGCATAGTCCGGCTGCTTCAGCCTGCGCCGTTCCACCGACGATGGTATGCGCATCGCTTCCCGATACTTCGCAACGGTGCGCCGCGCAATATTGACACCGTCCGCAGTCAGCATCGACACGATTCGGTCATCCGACAACACCTCCACTCCGGCTTCGTTGTCGATCATTTCCCGGATGCGGTCGCGAACCGCCTCCGCCGAGTGGGATTCCGAACCGTTCACGGCCTGAATTGCAGCCGTGAAAAAATATTTCAGTTCGAAGACGCCGCGGGGGGTTGAAATATACTTGTTTGAGGTGACGCGGCTCACCGTCGATTCATGCATCGAGATGGCGTCCGCGATCGTGCGCAGATTGAGCGGACGCAGATGGCGCACGCCGTGAGTCAAAAAGCCGTCCTGCTGACGAACGATCTCGCTCGCGACCTTGAGAATTGTGCGTGCCCGCTGGTCGAGACTTTTCACCAGCCAGTTCGCGTTGTTGAGGCAGTCGGCGATGTAGTTCTTGGCGTCCTTGTCGCGCGACGAAGCCGAAATCTTTGCGGAATATCGCCCGTTGATGAGAAGCCGCGGCAGCGTGTCGGCGTTCAACTCGACATGCCAGAGCCCGTCGGGGCCTTCGCGTACGAACACATCCGGCACGACAGGCTGGACGGGCTCCGCGCCGAACGCGAGGCCCGGCTTTGGCGTCAGTGCGCGGATTTCCGCGATCATGTCCGTGACGTCGTCGGCATCGACACCGCATTGAACGCACAACCCCGCAATGTCGCGTCTCGCCACCAATTCGAGATTTGCCAGCAACGCTTCCATGGCCGGATCGCAACGCTCCAGCTCGCGCAATTGCAGCCTGAGACACTCCGCAAGATCGCGCGCAGCGACGCCCGTCGGCTCGAAGCCCTGGACGACGCGAAGAACCTCACAAACGATATCCCGGCTGGTGCCCAGGCGTGCGGCAAGATCGTCGAGATCGGCGCGCAGATAGCCTGCTTCATCGATCGAATCGATCAGCGCCGCGCCGATCAGGCGCCTATCCGGGCCGACGGCTGCGATGGCGAGTTGATCGAGCAGGTGGTCCTTCAAGGAGGCGGCTTGCGCCAGCGTGCGTTCGAGTGCGTTTTCGTCGCCATCTCCGCTCGGTCCGGCGCGAAGGCTCGTCCAGTCGGAAAGCGGCGTGCTTGAAGATCCCGACGTCGAGGAATCTTCGGCATAGAGATCGACGCGCTCGACGTCCATGTCCTCGCCTTTGGAGAAATCTTCGCGCGCGAGAGTCGCGTCGAGCGTTTCCGATTCGCTTGTTGCGGCGACTGCGGGCGCATCGCGTTCCTCGCTCGCGACGGACTCGCTTTCATCGCGCTCCAGAAGCGGATTGCGCTCCAACTCCTGCTCGACATATTGCGTCAGCTCGATATTGGACAGCTGCAGCAGCTTGATCGCTTGCTGCAACTGAGGCGTCATCACCAACGACTGGCCCTGGCGAATTTCCAGCCTTTGCGTCAATGCCATGACCCGCGCCTCGCCTTGATCCTATAGCGAGAAGCGTTCGCCGAGATAAACCCGGCGTACGTCGCGATCGCCGACGATTTCGCTCGGCAATCCTTCCTTGAGCACTTGACCTTCATGGATGATGTAGGCGCGGTCGATGATGTCGAGCGCGTCGCGCACATTGTGATCGGTGATGAGAACGCCGATGCCGCGATCTTTCAGATGCCGCACGAGATCGCGAATTTCCGATACGGCGATGGGATCGATACCGGCGAGCGGTTCGTCGAGAAGGATGTAGGAGGGATGCGTTGCGAGCGCGCGCGCAATCTCGACGCGCCGGCGTTCGCCGCCCGAAAGCGCGATGGCAGGCGTATCGCGCACATGGGTAATGCCGAACTCGGCCATCAATTCCTCGACCATCGCCTCCAGGCGACTGGAATCGGGTTCCACAAGTTCGGCGGTGGCGCGAATGTTTCCTTCGGCGGTGAGACCTCGAAAGATTGATGCTTCCTGCGGCAGATAACCGATGCCCAGCCGCGCGCGGCGATACATCGGCAATTTCGTGATGTCGTGGCCGTCGAGTTCGATCGTGCCGTAATCGACGGGTATCAGCCCGGTGATCATGTAGAAACAGGTCGTTTTGCCGGCGCCGTTGGGTCCCAGCAGTCCCACGACTTCGCCGCGCCGCAAGGTCAGGCTCATGGCCCGAACCACGGGCCGTTTGCGGAAGCTCTTGCCGATACGAGTCACCACGAGACCCTGGCTGCCTTCGACCACACGCGGGATGGCACGCTCGCCGTCGCGCTTGGCGTCAGTCGCCGGAGGGTTGTCTTGGGTCGTTGTCATGGCAAGAACTGTGCCTATTCGTCTTTAAGGAATCGTGAAGGCTGTTTCTCCGTACTAACCCTGACCCGTTAACTACCGGTACACGAATTTCCGCCTGCGGACCTCTTCTTGGTCGCGTTGGCCTGCTTCTGTTGCGGCTGCAGCGTCGATTGAACTCTCCCGCCTTGCGCGCCGATCGACGTCACATGCGCAACACCCGTGTCGGTGTTCACCACCAGCTTGGTGCCGCGCATGACATTCTTCTCCTTCGTCAGCACAACCTTGCCGGTCAGCGTGATGGTCGGCGGATTGCTTCCCAGATCGTAGACGCCATTGTCTCCCGTTGCCGTGCCGCAGGGATTGACGAACACGACATTGCCATACGCGTATACCTTGTCCGGTTTGCCTTCGACGATATTCACATTGACCTTGTCGGCGCGCAGTTTGCACACGGTCTGGATGACGATCACATTGCCGGTATAGGTTCCGACCTTGGTCGCGATGTCGCCCTCGAATGCGTCCGATGACACATTCATGGGCGCCTTCGTATCGCACTTTTGCATCGCCACTCCTCCGGTTTGCGTCGACGGCTGTGCCGCCGGCGCCGAGGGAGGAGCTGCCGATTGCAAGGTGGTTTCCTGGGCGATTGACGAAAACGGCGCCGCAAGAATTCCGATCGCGGCCGCGAGAACAAGCATCGGCCTCATGATTGGCTCATCCCGTGCCCATAGATCGTCATGTGAACGTTGCCATAGAGGAATATCTGCTTTGCCGCGTTGGCGGCGTTCCTGGCGGTTTTCGACGTCTTGCCTTTTTCGGCGGCCGGCATATGGCCGTGAAATTTGAACACGAAGCTGTCGGCGTAAAACGTTCCCATCGGCCCCTGTCCCCGCACATACTTATTGCCATTAACAATGCCGGTGCCCATGTTTACATGTGCAAAGGTCGTATGCACTTCATAACCGTCGTCGGAATAGACGGCGATGGGGCCCCACATCTCGAGCGTCTGGTTGGATGGGCATGTCGATTTCGTGCAATGCTGCTCGCGCGGATGCGACGCATCGAGCACGCCGTGCGGCGCGGTGGCGTTGAGCCAGTTTCCGTCGCGCAGCGTGAGATCGGCTTCCACATTAAACAGAAGCGCCCGATTGGGATCGTGCGCGTACTGGACGGCTTTATCGGCCGTCACGACATAGGGATTACCCGAGCTGTCGGTTCCCGTGAGTCGCGGTTTGACCATCGCCAGATCGTTGTTGACGATTCCGAGTTGCTGGAAGGTCAGCGCGATCTGCGCCTGGTTCGGTTGGCGCGATTGCAGCGAATACGCCATGACGGCGGCCAGCAGCGCCGCAGCCGCCAAAGGCAGGATTCGTTTCATGACAATGACGAATCGCGAATAACGCCGCACCTCGGTCGCGTTGGCGCGCCGCTGAGCGGCCCAGTCTATCCGCGAGTGCGAGGGCGAAGGTCCCAGTGGCTGCACCACCGCTTCGCTGGCCGACCTGCGACGCGCCATCTACTGGAGCCCCGCGCGCAGGCAATCATGCATGTGAATGATTCCGACCGGCTTGCGTTGCACGTCGGCGGGATCGACGACGAACAGCACGGTAATTTTCTTTTCATTCATCGTCGCGAGAGCTTCGGCGGCAAGTTGGCGCGGTCCGACGATCTTGGGCGAGCGGGT
>JBEKDC010000147.1:0-8289 GCA_050014535.1 Rhizomicrobium sp.
ATCACTTTCGATGTCGAAAACGGACTTTATGCGCTGGCGGCCCATTCCAACCCCATGAAATTCGAGATCGCGATCAACGTATGGTCCCTGGCGCTGGGGGTTGCTACGGTCCTTCTGTCGTGGCGGCGCAGCATCGCGTCGGCCGCGTAACCCGGCGAGGCTCATCATGAAATACCGCAAGCTCGGCGCGAGCGATCTCCGCGTCTCCGAAATCTCGCTGGGATCCTGGCTCACCTTCGGCGTCGGCGTGGCGCGCGAGCGGGCACTGGCCTGCGTCAAGCGCGCCTTCGAGCTCGGCATCAATTTCATCGACACGGCGAACGTCTATGGCCGCGGCGCAGCGGAGACGTTTCTCGGCGAAGCGCTCGCGGGAATCCCGCGCGACTCTTATGTGCTCGCGACAAAGGTCTTCTTCCCGATGAGCCAGCAGGACCAGGGTCTGTCGCGCGCGCAGATCCTCAAGCAGATCGATGGGTCGCTCGCCCGTCTCAAGACCGATCATGTCGATCTCTATCAGTGCCATCGCTACGATCCGAACACGCCGCTTGAGGAGACGATGGGCGCGCTCAGCGAGGTCGTGCGCGCGGGCAAGGCGCGCTATATCGGCTTCAGCGAGTGGTCGCCGCAGCATATCGAAGAGGCCTTTGCCGTTCCCGGCACGGAGCATTTCGTCTCCAGCCAACCGCAATATTCGCTATTGCGCCGGCGGCCTGAGGAGAAAGTGATTCCGCTCTGCAAAAAGCTCGACGTGTCGCAGATCGTGTGGTCTCCGCTGGCTCAAGGCGTGCTGACGGGAAAATACGCGCCCGGCGCGCCGCCGCCCGCGGATTCGCGCGCCACCAGCGACAGCATGAGCGGTCCGATGGGCGGTTGGATGCAACCCAATATCCTCGAAGCGGTGGAGAAGCTGAAACCCTTGGCGAAAGAAGCGGGCGTGAGCCTGGCGCAATTCTCGCTCGCCTGGGTGCTGCGCGAGCCGAATGTCGCCTCCGCCATCGTCGGCGCGAGCCGGCCCGAACAGCTCGACGACAACGCAGCCGCATCGGGGCTCGTCGTCGACCCGGCGCTGTTCGCGAAAGCCGAAGCGATCGTCGCTGGCGTTTCGCGTGCGCAGTAGAATTGCGCGCTCAGCACGCATCGGCCGGATCGATGTGCGGTGACGCCGCAACGAATTGGCGCAGGTGAGACTTTAGCCGGTCCGCCGGCTTTACGTCGTCGACTTCAGCGTAGCGGCGGCGGCTGCGGCGTCTTTTTGCGCTGTGGCGATGTCGGTCGTCGCGAGACCGGCTTGGGCTTGCGTCACTGCCGTCTGCAAGCTCGTCTTGGTCGCGGCACTCGTCGCATCGGGAAGCGCACCAGCGCCCTGGTTCTGGCAGGGATTCATCTGCTTGGGGTCATATCCCGCGCCGTTGGGTCCCACGATGCAATTGACGGTGTGATGCAGATGCATCTGCACAGTCGCCATGTCGGAAGCCGCGGCCGCCATGCCCGCATGCTGACCCGCGGTAGTGATTTCCGCCTTCAGATCGGCGGCCATTCCGACGGTCGGCAAGAATGCAACTGCTGCAGCAATAAAGGTGAATTTCGCGAATTGGTTCGCCATTGTGGTGTCCTTCCCGCCCTTTGCCCCGCGGACGATGCCCGCGCGGGAAACTTACCGCTCGCCAAGGCGTCATACAAGCGCGGGCTGGGCAGAATTGGCCGCTGACATTGTGCTGCGAAGGAATCTAGGGTTACCCAAATGACGATTCGAAACTATTCCGACCACGCCGCCAACGAGCGCACCTTTCTCGCCTGGGTGCGGACATCCATCGCCGTCATCGCGTTCGGCTTTCTGGTGGAGCGTTTCGATCTGTTCCTGGCCTATATGGCGCCCGCGACGGGCAAACCTCGCCTCGCGATCCCGCATGGCGAATTCGGCCATCTCGCGGGTCTCACCCTTATCGTTCTGGGAATGGCGATGATCGGCGTGGCCACCTGGCGCTTTGCGCGGACGGCACGCGAGATCGACGATGCAGAGGTGCACCACGGCACGGGCTCGCGCGTGGATTTTGCGCTGGCGGCACTTCTGATTATCCTGAGCGTCGGCCTGCTCTTCTATCTTTACACCTCGCTGTCGGCGCAGGCCTGAAACGACCGAAACAAGCGAATTGAAAGTGCGATGGCGGGCGATTTGGTTCTGGTGACGGGTGCGTCCGGCTTTGTCGGATCGGCCGTGGCGCGCAAGCTGGCGGAGCGCGGATTCAGGGTTCGCGTTCTCCTGCGCGCGAGCAGCCCGCGGGCGAATGTCACCGGTTTCGATTGCGAGATCGCAGAAGGCGACATGCGCGATGCCGCGTCGCTCACGACAGCGATGAAGGATGTGCGTTATCTGTTTCATGTCGCGGCCGACTACCGACTATGGGCCCGCGATCGCAACGAGATCGTCGAAAACAACCGCGAAGGCACCCGAAACGCAATGCGCGCTGCGCGGGACGCGCAGGTCGAGCGCATCGTCTATACCAGCAGCGTGGCGACGTTGAAGCCGAAGGACGGACGGGATGCGACCGAGGAGGATCGCGCCACGATCGAAACCGCCATCGGCCACTACAAGAAGAGCAAGGTCGCGGCCGAGCGCGTGGTCGAGGATATGGTCGCGCAAGGCCTACCCGCGGTACTCGTGAGTCCTTCGACTCCCATCGGTCCGCGCGACATCAAGCCCACGCCTACGGGCCGCATCATCGTCGAGGCTGCGTCTGGCCGCATGCCGGCGTACATCGATACCGGTCTCAATCTCGTTCATGTCGACGACGTGGCCGACGGACACTTGCTGGCGCTCGACAAGGGCCGCATCGGCGAGACTTATATACTGGGCGGGCAAAACGCGACGCTCGCCGATATGCTCGCGGCCATCGCCCAGCTTCAGGGGCGTGAGCCGCCACACTTTCAGCTGCCGCGCGGCCCGCTTTATCCGCTGGCCTACGCCGCCGAAGCGGTCGCTCGCATCACGGGCCGCGAACCGTTTCTCACCGTCGATGCGCTGGATATGTCGAAGCATCATATGTTTTTCGCTTCGACGAAGGCCGAGACCGAATTGGGTTATCGCGCGCGGCCCTATGTCGAAGCACTCGCCGATGCGCTCGTCTGGTTCCGCGAGGCGGGCTACATCAGATGATCGCGCTCGCCTCGTTCGGGCTACTGCCGCTGGCGATCTGGCTCTATCTGCTCTCGGCGCGTGGCGGGTACTGGTTGACGCGCGAGCGCGACGACCGATACGAACCGCAGGAACCCACGACTTGGCCGTCCGTGGTCGCCGTCGTGCCCGCGCGCAACGAGGCCGATGTGATCGCGCGGTCTATCGGCAGTCTTCTCGCACAAGACTATAAAGGTCCGTTTCGCGTGATCCTGGTTGACGACGAGAGCGAAGACGGCACCGCGCAGATTGCGCGTGCGCTTGACTCCAGCGGCCGGCTCACGGTCATCACCGGCTCGAAACGTCCCGCGGGCTGGACCGGGAAATTGTGGGCGGTCTCGCAAGGCATCGCGCAAGCAACCGACGCGCCTGATTATCTCTGGCTCACCGATGCAGACATTGCGCACGCGCCGGACAATCTGCACCATCTCGTTGCCCGCGCAGAAAACGGCAAGCTCGTTCTAGTGTCACTGATGGCGAAACTAATGTGCCGGAATTGGGGGGAGCGATTCTTTGTTCCGGCCTTCGTCTATTTCTTCCGGATGCTCTATCCGTTTTCCTGGAGCAACAATCCGAAGGCAAAGACCGCGGCCGCGGCCGGGGGTTGCATGCTGGTGAAGCGCGCATCGCTCGAGGCGGGCGGAAGTATCGCCGAGATCCGAGGCGCCATCATCGACGACTGTGCGCTGGGCCGACTGATGAAAACGCGAGGCCCCACCTGGATCGGCCTCACCAATCGTGCCTTCTCGATCCGGCCCTATGCCGACATGGGCGAAATCCGCCGCATGGTGGCGCGCTCGGCCTATGCGCAGCTGGAATACTCGCCGTTCATCCTCGCCGGAACCTTGATCGGCCTCTGCCTGATGTTCGTCTTTCCGCCGCTTGCCACCATTTTCGGCCGTGACGCCACGCAGATTGCAGGTGCTGCGACATGGTGCCTGACGGCCCTCAGTTTCCAGCCGATGTTGCGCTTTTATGGCCGCAATCCTTTGTGGGGCTTCGCGTTGCCGTTGACCGGGCTCGCCTATGCGGGCTTTACGCTCGACTCCGCGATCCAGCACTGGCGCGGCAAAGGCGGAATGTGGAAAGGTCGCGCCCAAGCCATGGCTGAGCGATGACGGACGGTTTAACGGCAGCGGAATTGCAATCGGGCAAGGGCCACCGGAACGAGAATTTTCCGGTGGCGTCGATCCTGATTCGAAAGCCCTATCGCGCGCCGATTATGGCGTTCTATCGCTTTGCCCGCGCGGCCGACGATATTGCGGACCATGCGACGGCGCCCGCCGCGGAGAAGCATCGCCTGCTTGATGAATTCCGCTCCGGACTCTCTGGCCAGGGTGCGGAAGAAGCGATGGCGTTGCGCGAAGTTCTCGCCGCGCGAAATCTTTCGTCGCAACACGCGGCAGATCTCCTCGAAGCGTTTCGCCGCGATTGCACCATCTTGCGCTACCGTGACTGGGATGCGCTGATGGACTATTGCCGTTATTCCGCGATGCCGGTCGGCCGCTTCGTGCTCGATGTGCATGGCGAAGCCCGTTCGACCTGGCCGGCCAACGATACGCTGTGCGCGGCGCTGCAGATCGTCAATCATCTGCAGGATTGCAGGAAGGATTTTCTCGCGCTCAATCGCATCTACATGCCGCTCGACTCTTTGACTGAAGCGAGCGTGCGGGTCGAAGCCCTGGCCGCGGACAAGGCCTCGCCGGCCCTGCTGCGTGTGATTTCCGACCTCGCGCGGCGCACGATGGGATTGCTGGAAATCTCACGGCCGTTCGCGGGCCTAGTCGCGGATGCGCGCCTTGCGCTGGAAGTGAGCATGATCCAAAAACTGGCCGAAGACCTCTGCGGCAAACTCATGCGCCACGATCCGCTCAGCGAGCGCGTGCATCACACCAAGCTCGAACTGATTCCATTGCTGTTGCGCGCAACGGCGCGCTTCATGGGCAGGGGACGCCAGAAGCGGGCGCTCGGTCTCGCGGGCCCCGCGCAATGACAGCCGCCATGGCGATCGACGAAACAGCCCCGGAAATCCGAGCCGTGCAGCAGAAGGCGTCGGGAAGCTCGTTCTATTCCGCGATGCGCCTGATGCCGAAGCCCGAGCGCGAAGCCATGTTCGCGATCTATGCGTTCTGCCGCGCGGTCGACGACATCGCCGATGACGGCATCGGAACGCGCGCAGAGCGTCACGACGCGTTGACCGCCTGGCGCAACGATCTCGACGCGCTTTACGAGGGCGGCGCGGCACAACGCACCGCGTTTCTTGCCAAAGCGATCGACGCCTATGGCTTGCGGCTGGAAGATTTCCTCACCGTCATCGACGGCATGGACATGGATGTGGCGGAAGATATCCATGCGCCGTCGCTTGCCGTCCTAGATCTCTATTGCGAGCGCGTGGCGAGCGCGGTGGGCCGACTGTCGATCAAGGTGTTCGGCATGGACGAGGAGCCGGGCTTTGCGCTGGCGCATCACCTCGGACGTGCGCTGCAGCTCACCAATATCCTGCGCGACATCGACGAAGACGCACGCATCGGCAGGCTTTACCTGCCGCAGGAATATCTCAGCGATGCCGGCATCGAGACCACGGATCCGTTCGAGGCGATTTCCGATCCCGCCATCGACCGCGTCTGCCGCAAGGTGGCGAATCTCGCCCATGACCATTACCGCGAGGCGAAGCGCGTCATGACAAGCCGGCCGAAAGGACGCATCCGCACGCCGAAACTGATGGGTGCGGTTTATTCGCAGATTCTCAGCGAGATGGAGAAGACCGGCTGGCTGCCGCCACGCCATAGGGTGAGCCTCGGCAAATTGCGCCTGTTGCGCATTGTGATCGCGGACGGCTTGCTGGCATGAATACGGGCACGGTTTATGTGATCGGGGCGGGACTGGCCGGCCTCTCCGCCGCCGTTGCGCTCGCGAGCCGCGGAGCGAAGGTCCAGCTGATCGAAGGTGGCGTGCAGGCCGGAGGACGCTGTCGCTCCTATTTCGATCCCGTTCTCAACCAGACCATCGACAACGGCAATCATCTCGTGCTGTCCGGCAATCATGCGACGTATGATTATCTGCGTACGATCGGCTCGGCGGACAGGCTTGTGGGGCCTGAGAGCGCGCGTTTCGACTTCATGGATGTAAGAGACGGCGCGCGCTGGACCATCGCACCCAATGAAGGCCCGGTACCGTGGTGGGTACTGTCGGCATCGCGCCGCGTGCCTGGAAGTTCGCTCGGCGAGTATGTCGCTTTGGCGAATTTGCTCGCGCGCTCGCCGGGCAAGCGCATCGACGAAGTGATCGCCTGCAAAGGCGCTCTCTGGGACAAGCTTTTGCAGCCGCTGCTGCTCGCGGTGCTGAACACCGATCCCGCATCCGGATCGGCAGAACTCGCTTCTGCCGTCATTCGCGAGAGCCTCGCCCGCGGCGGTCGTGCCTATCGCCCGCGCATCGCGTCACCCACGCTCGGTGCGACATTCATCGATCCGGCGCTTGCCTATCTAAAGCGCAGGAACGCGAGCGTGAAATTCGGCTCGCGTCTTCGCGGCCTCGGCTTTGACGGAGAGAGAATAGCGAGTCTCGACTTCGCAGATGGGCCAGTCGTACTCTCGACCGGCGATCGCGTCGTGCTCGCGACGCCGGCCTGGGTCACGAAAGAATTGATTCCGGACATCGCCGCTCCGACGGAATTCTGCGCCATCGTCAACGCGCATTTCGCGACGCCCGCGCCGCAAGGTGCTGCGCTCATGACAGGCGTGATCGGCGGCACGGCCGAATGGGTGTTCGCGTTCACCGACCGGCTCTCCGTAACGGTCTCCGGCGCCGACGAAATCGTTGACCAGGATCGCGAAACGCTCGCGGCATTGCTATGGAAGGATGTCGCGGCGGTGCATCGCCTGGGTCCCGACCTACCGCCATGGCAGATCGTGAAGGAACGCCGGGCCACCTTTTCCGCCACGCCGGAGCAGGCCAAAATGCGGCCGCCCGCCGCGACCCGGTGGTTCAACCTGTTCCTCGCGGGCGATTGGACGGACACAGGCCTTCCCGCCACAATCGAGGGGGCTGTGCGCTCCGGGAAGAAAGCGGCGGAGTTGGCGCTGCGATGACGGACTCGTAATGGACAAAGCTTTGACCATGGACGGCGCGGAACTCGAGGCGGCGATCGCCAAGGCTTCGGCCGCGCTGCTCAAGCAGCAGCGCGCCGACGGCCATTGGGTGTTCGAACTCGAAGCCGACGCCACGATCCCGGCCGAATATGTGCTGCTGGTGCATTACCTGGGCGAGACGCCAAACCTCGAACTCGAAGCCAAGATCGGAAATTATCTGCGGCGCATCCAGGGCGCGCATGGCGGCTGGCCGCTCTATCACGACGGCGCATTCGATATCAGCGCGACCGTGAAGGCCTATTTCGCGCTGAAGACGATCGGCGATGCGACCGATGCTCCCCACATGGCGCGGGCCCGCGAGGCGATCCTCGCCCGCGGCGGCGCGCTCAAGACCAATGTGTTCACACGCATCCAGCTCGCGCTGTTCGGCGAGGCGTCATGGAACAACACACCTACCGTTCCCGCCGAACTGATCCTCTTGCCGCGCTGGTTTCCGATTCATCTGTCCAAAATGTCCTATTGGGCGCGCACCGTGATCGTGCCGCTGCTGGTGCTGCAGGCGCTCAAGCCGCTGGCGCGCAATGCGCGCGGCATTCACGTACCCGAGCTGTTCGTGCGCGACGGCGCCTCCGTCTCGCAGCGCGCGCCGCACCAGAACCGCTATTGGGCCGCGTTCTTCGGCGCGGTGGACAGGTGCCTCAAACTCGTGGCGCCGATCTGGCCCAAGGGCCTGCGCAAGCGCGCGATCGACCGCTGCGTGGCATTCGTCACCGAACGGTTGAACGGCGAGGACGGGCTCGGCGCGATCTATCCCGCCATGGCCAACAGCGTGATGATGTTCGATGCGCTGGGCATTCCGGAATCCGATCCCCGGCGCGCGGTTGCGCGGCTCTCGGTCGAGAGGCTTCTCGTCATCAAGGACGACGAAGCCTATTGCCAGCCTTGCGTGTCGCCGGTGTGGGATACGGCGCTTGCCTGCCATGCGTTGATGGAAGCGAAAGGGGACGCAGCGTCCGGTGCGGTCGC
>JBEKDC010000148.1:0-8286 GCA_050014535.1 Rhizomicrobium sp.
ATGTCGGCCTGATTGTCTGGTACCTCTACCGATCAATCAAGGGGCTCATTCGCGCGATCGATGCCCAGCCTTACCGCTAGATTATCGAAAATCGCGTCCGTTCAGGTGCGGGCGGAAAAACAGAAATCCGATGAACCCCACCATCAGCGCAAGCGCGAAGCTGTAAGGCACGACATCGTAGAGCGTAGCCGAGGCCTGCGCCGCGTCATGGAAGGTCATGCCCATATGGGCACCCCATAGCGCGCAATCCCCGATTCCGTCCTCACTGACCTGACAGCCGGAATAGGTCGAGGCGAATACGGCGAGAGCCGGAAATGCCAGCGCCGCAAGCGGAAGCACCAGGGGACTGAGCGCGGCCAACAACGGGCGGCGCAGGGTCAACGCCAGGACGGCGGCGACAAACGAAATGGCCAGAGCGAACAGCGCATTCAGGCTGACGAGCCAGGCGAGATCGAGCGTGTCGCGCAAGCCGCCGCCCAATTCCAACCCGTGGCACAATGCGGGTCCCGGCGCACAGCCCATCGCCAAGGCCGTGCCGCGCACGAACCATACCAAAGTGGACGGCCCCAAGAGCACAGCGGCGCATAGTCCCCAAATGCACAGCACGAGACTGTGTTTTGGAGGCGGCGATTCCGCCTCATCCATGTCGCCGTACATTTCCATAAACGAATGTTAGGCACGCCCCACCGGAATGCCGCAGGATATTTATACAATGATTAATGCGCGCGCGCGTTAACCTGTGTTTGTAGTCATCCCGCCATCCGCCGTGGCAGGCCGGACGTCGCCTGCGTTCAAGCCGACGCCGAAGGCCGCGCCTTAACCCGCGCGAACCACGCCGCGACGCTTTTGTTAGCCGGATCGAGCGGCTGGCCGACCGTTGCCCCGAAATCGAGGAAGCAAAAAAGGAGAATATCGCCGAGCGTGAAGCGCTTGCCGCAAAGGTACTCGCGGGTAGCCAGTTGTCCGTCGAGCCATTTGAGCCGGTCCTGCGCGATTTTCTTGAGCCCGTCCGCCGCTTCCGGAACCGTCACCATGCGGTCCTTAAACAACGGCAGGCCCTGGCTGAAGCGGAAGCCGTTGGCGAGCGGCTCGCAGATGTTGAGATCGACTCTGCGCATCCACATCCGGCATTCGGCCTTTTCGGCCGCGGTTGAACCCACCAGGGCCGGCTTTGGGCTGGTATCTTCCAGATATTCGCAGATGGCGGTGACTTCGCAGATGGTCGAACCGTCATCGAGCTCCAGCGCAGGCATCTGGCCGTGGGCGTTTTTCGACAGATAGGGTTCCTTTCTGTTGTCGCCCTTCATCAGGTCGACCTCCACGGACGGGATTTCGATCCCCTTTTCCGCCATAAACATCCGAACCACGCGCGGATTGGGACCGATCGAGTTGTAGAATTTCATGGCTTGTCGTCCCTTTGGAGCGGCGCGAACGTTAAGCAAGGGCGCGGAACCGGTCAAACCCGGTTTCGGGGCGAAAGTGGGCCTTATTGCAAAATTAGGGTTTAGGTTTCTTGATGGTGCCCGGAACGGCAGAAAAGCAGATGACGGTACAGAAGTT
The DNA here is from genome assembly GCA_050014535.1 of Rhizomicrobium sp. GTDB lineage: Bacteria > Pseudomonadota > Alphaproteobacteria > Micropepsales > Micropepsaceae > Rhizomicrobium. Next base: position 1,561 of record JBEKDC010000148.1, read on the forward strand.
CCTCATCCTGGCAGGCGGCTGGATCGTGGCAGTGTTCGGCTTGCTGCTGACGCCCCTGCCTGTTCCGTTGCCGTTTCCCGTCGGCATCATGCTGTTCCTGATCGGCTGCGCCATTCTCACGACCCATTCCAAAATGTTCCGCCGCTGGGTCCAGCATCTCCGACATCGCAATTCCTGGCTTTCGCGTGGACTCGAATACGTCACCCGGCGCGCGCCTGCGCTGGTGAAATCGATGGTGCATCGCACGCGGCCCGTGGCTCTCGGCCGGCACGCGCGCATTCGTGCGCGGCGCGACGAAGTCTGATCCGATGGCCATTCCGTTCGAGCGCAATTTCGACGCGCCGTATGGCGAGATCGTGACCCTGAGTCCGCGCATCGGCCGCGTGCTTGCGAAAAATCCCGGGCCGTTCACGTTCAAGGGCACCGGCGTTTACATTCTTGGCGACAACGATGCGGCGGTGATCGATCCCGGCCCCGATTTGCCGGTGCATGTCGAAGCGCTCAAGCACGCGATCGGCGATCGTCGTCTCACGCATATTCTCGTCACGCACACCCATAGCGATCATTCGCCGGCCGCCAGGCCGCTCAAGGAATGGTCCGGCGCCAAAACCTATGCGTTCGGTCCGCACGGCTCGGGCAAGGCCGAGGAAGGCGTGAAGGTGGAAGAGGGCGGCGACATGGATTTTACGCCGGATGTCCGCGTGAAGGACGGCGACGTCATCGCGGGCAACGGCTTTACGGTCGAATGCGTGTTCACGCCTGGTCACACGTCGAACCACATGTGCTTCGCGCTGCGCGAAGAAGATGCGCTCTTCACCGGCGATCATGTGATGGGCTGGTCGACGACAGTGGTGACGCCGCCGGACGGCGATATGGGCTCCTACATGGCGAGCCTGAGGAAACTGCTCGCGCGCGACGACAAGACGCTGTGGCCCACCCATGGCGGACCGGTGCGCGATCCCAAACCTTTCGTGCAGGCCTATATCGACCACCGGCTCGATCGCGAGGCGCAGATCGAGGCGTGCCTGCGCGATGGCGTGGCGACAATTCCCGAGATGGTCGCGCGCATGTATGTCGACATCGACAAGCGCCTCCACCCTGCTGCTGCCCGCTCGGTCCTCGCCCATCTGATTCAGATGACGAATGACGGTCGCGTTACGGTCGAAGGCACAGGCTCGCAGGCACGGTATCGGCTGCGGGGATAAGGGCAATGCGCGTCGAAGCAGGTTTGCTTTATGCCGCGTTGCTCATGCTATCAACCGGTGCGGTCGCTTCCACGCCTTGCGCAAATTTGCCTGCAATCGTTGACGGTTACCTGCGTCGGCATCCGGGTTGGACGCTGGTCAGCACGGGCGATCTTGTCGATGAGGACAAAAGATTGTGGGCGCGATACCACCGTGGCTTTTGCCCGGGTATAGCAGTTGCCGATCTCATGGGGGACGCAACTAAATGGTACGGCTTGGCGCTTCGCCATCGAGCCAATGGAACCTCGCTAGAACAGTTGGTTCTGATTGGACCGAATCGGAAAAATCAGACTGAGAGGACGTTGGCCGGTCCGTACAAAGGCGATTCCGTTCTTGTCGTTTGGCGAGCACGGAGGGGCAGATACTACAGTTACGAGACGAACCGGTATTTCTTCGTTCCGCACGACTCGATCATCTATGAATTGATGGAGAGTTCGACCATCACGTACTATTTCGCGCGCGGAAAGTTGCGCTCCGTGCAAACTTCGGACTGAATTTTCGACGTTCTTGTACCACCCGCCACTTGAGGGCGGGTCGAAAAATTCCGAGCGCAGCGAAGAATTTTTCGGGGCGGGGTAATGCTGATGGACTGCCCCGCCCCGAAATTCTCTTTTCGCTGGCGCTCAAAGATAATTTCGACCCGCCCTCAAGTGGCGGGTGGAAAAACGGATCGACGATTTCTGATGATTCGTCAACCGCTCGCAACCAACTTTTTCACGAACGCCCGTATCCGCGCCGCGTTCTCGCCGCCGTCGGTGTCGCCGACTCTGCTTTTGGAACGGATGTCGAGGCGGGCGCCCATGCCGGACGGTTTGACCCGCATCACGATGTCGGAGGTCAGGCCGAAGAAGAAGCTCGTGTCCGTCGCCTCGATGCGACCTTCGTCGGGCACCACCGCGACGATGTCCCAGCCCATCTTGCGCGCCGTCGCGAGCGCGCGGGCAAAAAGCTTCTCCGGCGACGTGAGTTGCCCGACCGGGTGTATCTCGGGATAGAATTTCTTCTGCAGCGCCATCACGGTGGTGGTCTTGCCGTCCGCCTGGATGGCGTTCGGCCCGTCATAATCGGGTGGGTTTTCCGCGCCGGGCCGTTGCGTGAGAAGGGCCGAGAATTCCGGCGGATGCTCGACATCGGTCGAGATGTCGTGAATGCGGGGCGAAGCGCGGCAGATGGCGATGTCGTAAACGGGTGCTGCCAGCAGGACGATGGAGCCCACGAATCCGATCACGCCATAGCGCGCGCCCGCGCCGGCATTGAGGAGCAGCGCCGTCACCACCCAGGTCAGTCCCAGCAGCAGGGCCGCCGCGCCGAGCCCGAGGCAGAACGGAAAAATCTTGAACAGCCCGACGCGGAAATCCCAGATATGAAACCGCGTGCCGAAAGACGCCACGAGTCCGACCACGAGCGCGAGCACCAAGGCGCCGAACGCGAGCCTGGCGACGACATTCATGAATCGCATTGAATTCCCCTTCGCGCCTATTCGGCGGCGGTCGGCAGCCGGTAGGAGCCGAAGCGCTGGCGCAATGTGATCTTCTGAATCTTGCCTGTCGCGGTGTGCGGGATCTCGTCGACGAACGCGACGTCGTCCGGCATCCACCATTTGGCGATTTTGCCCGTCAAATATTTCAGAATTTCGTCTTTGGTCGCCGTCTGGCCGGGTTTCAACACCACGATCAGCAGCGGTCGCTCGTCCCATTTGGGATGCGCCACGCCGATCACGGCGGCTTCGGCCACAGCCGGATGACCGACTGCCACGTTTTCGATTTCGATCGACGAAATCCATTCGCCGCCCGATTTGATCACGTCTTTCGCGCGGTCGGTGATCGTCATGTAACCGTCGGGATCGAGCGTCGCCACATCGCCCGTATCGAACCAGCCTTCGGAATCGAACGCGCTCTGGCCCTCGCCTTTGAAATAAGCCTTCGCTACGGCCGGCCCGCGCACCTTGAGTCGGCCGAATGCCTTGCCGTCGCGCGGCAGTTCGCGATCCTCGTCGTCGACGATCTTCATTTCCACGCTGAAGGGCGGATGGCCCTGCTTGAGCTTGATCGCGAGTTGCTCTTCGTAAGGCAGCGCATCCATGCCCGGTTTGAGCGTGCCGAGCGTGCCCAGCGGGCTCATCTCCGTCATCCCCCAGGCATGCACCACCTCGACTTCGTATTTGCGCTCGAAGATCTCGATCATCGAGCGCGGGCAGGCCGAGCCGCCGATCAGCACGCGCTTCAGATGCGGCAGCATCTTTCCCGTCTGCTCGAGATATTGCAGCAGCATGAGCCACACGGTCGGAACGGCCGCCGTCATCGTCACCTTCTCGGTGTCGAGCAGTTCGTAGACGGAGGCGCCGTCGAGTTTCGGTCCCGGCAGCACGAGCTTGGCGCCCATCATCGGGCCGACAAAGGCGAGCGCCCAGGCATTGGCATGAAACATCGGCACGACGGGCAGCACGCTGTCGACACCGCGGATGCCCTGCGCGTCCGCCTGGCTCGCGACCATCGCATGCAGCACATTCGAGCGATGCGAATAGAGCACGCCTTTGGGGTTTCCCGTGGTACCCGAGGTATAGCAAAGCCCACAGGCCGTATTCTCGTCGAAATCCTTCCAGGCGAAATCGTCCGCGGGTTCCGCGATGAAATCCTCATAGGCGACGAGGTTGGGGATTTCCGCTTTCGGCAGATTGGCGCGATCCGTGAGCGCGACATAAAGCTTGATCGAGGGAAGCCTGGGCGCGATCTCAGCGACCAGATTGGCGAAGGTCGTGTCGAAGAACAGCACACGGTCTTCGGCGTGATTGGCGATATAGACGAGCTGCTCGGGGAACAGGCGCGGGTTCAAGGTGTGATAGATCGCGCCGATGCCGGTGATGCCGTACCAGGCTTCGATGTGCCGATGGGTGTTCCAGGCGAGCGTGGCGACGCGGTCGCCGAACTTGATGCCGTATCTTTCGAGCGCGCTCGCGACGCGCCGGGCGCGGCCGTGGATTTCGCGGTAATTCGTCCGGACGATGGGACCTTCCACCGTCCGCGTCACGATCTCCCGGTCGCCATGGTAGCGCGCGGCGTGGTCGATGATCTTGGTGACCAAGAGCGGCCAGTCCTGCATCAGGCCAAGCATGCCCCGAAAACCCCTGAATTGCCCGGCCGCATCATAGGAACGCCCGCGGAAGGGAGCAACGCGGCTGCGGCTCTCGTTGACGCGGCGCAGCGGCGCGGGCGATGAATGCTGCAGCCAATCCGAGGTTTCGCCATGCCCCTTTCCAACGCCCAGTCGCGCGACGTCCAGAGCCTCCTGCATCCCTACACGAACCTCGTAAAGCTGCGCGAAACCGGCCCCCTGGTGTTCGAGCGGGGCAAGGGCGTGCGCGTCTATGACGAGCACGGCAAGGACTATATCGAGGCCATGGCCGGCCTTTGGTGCACCGCACTCGGCTGGGGCGAGGAAGCGTTAATCGAGGCGGCGTCGGAACAGATGCGCAAACTCGCCTACGCGCACATCTTTGCCGGCCGCAGCCACGAACCGGCCATTGCGCTGGCCGAAAAGCTCAAAGAAGTCGCGCCGTTCCCGGTCGGCAAGGTGTTCTTTGCGAATTCCGGCTCAGAGGCCAACGATACCCAGATCAAACTCATCTGGTACGTCAACAACGCCATGGGAAAACCCAAGGCGAAGAAGATCATCAGCCGCACCAAGGCCTATCACGGCGTGACGATTGCAAGCGCGAGCCTGACCGGTCTTCCGGCCAATCACAGAAGCTTCGACTTGCCGCTGGATTTCGTGCGCTTCGCGGATTGCCCGCATTACTACCGCAATGCGGAGCCGGGCGAGAGCGAGACGGAATTCTCCGCGCGCATGGGCCGCAACCTCGCGACCCTGATCGAAAAGGAAGGCCCTGAAACCATCGGCGCGATGATCGCCGAGCCCGTGCAGGGTGCGGGTGGGGTGATCGTGCCGCCGAAGGGTTATTTCGACGCGATCTGCAGGGTGCTCGACCGCTACGGCATCGCGCTGATCGACGATGAAGTGATCACGGGTTTCGGCCGCACGGGCAACTGGTTCGGCTGCGGGACGTACGGTTTCGAACCATCGACGATGACGATCGCCAAGGCCTTGTCGTCGGCCTATCTGCCGATCTCGGCCGTGCTCTTGTCGCCGGAAATGTGCGAGGCGATCGAAAGCGAATCCGGAAAGATCGGCACCTTTGGCCACGGCTTCACCTATTCCGGCCATCCGGTGGCGGCCGCCGTCGCACTGAAGACGATCGAGATCTACCAGGAGCGCGACATCGTGGGCCATGTCCGCGAGGTTGCGCCGCGCTTCCTCGCGCGGCTTGCCCGGCTCGGCGAGCATCCGCTGGTGGGCGAGGCGAAAGGCGTCGGTCTTCTGGGCGGCGTCGAAATCGTCGCCGACAAAAAGACGAAGACGAGCTTCGATCCCACGAAGACGGCCGCGGCGAATATCGCGCGTTTCGCCGAAGAGGAAGGCCTCATCACGCGCCCGCTGATGGGCGACCGCATCGCGCTATGTCCGCCGCTCGTCATCGACGAAGCCGAAATCGACGAATTGTTCGACCGCTTCGAACGCGCGCTGGCCAAGGGTCTCGACTGGGCGACGATAGAGAAGTTGATTTCGTAGGGGGGCATTAAGTTTCTTCGGTGTCCTAAAGCCGAACCGCAAGAATCGGGTGGACCCGAAATTCCCGTTTTGATGGAGTTCGGACCCATGGCATTCGACAAATCCGAAAACCCGCGCCTTCTCGAACTCGCGACGCGCCACGCGCAGTCTTATCTTTCGGGATTGGATGGCCAGGGCGTTGCGTCGTCCGACTCGCTCGAAACTCTGCGCCGCAATTTGAACAAACCGCTTCTGGATCGCGGCGTCTCGCCGGAAGACGCGATCGAAGACCTTGTCAGGGATGCATCGCCGGGCCTAATCGGGTCGGCCGGCGGGCGATTTTTCGGTTGGGTGCTGGGCGGCACGCTTCCCGTCGCGCTCGCGGCCGACTGGCTCACATCGGCCTGGGATCAGAACGCCGCATTGCATGCCTGCGCGCCGGCAGCCGGCGTCGTGGAAGAAATCGCCGGCGCATGGCTCAAGGATCTGCTGGGCCTGCCGGCACAGAGCAGCTTCGCATTCGTCACGGGATGTCAAATGGCGCATGTGACGTGTCTCGCGGCGGCGCGCGGCGCGCTCCTGCGCAAATGCGGCTGGGACGTTGTCGAGCAGGGCTTGGCCGGTTCGCCGAAAATTCGAATTCTTGCCAACGAGAACCGTCATGGCTCGATCGATCGCGCCATCGGACTTCTCGGTTTGGGCCGGGCTAATATCGAGCCGCTGAAGACCGATGCCACCGGTCGCGTCGAATCCGGTGCGCTTCGCGACGCGCTTGCGCGCGGTCAACCGACGATCGTGGTGCTTCAGGCAGGCGATATCGCCACAGGCTCGTTCGACAGATTTGAAGAATTGATTCCGCTCGCCAGCGAGGCCGGCG
>JBEKDC010000149.1:0-8275 GCA_050014535.1 Rhizomicrobium sp.
GCTCGGTCATGGCGCTCGCGCGCGCGCGGCAGATTCCGGTGATCGAGCGACATATCGAGCCGAAGGAGCTCGAAGGATTCACCGAATGCTTCCTGACCGGCACGGCCGCCGAAGTGACGCCGGTGGCCGAGATCGGGCCATACAAATTCAAGCCGGCGCAGATCACCGAAACGCTGATGAACGATTACGCGCAGGACGTGCACCGGCCGGTGTCGGCGGTGCAGCTTTGACTCTTCGGAACTCTGCGACTTCGTAAAAAGGATTTTAACGCAGAGGACACGGAGGTTGCGCAGAGGCCGCGGAGGAGGTCGGAGCTAGTTGCCTGCAGATTGCTACATCCCGCCTATCGCGTTGGCGCGCAAAGCGCACCGAAACAACGTCACCGATCGCATTTGAGTTACCGAACACACAGGCCACCCCTGCGTCCTCTGCGCAACCTCGGCGTCCTCTGCGTTAAATCCTTTTTACCGCCAGCGGCGGACGGCGTCTTCGTCGGTGTCTTTTGCGGCGATCCAGGTTTTGGTTTCGCCGCGTTCTTCTTCCTTCCAGAACGGCGCGCGGGTCTTGAGATAATCCATCAGGAATTCCGCCGCGGCGAACGCCGCTTGGCGGTGGCCGGAAGATGTCGCGACCAGCACGATGCGCGCGCCGGGTTCCAGTCGCCCGATGCGATGAACGATCGTCACGCCCGTCAGCGGCCAGCGCTGCTCCGCCTCGCGGACATGGTTAGCGATCTCGCGTTCGGTCATGCCGGGATAATGTTCAAGCGTGAGCGCCGTGAGTCCCGCTTCGCCGCGCACATGACCCGTGAACGTCACCACCGCGCCGACATCGCCGCGACCGTTCGCGAGCCGATCCGCTTCCGCACCGATGTCGAAATCCTCGCGCTGGATTCGGATCGTGCTCATCCACCCGTCACCGGCGGAAAGAATGCGACCTCGTCGGCGGAATCGACAGGTGCATCGAAGCTCACATGGTCCTGGTCGACGGCCGCGCGCAGCCGTGCCGGATCGGCAAACGCATCGGCATAGCCGCCGCCGCGCGATTTCAGATAAGCGACGAGATCGCCGACGGTGACGATTCCTGCGGGCAGATCGATTTGTTCTTCGCTCCTGCCCACCTTCTGCCTGACCCAGGCGAAGTAGAGGAGCGTCACGTCCCGCTCCCGGCGCTCGGCGCTACGCCGCCGGTGGGATGCAAGTGGCGCAGGCCTGCGCGGAAATAGCTGATGCCCGTGTAGACGGTGAGCGCCGCCGCGATCCACATCGCCACGTAGGCGCCGACGAACGCGCCCGGGATCACCTTGTTGGCGATCGGCCCCAGGATCATCGCGCCGATGGCCACCATCTGAATGGCCGTCTTCATCTTGGCGATGCGCGACACGGGCACGCTGACGCGCACGGATGCCAGAAACTCCCGCAGACCGGAAACGAGAATCTCGCGGGCCAGGATGACAAGCGCCGGCACGAGCTTGAGAGCGCTCAACAAACCCGGTGTGAGGTTGAACTGCGGCACGCTGCGTTCGGCGACGATCATCATCAGCGCCACGGCGACGAGGATCTTGTCCGCGATCGGATCGAGCATCCGCCCGAAATCGGAGCTCGCCTGCAGCTTGCGCGCGGCGAACCCATCCAGCGCATCGCTGACGCCTGCGATGCAGAATACGGCGAACGCGACCAGCCGCGCGGTCTCGCCGGGGAGTGCGAAGGCAAACGCGAAGACCGGCACCAGCAGGATACGCAGGACGGTCAGGATGTTGGGCAGGCGGAACATTACGCTGGGAAGTCTTTCGTGTGGGTAAGCGTGGCGCACCTCATGCGGCGCATCCGAGTCAGTTTAGCACCCGAATTCAGCCGCTGGCGTGGAAGAAATCGTATATTTTCTTCGCCAGCGCGTGGCTCACGCCTCCCACAGCCTCAAGATCGGCCAGGCTCGCACCGGCGACGGCCCGGGCCGAACCGAAATGCTGCAGCAGCGCGCGTTTGCGCGAGGCGCCGACCCCCGCGATCTCGTCGAGCGGATTGGCCCCGATCGCTTTCGACCGTTTCTTGCGGTGGCTGCCGATGGCGAAGCGATGCGCCTCGTCGCGCAGGCGTTGCAGGAAGTAGAGAACGGCGCTCTTGGTATCGAGGCGGAAAGGTTCGCGGTCCTTCATGTAGAAATGCTCGCGGCCAGCGTCGCGGTCCGGTCCTTTGGAGATGCCCACCAGCATCACGTCCTCCACTCCCAAATCCTCGAGCACGCTGACGGCCACCGCGAGTTGGCCCGGTCCGCCGTCGATCAGCACCAGATCGGGCCATTTGGCCTTCAGGTCGTCTGCTTCGCTTTCCTTTACGAGCCGCGAAAACCTGCGCGTCAGCACCTCGCGCATCATGCCGTAATCGTCGCCGGGGGTGAGTTCCGTCGATTTGATGTTCCACTTGCGATACTCGCCTTTTTCGAATCCGTCCGCACCCGCCACGATCATGGCGCCTAGCGCATTCGTCCCCTGGATATGCGAATTGTCGTAGACTTCGATCCGGCGCGGCGGGGCTTCGAGCCCGAAGGTTTCGGCTGTGGCTTCCAGCAGTTCGCGTTGCGCGCCGTTCTCGGCCTGCCGGCGGCCCAGTTGTTCGCGCGCATTCTGCAGCGCCATGTCGAGAATTTGCCGCTTCTCGCCGCGTTGCGGCATCAGCACCTCGACCTTGCGTTCCGAGCGCAGCGACAGCGCTTCCGCGAGCAGCGCCTGATTGGGAAGAGTCTCGGAGACGACCACCAGTGTTGGCGCCGGACGTTCGTCGTAGAACTGGCCGATGAACGCTTCGAGCACTTCCGCCGTCGGCAGATCGCGATCGTGGCGGGGGAAATAGGGACGGTTGCCCCAGTTCTGTCCGCCGCGGAAGAAGAACACCTGGACGCAGGTTTCGCCGCCTTGCGTATGCGCGGCGAACATATCGGCATCGGAGAACGTGGAGGGGTTCACGCCTTGATGCGCCTGCACATGGCTGAGCGCACGGATGCGGTCGCGCAAGCGCGCGGCGCGCTCGAAGTCGAGCGATTCCGATGCGCCGTTCATGTCGGCCACAAGCTCCGCCTGCACCGCGCGGCTCTTGCCGGTGAGAAACGCTTCGGCCTCGTCGACCAGCTTCTTGTAGCCCGCTTCATCGATGCGGCCGGTGCAGGGTGCGCTGCAGCGCTTGATTTGGAACAACAGGCACGGCCGCGTACGCGATTCGAACACGGAATCCGAGCATGAGCGCAGCAGGAAGGCGCGCTGCAATGCGTTGAGCGTGCGGTTGACCGCGCCTGCCGACGCGAACGGACCGAAATAAACCCCTTTGACCGATTTCGCGCCGCGATGCTTGAGGATCTGCGCGAAGCTATGGTCCTCGCGCAGCAGGATGTTCGGAAACGATTTGTCGTCGCGGAACGACACATTGTAGCGGGGCTTCAGCCGCTTGATCAGATTGGATTCGAGCAGCAGCGCTTCGGTTTCGGACGCGGTGGTGACGAACAGCATCTCGGCCGTATCGGCCACCATGCGTGCGATGCGTTCGTTGAGGCCGCCCGGCTTGGCATAGGACGCCACGCGCTTCTTGAGGCTCTTGGCTTTGCCGACATAGAGCACGTCGCCTTTGGCATCGAGCATGCGATAGACTCCCGGCGCGTCGGGGAGCGTCTTCAGATAGGCCTGGATGCGCGCGGGGCCGCGCAGCGCGGGCTCCGGCGTCAGCGACGTGTTTTCGGCTGCGTCGTCCATGGCGGGGATATCATAGCAGCGCGCGCGGGATTCAACTCGCATTCCGAATTCGGCGTTTCGGCTCCCACAGCCCGATCCTGGCGCTGGCGGCGGCGAGTCCATCGCGGGACCGTGTAAAATGGCGCCGGCACATGATTCGCGGAAGGGGCATTCGATTATGGATATTTCGCGCAAACTGGGCGCCGAGTTCATCGGCACGTTCTGGCTCGTGCTGGGAGGCTGCGGCAGCGCCGTGCTTGCCGCCAAGATCCCCGGCGTCGGCATCGGCTATGCCGGCGTGGCGCTGGCGTTCGGGCTCACCGTTGTCACCGGCGCTTATGCCTTCGGGCATATCTCCGGCGCGCATTTCAACCCGGCGGTGACATTGGGCCTGTGGACTGCAGGCCGTTTTCCCGCCCGCGATGTCATTCCCTATTGGATCGCGCAAGTGGCCGGCGCGATCGCGGCGGCGGCCGTGCTCGATTCGATCGCCAGCGGCTTGGCCGGCTTCGACGTGACGCAAGGCTTCGCCTCCAACGGTTACGCCGAACATTCGCCGCACGGCTACAGCCTGCTTGCCTGTCTCATCTGCGAAGTGACGATGACGGCGATGTTCCTGCTGGTGATCCTCGGCGCCACATCGGTGCGTGCGCCGGCAGGCTTTGCGCCGCTCGCCATCGGCTTGGCGCTCACGCTGATTCACCTGATTTCCATTCCCGTCACGAACACGTCGGTGAACCCCGCGCGCTCCACCGGCGTCGCGATTTTTCAGGGCGGCTGGGCCATCCAGCAGCTCTGGGCCTTCTGGGTCGCGCCTTTCGTAGGCGCCGCGTTGGCCGGCTTCCTCCAACGCTGGCTCGGCACGGAAGAACTCGCGCCGGTTGTGTCGAAGATGTAGGGCAAATTCGTTCTGACAGAGCAAGAAACGTTTGCCGCTGGCGGCTTGCCGGCGAGGCGTTGTTTTGTTCCGGGACATCGTTTGGGCGACAATCGACCCATTGGAGAACGATCATGAGCAACCTATCCGAACTCTTCAAACTGTCCGCCGCGGAACGGGTTCAGCTCGCACAGGACTTGTGGGACAGTGTTGCCGCCGAACCTGATCGTATGCCTCCGCTGTCGCAGGCCCAGAAGAATGAAATCGACCGGCGCTTGGCAGACCATGTGGTGAACCCCGCGAATATTGAATCGTGGGACGATGTTCGCGACCGCTTGTGGTTGCGTATCGGATGATCTGCCCCATCGCGTTTCGGCGCGAAGACGTGCCGTTTTTCTAGCCCCACTACGCCGCCGCGTCGCCGGCGTAGTGGAGGACCAGGAGTTCCGATCGGGGACATGGCGCCACGGTGTAGGCGCGGCCCAGTTCGTCGCTGAATTCGACCAGCGTGGTTGCGGCATCCAGCGATTCGATGACCGTGCCGACCTGGCCGCGAACAAGTCCCTTCACGGGAAGATCGGCCAGCAAGGCCACCGCATCCAGCATCGCTGGTCCGTCGTGATCCGTTCGTTCCATCATGGCAACACCTGACAGGTTGCAACTGCAGTCTCGCCCCTTCGAACGACCGCAATAACCTTACCACAATGGCCCGGTCGTGTCGCGTGTCCCGCGCAACGCCGCGGGTTCCTTGGCCGCCTTGCCTTTGCCCCTTTCGGGCCGTTCTATGGCCTGACATCGGAGGATCGGCATTGGGTTATCAGGGACCGGAGCGGATCGAGCTTCTGGACGGGGATGCGCTTCGGCGCGACCTGACCGCGCTCGCGCACGCGCAATCCGATCAGCCCAAGCTGCGCAAGGCGGCCCTCGCCCATATCAAAATCGCATTCCAAACCGCGCGCGAGCGCGTAAAAGCGCGCGTCGAGGCGGGCACGCTTCCCGGCATCGTGGCGGCGCGTGCGCTGTCGGATGTGCAGGATGTGCTGATCCAGGTTCTCTACGATTTCGCCGTCAAGCACTTCTATTACGCGCAGAACCCGACGGAGTCCGAACGCATATCCGTGGTGGCAACGGGCGGTTACGGCCGTGGTCAGCTCGCTCCCGGCTCCGACATCGATTTGCTGTTCGTGCGGCCGTACAAGCAGACGGCCTGGGGCGAGAGCGTCATCGAATTCATCCTCCACATGCTGTGGGACATGGGCCTCAAAGTGGGTCATGCGACGCGCTCGCTGGCCGAATGCGTCCGTCTCGCCAAGCAGGACATCACCATCCGCACCGCTTTGCTAGAGGCGCGTTATCTGTGGGGCGACAAGGGTCTCTACGACGAATTGCGCAAAAAATTTTGGTCCGACGTCGCCACGGGCAACGGCCAGGATTTCGTCGAGGCCAAGCTCGCCGAGCGCGACCAGCGGCATTTGCGGCATGGCGAGAGCCGATATCTCGTCGAGCCCAATATCAAGGAGGGCAAGGGGGGGCTGCGCGATCTGCAGACGCTTTATTGGATCGGCAAATATCTCTTCCACGTCGAAGACGCGGCCGCACTCGTCGACCACAATGTTTTCACGCGTGAGGAATACAAGACCTTCCAGAAGGCCGAGGCGTTTTTGTGGAATGTCCGTTTCGAGCTTCATTACATCGCGGGACGCGCGGAAGAGCGGCTTTCCTTCGACGTACAGCTTGAGGTCGCGCGCCGGCTCGGCTTCACCGACGACAATCCGCGCCTCGCCATAGAGCGTTTCATGCGCGCCTACTTCCTCGTCGCGAAAGACGTGGGCGACCTGACCCGCATCTTCTGTGCCGCGCTGGAAGAACAAAACAAAAAGCGCCGTCCGGCGCTGTCGAGTCTTCTGCCGGGCTTCCTCAAGCCACGTACGGGCACGGAGGATTTCTACGTCGAAAACGGCCGCCTCGACGCGCGCGCCAATGTGTTCCGGCGCGATCCGGTGAATTTCATCCGCATTTTCCACATGGCAGACGCAAAAGGCGTGGATGTGCACCCCAACGCGCTGCGCACGATTACGCGCTCGCTCGGTCTCATTACCGAAGAGGTGCGCAACGACAAGACTGCCAACCGGCTGTTCCTCGATATCCTCACCTCGCGGCGCGATCCCGAACGCGCGCTGCGACGGATGAACGAAGCGGGCGTTCTGGGCAAATTCGTGCCCGCGTTCGACCATGCCGTGGCCCTCATGCAATTCAACATGTATCACCACTACACGGCGGACGAGCATCTGATCCGCGCCGTGGGCAATGTGGCGGCCATCGAGCGCGGCGAGCTGAAGGCGGAACTCCCGCTGGCAACCGAGCTGGTCAAACGGATCAAATCCCGCGAAACGCTTTATTGTGCGATTTTTCTGCACGATATCGCCAAGGGATTGCCCGGCGATCATTCGAAAGTGGGTTCGTCCATTTCCGAAAGCCTGTGCACGCGGCTGGGGCTTTCGCCCGAGGACACCGCCGCCGTATCGTGGCTGGTGCGCAACCATCTGGTGATGAGCGACACTGCGCAGAAACGCGACATTGGGGATCCCAAAACCGTGCGCGATTTCGTCGAGGCCGTGCAGTCGCCGGAGATGCTGCGCCTGCTGCTGGTGCTGACGGTCGCCGACATCCGCGCGGTGGGTCCCGGCGTGTGGAACGGCTGGAAAGGCCAGCTGCTGCGCGAGCTTTATTACGAAGCCGAGGCGGTGATGTCGGGCGGCGATGCTGCGCCCGCACGCGCCGCGCGCATCGAGCACGCGAAGGCGGCCGTCGCCAAACGCATCGCCGATTTGCCGGCGTCGGCGCGCGAGCGTGCGCTCACGCGCCACTATGACGGCTATTGGCTCGCCTTCGACGATGAAGCGCATGCCCGTTACGCGCGCATGATGAGCGAGGCCGATGCGGCAGGCGAATTGCTGGCGCTGTCGGCCGAAAGCAACGAGTTCCGCGCGGTGACGGAGGTCGTCGTCTATACTCCCGATCATCCGGGTTTGTTTTCGCAATTGTCCGGCGCCGTCGCCGTGTCCGGTGGGTCGATCGTCGATGCCAAAGCGTTCACGACGGCCGACGGTTTCGCGCTCGATATTTTCTCGGTGCAGGACGCGGAAGGCGGACCGTTCGGCGATCCCGCGCGCGTCGCCCGCCTGCGTCGGACTATCGCGAAGACGTTGTCGGGCGAGATTCAGCCCCGCGCGGTCATCGCCAAGCGTCCGCCCCGCAAGCGGGCGGGAGCGTTCCAGGTTCGGCCGCGGGTCAATTTCGACAATGAGGCTTCGGCGATCGCCACCGTCCTGGAAGTGGAAGGCGCCGACCGGCCCGGTTTTCTCTACGACGTGACCCAGGCGATCTTCGAATCGGGGCTGTCGATTTCCTCGGCCATGGTCGCGACTTATGGCGAACGCGCCATGGACGTCTTCTATGTGCGCGACGGCTTCGGCCACAAGGTCGTCCATCCGGAACGCCTCGCCAGCGTCGAGGCCAGGGTGACCCGGGCCATAAGGGCCGAAGCCGCCTGACGGCCTCTTGAAGCTTTGGGCCGCCTCGGCGATAAGGCCCGGCTTCGGGCCGGATCAACTGCAAATCAATTTGCGTCGGCTTTGAATCCTCTTTCCCCGCTTGCGGGGGAAGTGGCCGACGTAGTC
>JBEKDC010000150.1:0-8263 GCA_050014535.1 Rhizomicrobium sp.
CAATCGTTGCCCATTGTCTGGCCGTTTGTGATCTCCGAAGGTCCGAGCCATCGCCAGGTTTGAACGGCGGCGTTTAGGGCACGTCCTGGCGGCGCTGGAGCTGCTGCGGCCGCTTGGACGGCCTCGGCGGTTTTGAGCCGTCCGTCTACTGCCTCAGCGTAAGACTTCTGTGCTTCGGCCGAGTTGCCGATGGGCAGACAGCGCAATCGCGCAAATTGTTGCAGTCGTAAACGGGCTTTGTTTACGATCTTGGGCCTTGGCCCTTTTTTGCCGGGAACTCCCGATAGCTCGGCTCGTGATTTCATGGTGCTCTCTCTGAAGGGCGCGACGCGAATTGCGCTGCGGCGGCCACGCGATGGGATGTACGGCGACGACCGCCTCCGCAGCAAGGCGAAGCGCCGAAACTGTTGCGCTTAACGTAGCCGGATCATTGAAGTCGGCTCTTGCTGTCTGTAGGCAAAGGCCGCTGCCGCAGGCGCGGCGAAATGCCGATGAATGTTGCCGCCGCAATTGCAAGCGCCGCGACGATGAGCATCTCAAGCTTCCCGTCTCCCCCATCGATCGATTGTCCGAGACCAAACAGCTTTTCGATCCAATCCATGTCATTCTCCTCTCAAATCAATCGAACGACCTCGCAGGCGAGTCCCCAGATGATGCTGCACAAATCGATTGGTCGTTACTTGAACTCAAGCAAAACAAATTGCGGCGTTCGCGATCGGGGAAACGACACTTTTGCAAGGGCAAATAAAACGCATTGCCCTCCCGCTCGCCCATAAAGCTATTCCAGAATTCGAAAGAATAAAAGCACCAGCAGCTGTTCAAAGACAATCGCCGGCGCCTATCGCTGGGATATCGTCTTTTCCTTCGGCAAATGCAACTCCGCCAGCGTGCCGTCGCCGGGCGCGCCGGAGATGCGGACGACTCCCCCCATGCGGCGTGCGAGCATCATGGAGGTGGCGAGTCCCAGGCCCGTGCCAGTGGTCGAGCCGGGGCGATCGAAACGCGTAAACGCTTCGCCTGCCTTGGCGCTTTCTTCGAGCGAGAAGCCGAGACCGCTGTCGCGCACCGCGATCACCACAGTACGCTGCTCGCTGCGCAGCTGAACGCGCACGCTACCTCCTGCCGGCGTGTATTGCAGCGCATTGGCGACGATGTTGCTGAGGATGCGCTTCACGCCCGCGGCGTCGGCGAATGCATGCGCTTCGCCGGGCAGCGAAACCGTCAACTTGATCTTGCGCGCGCGAGCCTTCACGGCGTTCTCGTCGATCACCGCGCGCACCACGCCCGCCACATCGATCATGGCCGGTGCCAGCAGATGACGGCGCGCCTCAAGATCGGCGAATTCGAGAATGTCTCCTATCTTGTCGTGCAGCTGGCGGCCCGCATGGGCGATGTCATGCGCATATTCGACATATTTGGGATGGCCGGGCTGGCCGAAGAATCCCTGCTCGATAACTTCCGAGAAACCGATGATTGCGTTGAGCGGCGTGCGCAATTCGTGGCTCATATGGGCGATGAATTCGGTCTTCGAGCGTTCGGCTTCGATGGCGCGACGCTCGGCGTCGGCGAGGCGCACGAGGAGCCGCGCATCCTCAGGCGCGGTGGCGCGCAAGGTCCGCATCGCTTCGGCCGTGCGCGCGCGGCGCTCGAATTCGCGCACGAACACGACAGCGAGTCCCGCGCCCGCAAGCGCCGGCCCGAAAATGAAGAACAGATAGAGCGGCAGCGCGCCGTACCATGCGCCGAGAGCATCGCCGACCGTCACCGACGAGCCCACGCTCAGCGGCCAGCCGGGTACGCGCCTGAGCGAGATCAATCGCGCGCCGCCCGGGAGATCGACGATACGCGCGGCCGAAGGAGCAGTATCGAGCGCAAGCGGCGCCATGGCGGGCACGTCGTTCCAGTCTACGCCGAGCGCCACGACTTTTCCGTTCGATGTCGCGACCAGAGAATCCTCCATGCTGGCAGGAGGAAGCAATGCGGACGGATCGATCTGCATCGCCACAATGTGTTCGCCCGCGCGAAAGGCGAGCGCCATGGTGCGGCCGTCGGCGGAAGGAATGACCGCGCGCGCCGTCGATGCAAGCGCATCGGCCGGCAACGGCAGGAGCCCTTCGGGCGAACCCGTCATCTCGAATTGTAACCGGCCTGCGCCGTCGAGCACGGCGATGTTGCGAAGCCCGCGTCCGCCCGCTTCGGAGAGCGCCGCGGAGGTTTCGGCCGACGGCTCGGCATTCGCAAATGCAGTGCCCAGAGCCTGATAATGCTCCAGGATCGCCGACAGATCGGTGGCGATTTCCTGCGCGCGCCGGTCGCCGAAGGCCGCCGCCTGCGTCATCGCATGCATGCGGTCGAGCCGCATCTGGATCGCGCCGGCGGACGCAAAGCTGCCGGCGATCAGCAGCAGCGAAATGATCACAACGACGCGGATATGGCGCGTGCCCGCGCGCGCGGATGTCTGCACGGGTCCGGCAAGGGCATCGACTGGCCCAGTGAAGGTTCGGCCCTGCGCCATGAACGAGGCGCACCCCTCAGGTGATTCGCGACGGCCGATTATGCGAATCCGCGAGTCGGGGGGACACTACTTTCGCCTCTACCTAGTTGGGGGAGAGGAGAAAATTACCCCAGCATCTTGCTCACGACCTCGAACAAATTCGAGGAAAGGCCCGGCATTTTGGCGATCGCCTCGAGTTCGGCGCGCATGAGCGCCTGACGGCCTGAGTCATAGCGTCGCCAGTTCTCGAACGCGCCGGACATGCGCGCGGCCACCTGGGGGTTGATGCCGTCGAGCGTGCGGATGGTCTCGGCCACGAGCGCATAGCCCGCGCCGTCCGCGCCGTGGAAGCGCAGATGGTTGGCCGCGAACGCGCCGACCAGCGAGCGGACCCGATTAGGGTTCTTCATATCGAAGGCGGGATGCTTGGTCAGCGCGCGCACGCCGGCGACCGTGCCGGGCAGGGGCGAACTCGCCTGCAGAGCCAGCCATTTGTCGAGCACCAGCGGATTTTGACGAAAGCGGTCGTGGAAATGCGCGAAGGCCGCGTCGCGTTTGGCCGAATTCATCCGGCTAAGCGAAGCGAGCGCCGCGATCGTGTCGGTCATGTTCGATGCGCCGCGGTAATGCGTATCGGCGAGCGAGGCCGCCTTCTCGTCGTCGGCGGCGGTGAGGAATCGCAGGCACGCATTGCGCAGGCTGCGCGCTCCGGCAGACGCGGCGCCGGGATTGTACTCTCCCGCCTGCTCGAATTTGCGATAAAGGGCCGTGAGGCGATCGCCATAGGCTTCGGCGATGGCCGAGACCAGCGCCATGCGCGCGGTGTGAATCGCTTCGGGATCGGGCGGCGACATCGCGAGCGCCAGCTCGCCCTCCGACGGCGGCAGCAGCATCTGTGCCGCGAAGGCGGGATCTTTTTCCGCATCGTCGAGCACGCGGCCGATGGCGCCGACGTAAGTCGCGTCCGCGTTCGGCATGACGTCTTGCTTCGCGTCCGCCGCCATCTCCTGCAGGGTTTCGGTTGCCAGCTTCTGCGCCGCTTCCCAGCGATTGAAGGGGTCCGCGTCATGCGCCATCAGCGCGGCGCGATCTTTTCGTCCCAGCGGCACCTTGAAATGCGCCGGCGCCGAGAATCTGCGACCGATCGACGGCAAAGGCGCTTCCGGCACATCGACGAACACGAATGTCTGCTGCGTACCCGTCAGTTCGAGCACGCGCTCCTCCGGCCCGACCGCATTCTCGCCTTCCAGAGTGAGCGGCAACGCCTTGCCGTTCGTGCCGACAAATCCGAGGCGCACGGGAATGTGCATCGGCTTTTTCTCCGGCTGGCCCGGTGTCGGTCCGAGATTTTGTTTCAAGGTCAGCGCATAGGTCTTCTTCGCGGGATCGTAACTGCCTTTCGCCTCGATGGTCGGCGTGCCGGATTGCACATACCAGAGGCGAAACTGTTTGAGGTCGCGTCCGCAGGAATCCTCGAAACATTTGACCCAATCCTCGACGGTGGCGGCTTGCCCGTCGTGTCGCGCGAAATAGAGATCGGTCGCCTTGCGATAGCCCTCGTCGCCCACGAGAGTCTTGAGCATACCGATCACTTCGGAGCCCTTTTCGTAAACGGTCGCGGTGTAGAAATTGTCGATGGTGATATAGGCCTGCGGCTGCACGGGATGGGCGAGCGGTCCCGCATCCTCCTGGAACTGGCGCATGCGCAGCGCCTGCACGTCCTCGATGCGCTTGACGGCGGCCGAGCGCATATCGGCCGAGAACGTCTGGTCGCGGAATACAGTGAGGCCTTCCTTCAGCGACAGCTGGAACCAGTCGCGGCAGGTGATGCGGTCGCCCGTCCAGTTGTGGAAATATTCGTGGGCGACGACGCTTTCGATGCGCGCGTAATCGTCGTCGGTCGCGGTTTCCGGGCTCGCGAGCAGCAGTTTGTCGTTGAAGATGTTGAGGCCCTTGTTTTCCATCGCGCCGAAATTAAAGGCGGAGACCGCAACGATCATGAAAATGTCGAGATCGTATTCGCGGCCGTACGTCCGTTCGTCCCAGCGCATTGCGCGCTTGAGAGAATCCATCGCATAGGCGACCTTGGGCTCGTTGCCGTGCTCGACAAAGATCGCAAGCGAGACCCTGCGTCCGGACATGGTGGTGAATTCGTCGCGCAGCACGCCCAGATCGCCCGCCACCAGCGCGAACAGATAGCAGGGCTTGGGGAACGGATCGTTCCACACCGCGAAATGCCGTCCGCCCGCCAGATCGCCCGCCAAATCGCCTGATTCAATCGGATTGCCGTTGGACAGCAGCACCGGATAATCGCGCTTCGACGCTTCGATGCGGGTGGTATAGACGGTCAGCACATCGGGCCGGTCGAGGAAATAGGTGATGCGGCGGAAACCCTCCGCTTCGCATTGGGTGCAGAAGATGCCCTTCGAGACATAGAGCCCTTCCAGCGCCGTGTTCGTCGTGGGGGAGATTTCCGTGACGATCTCGAGCATGAAGCGTTCGGGAGCCTGGTGGATCGTGAGCGTTTCGGCGTCGATTTTGTAGCCGTCTGTGGGCACAGCCTTGCCGTCGATCGCAAGGGAAATCAGCTTCAGATGCTCACCGTTGAGGACAAGCGGGGCAGGCGTCGGCGTCGTGCGTAAAATCTGCATCGTCGAGGTGACGCGCGTCGCTTCCGGTTCCAGGTTGAAATCGAGGCCGAGCTTTTCGACGCGATAATCGGGCGCGCGATAATCTTGAAGGCGAATGGCGCGCGGCTCTTCGGTACGCATGATGTGTCCTTGCGGGGTTCAAGCGTGAGGTATAGCGATAATTGTGAGGGGCGAAAAGCAGCGCTCGCTATTCTAGAATATTATACGCCGGTGCTGATGGACCGCGGGCGTCCTCGCCCGCAAGGAATTCGAAGAAATAGAAAAGCGGGCGGGCCAGCCTTCGCCAAGGCTTCGGCTGGTCCAGCGGCAAGTCCTCCGAAGCTGCGAAGCAGCGTAGGAGGAACGCCCGCGGTCCATAAGCGTCGTGACAGAATTCAGCTCTCGATTTCGTTCACATGCGCGAGAAGGTCTTGCGCG
This sequence comes from Rhizomicrobium sp., assembly GCA_050014535.1. GTDB lineage: Bacteria > Pseudomonadota > Alphaproteobacteria > Micropepsales > Micropepsaceae > Rhizomicrobium. Next base: position 5,563 of record JBEKDC010000150.1, read on the forward strand.
TCGTGCGCGAGGTCGGCCAGCGAACTCGGCATGTCTTCGCCGGATTTGCGCGCCCAGTCGACCAGCGACTTTGCGAAAATCTCGAATTGCGGTGCGCTGGCGATCAGGCGCGCCTGGCGTTCGACGCGGCCGGGATCGAGATCGTATTCGGCGCCGGGCACGCGCCAGCCGCCCCAATCGGCCTGGCCGGTGATGACGACGGGATAGGTTCCCGGCACGGGATGGCGCGCGCAGTCTTCGGCCGGTTGCCATTTGTTGCGGGCCCGGACCACCCGCCACGCTTCGGTGTTGCCCACTGCCGTTTCGGCCGCGGGTTGCTCGGCCTGCAATTCGTCGGCGGAGAATTCACGGCCCAGACCCACGTCGTAATAGATGCGCAGCGGCTCATCGAGCCCCTTGGTCCATTGCGGCAACACGCGCTCGACAAGCGCCCATGTTCCCACGGGTTTCACATAGACGCGCTGGTTCTTGTGGTATTGGGCTTTGGCCATTCGCGGCAAACCTTGCTGTGCCTGGCAAGGGTAAGAAACCGGCATTAAGCCGGAGTTAAGAACCGGTTGCCGGGACCCCAAACCGGACAGTTGCGCATCGCGACAGGGTCTCTATCGTGGCCGGCAACCGCCACTCAGACCGGGACAAAACCCATGAATTTCGACTTTTCCGACGACCAGAAGATGCTCCGCGAGCAGGCCCGCAAGTTCCTGGCCGAAAAATGCACCAACAAGGTGGTCCGCCGCGTGTTCGAAGGCGCGCAGGGCCACGACGCGGCCCTCTGGAAGGGCATCGCCGAAATGGGCTGGCTGGGAACGGCCATCCCGGAGAACTATGGCGGCCTGGGCCTCGGCTACCTTGAGCTTTGCGTGGTGGCCGAGGAATTGGGTCGGGTGCTCGCGCCCGTGCCGTTCTCCTCGACCGTCTATCTGTTCGCCGAAGCGATCCTCGCGGCCGGCAGCGAAGAGCAGAAGACGCGTCTGTTGCCGAAGATCGCCGAGGGCAAGCTGATCGGAACTTTCGTGCGCGCCGAAGGCGTGGGCGCGGTGACACCGAAATCCATCCGCACCCGCTTTGCCGGCGGCAAGCTCACGGGCACGAAGATCGCGGTGGTGGACGGTATGGAGGCCGACTACGCGGTCACGCTCGCGCGCGTGTCCGACGAACCGGGCGAACGCGGCATCGCGCTGGTGCTGGTCGATCTGAAAGGCGCGGGTGTCACACGCCGCGCGCAGGATTCGATCGATCCCTCGCGCAAGCATGCGGAGATCAAGTTCGACGGTGCGGCTGCCGAAGCGCTGGGCAAGCCCGGCGAAGGCTGGTCGACCGCCAACCGCGTGCTCGACCGCGCGGCGATCCTGACGGCTTTCGAACAGGTAGGCGGCGCGGATCAATGCCTCGTGATGGCGAAGGATTATGCCATGACGCGCTTTGCATTCGGCCGTCCCATCGGATCGTTCCAGGCGATCAAGCACAAGCTCGCCGACATGTATGTGAACAACGAGCTGGCGCGCTCCAATGCCTATTACGGCGCCTGGGCGCTTTCGACCAATGCGCGCGAATTGCCGCTCGCCGCGGCCGCCGCGCGCGTCTCCGCGACGCAGGCGTTCGACTATGCGGCGAAGGAAAGCACGCAGACGCATGGCGGCATCGGCTTCACCTGGGAAGTCGATTGCCATCTTTTCTACAAGCGCTCGCGGGAGCTGGGCCTGTCGCTCGGTCCCCAGCGCGCCTGGAAAGAGAAGCTCGTCACCCAGCTCGAACTGAGCAACGCGGCGTAACGCGCCGACGACATTCAAGAAAAACGAAACGGAGAAACGACCATGGATTTCGACGATACCGCCGAAGAGGCAAAATTCCGCAGCGAAGTGCGCGCCTGGCTCGACGCGAATGCGAAGCTCAAGGCGAAGGGCGACGGCAGCGACGATATGGAAGTGGAGGAAGACCGCGCTTCAATGGAGGCCGCGAAGGCGTGGCAGAAGAAGAAGGCGGCGAAGGGTTACGCGCGTATCGGTTGGCCGAAAGAAGTGGGCGGCCTCGGCGGCACGCCACTCCAGCAGATCATCTTCAACCAGGAAGAAGGCAAATATGACGTGGCGCCGGGGGCTGCCTTCGCGATCGGGCTCGGCATGTGCATCCCGACTCTGATGCATTACGGCTCGAAGGACAGCGTCGCGCGCTATGTGAAGCCCGCGCTGGCCGGCGACGAGATCTGGTGCCAGCTCTTCTCCGAACCCGCGGGCGGCTCGGACGTCGCGGGCCTGCGCACGCGCGCGGAAAAGCACGGCGACGAATGGACGATCAACGGCCAGAAGATCTGGACCTCCGGCGCGCATTATTCCGACTACGGCATCGTGCTCACCCGCACTGACCCGAACGCGCAGAAGCACAAGGGCCTCACGATGTTCTACCTGGCGATGAAATCACCCGGCGTGGAAGTGCGGCCGATCAAGCAGGCCTCCGGTCAGTCGAACTTCAACGAAGTGTTTTTCACCGATGTGAAGATTCCGGATTCGCAGCGTCTGGGCGAAGTGGGGCAGGGCTGGACGGTCGCGCTCACCACGCTCATGCATGAGCGGCTGGCTGTGGGCGGCGGCACAGGCGGCGGCATCGACGTGAACGAACTTCTTTCGCTCGCGCGCACGCTGGAACTGGAAGACGGCCCCGCAATCAAGAACGCCGCCGTGCGCGAGCGCATCGCGGACTGGTA
>JBEKDC010000151.1:0-8263 GCA_050014535.1 Rhizomicrobium sp.
GCGCACCCGCCGCAACCGGAGATTCCAGATGGCCGCTCACTATACGCTGATCATGGGGACGCAGGACTGGTCGTCCTGGAGCCTGAGGCCTTATCTCGCGCTCCGCGCCACGGGTGCGCCGTTCGAGCAGATCGTCATCAAGCTGCGCGACATGGACCACACGTCCACGCGCGATGAGATTCTGAAGCATTCTCCTGCCGGCCGCGTGCCCGTTCTCAAGATCGAAGAGAACGGCAAAACCCACACGGTGTGGGACAGCCTCGCGATCTGCGAAACGCTCGCCGAGCGCCATCCCGCCGCGAAGCTTTGGCCCGACGATCCGTTTGTGCGCGCGGCAGCGCGATCCTATGCGGCCGAAATGCATTCCGGCTTCGCGGCTGTGCGCGCCAATCTGTCGATGGATTTCGCGCGGCGCCTGCCCACGCCTGCGCTCGATGCCGAAACGAAGGATCAGGTTGCGCGGATCATCGATGCCTGGATGCATGCGCTGACGCAGCACGGCGACGCGAACGGATTTCTGTTCGGACGATTTTCGATCGCGGATTGCATGTATGGCCCGGTCGCATCGCGCTTCCGGACCTACGGCATCACAACGCCGCCGGAGGCCAGCGCCTATATGGAACGGATGTTCGCGCTCCCCGCGATGCGCGATTGGGAGACAGCGTCGCAAGCCGAAGTGGATGCGGGGTTGGCGTGAGGAGCGGGAATTCAATCCAGTTTTTCTTCCCCCGCGATCCGCCTTCGCTGAAGCTTCGCCGGATTGAACGCCAGATCCGGCGAAGCCTTGGCGTAGCCGGACACGCCTGGGGGAAGTACCCGGCGAAGCCGGGGGAAGGGGGAATGTCATCGCTTCCCTCCCCTTCACGCGCACCGACTTTGCTCTCCAAAATGCGAAAAAATTTTGCGTCTTGGAATCTTCTGAAGAATCAACGGCTTGAGTCCGCGTAACAGGGCTTTCAAAGGGAGCCAAATATATAATTCCCATTGGATGTCAGTCAAACAAACGGCCGCTGCCCTTCACGCTCTCATTGTCATCGCCCGCGATCCTCCCGCGCAGCTTCGCTGCTTCGGAGGATAGGTGCAGCGACCCTGCGAAGCCTTGGCGTAGTAGGGATGCGGGCGACCCAGGTGGAGCTCGTTTATGGTGGATGCGACGTTCATACCTGTGCTTTTTCTTCGAGATCAGAAACACGTCACCTAGGTGCCCCGCATTCGCGGAGCATGACACATAAGGGAAGAACGAGTAGCTTTTTGCAGCCGTCGGTTTCACATCATTTCCCATCGCAAGTGATTTAAAGCCGTCGCAATGATGCGACTATCGCCGAATTCCCCGTTGTCCAACCCTGCACAACGCGGTATATTTAAACCCATGAAAACTCCGGTCGTATCGCGTAACGAAGACATCATGGGCGGTGCCGCGGTGTTCCGCGGGACACGCGTTCCCGTGCAGACGCTGCTCGATTATCTCGAAGCCGGCGAATCGCTCGACGATTTCCTCGAAGGATTTCCGACGGTCGCGCGGGAACTCGCGATCGAGTTTCTCGAGCAAGCCAAGGATCGACTCGTAGACTCGATCTCGTGAGAGTTTTTCTGGACGAATGCGTCGATTGGCGCTTGTCTCGCGACCTTGTGGGTCACGAGGTGAAGACCGCCCGGCAAATGGGATGGGCGGCAATCGGGAACGGCGAGCTGTTGGCTCTCGTATCGGGACAATTCGACGTCTTCGTCACGGTCGATCAAAATCTTGCCTTCCAGCAGAACGTCAGGATTCTGCATGTCGCGGTGATTGTACTGCGTGCGAAGTCGAACCGTCTGATGGATATTAAACCGCTCGTGCCGGATTTGCGGAGCATGATCGAGGCTGCGAAGCCATGCGCTGTGACATTTGTTGGCAGCACATAATTCGATCGTCTTCTGCCGCGACGCGCACAAATTTTCTGCCCTTCGTTCGCATAAAACCAAAGCGTTCGTTTCCGACCAAGCGCCGGGCCCAGGGCCGAATTAGGTTGTCGCCCTGGTAGCACCAGCAATGGCGCCCGAGGCTTCAACGAGCCTCGACAAAAGTCCGTTGCCCACTGCAACCCAGGTCATTTTGAAAGGAAAAATTCCATGCATAAGATGACAGTCAAGCTTTCGCTGGTTTTCGTGGCCCTCCTGGCATCGAGCGCCGCCTTCGGCTTCAATCCGCAACCGGATCCTCCGGGCAAGCAGAAGGCAATTGCCGGTATGCCCGCCCAAACGGCTTTCAATCCGCAGCCGGACCCTCCGGGCAGGCAGGGGACGACCGCATGCCCGCAAGGCGCGCCGCGCGATCCCGCCAGCGGTCTGCCTTCCGGGAAAAGGAAGGCCGGAGAAAGGAAGTCCGGTGGAAACGACCTCAGCGCCGCCGGCGCGGCCAGCAGCGGCGGCGAAGCCTGCGGATTCGAGCATCCCAAGTAATGTCAACATCGCAGCATTGACGTAGTAGGCACGTGGAGCCGCGGAGAACGCGGAGCAGGTTCGGCGCGAAGCGCCAAACGTCTTCCGCGCGTCCATGGCCGTGAACAGATTGCGCCGCGCGCGATCCGCGTTCTCCGCGGCTCCGCGCGAATCATCCTCTACTTACTAACGAATATTCGCCTCGCGATAAAACCGCGCCGCGCCGGGATGGAGCGGCGCGGGGAGCGTGGCGATGGCCGTTTGAAGCCGGATCAGCTTGGCGCTGGGATGGGAATCGTCGAGCGCTTCGCGGTTCGCCGGATTGAACAGGGCCCGCGTCACGCCATAGACGAGATCGGCCGGCTCGGAATCGTTCACGATCCATAATGCCCGCTCGCTCACGGTTTGCACGGCGCCGGAACCGGGATACGCGTCGGCCGCGATTACGGCCAGCGAAAAATTCGGCATTTGCGCGAGAAGGCGCTTCCTCCCCGCGCCGTCGATGGGCACCAGCACGGCTTGTCCGCGCGCGACCAGGCTTTCGACCAGCACGACGGGTGCGCCGCCGACAAACACGAACGCATCGATCTCGCCCTTCAGAAGCCGCTGCGCGGCCACATCCGGAGGATCGTTGCTCTCGGCGATGCGCCATTCGGGAATACGATAAGCGGCGAGCAACGCGCGCGCCGTTTCGATCGTGCCGGAATCTTCCGCGCCGATGGAGACGCGCTTGCCCTTCAGATCCTGGATCGTCGCGATATGCGCATTCCGGGCCGCGACGACATGAACTTCCTCGGGAAACAAATCCGCAATGATGCGGATATGGCTCTGCGCGCCGAGCTTGCGGAACGCGCCTTTGCCCGCGACGGCGTCTGCAACCACATCCGATTGCACGAGAGCCGCATCGACGCGATGCGCATTCACGTCGAGCACATTGGCGAATGCGCCGTCGCTGGTTCGCGCCGAAGCAATCAGGCCGCTGGGTCCGCAAGCGCCCGGCACATCGCAGCGCGCCACGCCGGGAGGATGGCTGATAATGTCGGCCAGAGCCTGACCGACGGGAAAATAAGTGCCGCCGCCCGGTCCCGTTGCGACGACGAAAGACGTGCGCTGCGTTTGCGACTGCGCCGTGACCAGACCGACGCTCGCAATCATCGCGAGAGCGGCCATGCACACGGCTGCAACCAATTCAAATCCTGTGACGCGCGGCTCCATGCGCCAATATAGGACACATTCATTACGTCAACATTTCGACGCGTCGCCAAAACGCAAATTCGCGCGCAGTTTCCCAACATACTTAAGGGTTTGTTGACCCGGGACAGGCATGCTCCCCAACGGATGAATTCGTCCCGAGGACAGTCATGGACCGCATGTTCGCCCGTTCCGCAACCATCGCCTTGTGCGTTCTTTGGGCCGGCGCCGCGAATGCCGGCTCCCCGAGTGCGATGCCCGATGCCGACGCGTTGACGGGCCCGGCGGCGACACAGATTCAGCCTTCCGACCGGCCCGGCGCCAACGACCCCGATCTCGCCGCGGTGATCAAGAACCTGCCGGCCAATCTCGACGGCGAAATCCGCCGCGCGCAATTGCTGCGCGCCAAAGGCGCCTATCAGGATGCGGCCCGTTCCTTGAGCCAGCTCATGATCGTGGCGCCGGACGATCCGCGCGTCGTCGGCGAGTTCGGCAAGGTGATGGCCCAGGAAGGCCGCTCGCAGGATGCGCTCGCATTCCTCAAGCGCGGCATCGAACTGCAGCCAAGCGACTGGACGCTCTATTCGGCCCTCGGTGTCGCTTATGACCAGCTGGACGATCACGCGCATGCGCGCGCAGCCTATCAACATGCCCTGACTCTCAAGCCGGGCGATCCGACCGTGCTCAACAATTATGCCGTGTCGCGCATGCTGGCGGGAGATCTCGACGGCGCGCAACGCCTGATGGCGCAGGCCTCGACCGGCAGTTCCGATTTTCCCAAGATCGCCAACAATGTGGCGATGCTGGCAAGCATGCGGACGTCCGGCGTGCAGCCCGCGCCGTCCGTTGCGGAGAACACGCAAGCTGCTACGTCCGTCGGCATGCCGCGCGCGCTGGTGCACGTCGCGTCTCTGCCGAGCCCCGCTCCCGCTGCGCCACCCGCTCCTGCGACGGCGTCGGGTCCACGGGTCGTGATGCAAAAGGTACCGCTCGACCCGCTGGCCGGCCCGGTGATGTCATACACCCCGAAGCCGACCCACAAGGTCGCCGCAACGCATCCCAAGAAGCCCAAGCCTGTCCTCGCTTCGAAGGACACGACACCGGCGCCGGCACTGCGCACGGCCGCTCAGGTCAATTGAGCTAGCCTGCGGGTTTTTCCAATCTCTCCATGGCCGGTCTTGATCCGCCCGGATTTGGCACGCGTCTGGAATGAACGCTGTCCGAAACTCCACGTCTGACCCGGTACGGCGCGGATCGCGGTGCGACTGTCTCAAATCGAAACGGCAGAACCGGTTTCGAGACAGGACTGCACGGTCGAACCAGCCCGTTTCGGGAACGACAAGCAGCGCCATCCGGCGCCGGAAGGTTGCGCGTGAGATCGATTTCGAAACTGCTGTCGTCGCCGTGGATGGATCGTCTCGTCGCGTTCGTCGCGATCATTCCCTTCGCCTATTCCGTGCGGCATGAATTGCACGAATTCGGCTTCAATCCGGCGTGGATCGCGGCGAACGGAAACTTCGTCCTGCTCATCGTCACCATGCTCTTTCGGCGCTCTCCCACGCGCATCACCACCAGCCCGGTGTTCTGGTGCCTCGCCTTCGTGGCGACGTACTGGCTGTTCATCATGGGCCGGCTGATCGCGCCGGGGCCGGCTGTCGCGCCGGCCTGGTTCGTCGATTCGCTCAGCATTGCGAGCGGCGCGGTGTGCATCTGGGCTCGCGTGAATCTCGGACGCAATATCGGGCTGGTTCCCGCCCAGCGCGAGCTGGTGAGCGAAGGCGCCTATCGCTTCGTGCGCCACCCGATCTATACGGGCATCTACATGTCCTATGTCGCGCTGGCCCTGCAAAGCTTTACGGCGATGAACGCGATGATCTTCGCGGCCGGGATTGCTCTCTTCGTGATCAAGAGTTTCGTCGAGGAAGGCTTCCTCAGCCACGATCCGCAATACGTGGCCTATATGGCGCGGGTGCGCTGGCGCTGGCTGCCCTACGTCGCGTAACCGATTCGCCGTTCAGTGATGAAACGTGTGCATGACCCGTATGATGGCGGGCCCCAGGATGACCACGAACAGGCACGGCAGAAAGAATATGATCATCGGAACAGTGAGCTTGGCGGGAAGTGCTGCCGCTTTCTTCTCGGCTTCCTGCATGCGCATTTCGCGATTTTCCTGGGCGGCGACGCGCAGCGATTGACCGAGCGGAGTTCCGTATTTCTCCGCCTGATTGAGCGAGGCCGCGACGGCCTTAACCCCCGAATGACCGCATCTCTTGGCGAGATTGTCGAAGGCCTGCCGGCGCTCCGGCAGATATGAAAGTTCGGCCGTGGTCAGGCCCAGTTCCTCGGCCAACTCGGAGGATTGCGGGCCGATCTCCGACGCAACGCGGGTGAACGCGGATTCGATCGACATGCCCGATTCCACGCAGATCAACATCAGGTCGAGCGCGTCGGGAAACCCGCGCATGATCGATTGCTGGCGTCGCGTGATGCGATTGGACACAAAAAGATCCGGCAGGAAGAATCCGAACAGCGCCGCACCGAACGCCGCGAGCATCTTCATCAGGGGCGACCATTTGAAGTGCGTGATCAGAAACAGATAGAAGATCGCAGCGACGAAAACGATGAACGGCATGACGAAGCGGAAGAACATGAACGCGATGAGAGGAGCCTGTCCGCGGAGGCCGGCCTGGGTCAGCTTGCTGCGCGTGTCCTCGGACTCCAGGATGTTGGAAAGCTTCAGCCTCTCAAGCGTCTGCTTCATGAAGGAAGACGGCTCGACGCGCAGCGCATTGCGCTGCTTGAGCGCGGCGTGATGTTTCTGGCGCAATTCCTCGCGCCGCGCGGATACCGACTTCATGCGGATGCCAAGCGTGTCGCGCTGAAGGTAGGGTAGGCCGAGAGTCACGATCGTCGCGAAGGCGAAGATGGCCGCCACCACCGTGATCACCAGATCGCGGTCGAACAGCAGATTGAAATACCCGAGATCCATGCGCGCGCGGCCCTAGTGCTTGAAACTGATCATTTTGCTCATGACCCAGACGCCCGTACTCATCCAAACCGCGCATCCCGCCAGCATCAGGTTTCCCAATCGCTCGGTGAACAGCGATTCGATGTAGGTGGGGGTGGACATCCAGACGAGAAAGCCCACGACGGGAGGCAAGGACCCGATGATCATAGCGGAAGCCTTCGCTTCCGAAGACATCGCCTTGATCTTTCCCTGGAGGCGCTTCCTGTCGCGCAGAACGCCGGCGAGATTTCCCAGCGCTTCCGAAAGATTGCCGCCCGACTTCTGCTGAATCGTCATCACGATTCCGAAGAAACTCACTTCGGCCGTGGGCATGCTTTCGAACATTTTCTTGAGCCCCTGCTCAAGCGTCACGCCGACCTTCAGGCCTTCGCAAAGCTTGAAGAATTCGGGCCCGACAGGCGCCGACATTTCGCGCGCGACGATCTTCAGCGCTTCGTTCGTCGGCAGGCCGGACTTGACGCTGCGCACGATAACGTCGATGGCATTGGCGAATTCGAGCGTGAATGCCTTTATCCGGCGCTTGGTCAGAAACGACAGAACCCAGGGCATGAGTCCGTAGGCGCCGACCTGGACGAGCCCCGTCACGATCAAAGACCGGTGCGTCAGCAAGCACGCTGCCAGGGCAACGAGCTGCACAATTCCCTTGAGAATCCAGTAGGTGCGCGGCTGGATCGTAAGTCCGGCCCGTTCGAGCTTGCGCCGCAACGTCGGACGCTGCTTGCGCTGAGCCTGCTGCTTCTCGATATCCTTGAGAAGCGCCGTGACGTTGCGGCGGCGCTGCTGTTGCGTATCCGTGGCGTCGCGCGCGCCTGCGCCGACGGCTTGCTGGCGCGAGACGGACTGGAGCCGTTTCTTGGATGTGCCGCCCGACTCGGCGAACGCCAGCACTGCGCCGCCGAGACCGAGTACCAGCAGGATCGTCACAAGCGCGAAGATCACGGGACCGTTCATCGCTGCACCTATTCCTGCAGTGCGTCGAGCGCCTCGGCGAGCTCGCGCTCCATGCCGAAGTAGCGCGCACGTTCCCAGAAACTCGGTCTGACGATGCCGGTGCCCAAATGCTTGCCTTTGATGTGGCCGGTCTCGTCCTCACCCATCATTTCATAGGTCATCAGATCCTGGGTGATGATGACATCGCCTTCGGTGCCCACGACTTCGGTGATCTTTGTGATGCGACGGGAACCGTCGCGCAGGCGCTCGGCCTGGATGATCACGTCGATCGAGCCCACGATCATTTCCCGGATCGTCTTCATCGGCAGCGAGAAGCCGCCCATCGTGATCATGGATTCAAGCCGACCCATCGCCTCGCGCGGCGAGTTGGCGTGCAACGTTCCCATCGAGCCGTCATGGCCGGTATTCATGGCCTGCAGCAGGTCGAACGCCTCGGGTCCGCGCACTTCGCCCACGATGATGCGCTCGGGACGCATACGCAGACAGTTGCGGACGAGATCGCGCATCGTGATCTGCCCCTGGCCTTCCAGGTTCGGCGGACGCGTTTCGAGCCGCACGACATGGGGCTGCTGCAGCTGAAGTTCGGCCGCGTCTTCGCAGGTGATGATGCGCTCTTCGGTGTCGATATAGGCGGTCATGCAGTTGAGCAGCGTTGTCTTGCCCGAACCCGTGCCG
>JBEKDC010000152.1:0-8127 GCA_050014535.1 Rhizomicrobium sp.
GCGACGAGAAATGCGTCGGTGCCGTTTTCCTTCAGTTTGCGTGCAATCGCTTCATAAGTGCGCAGATGCGCGGGCGACGCGCCTCCGGCTTTGACCGCTTTGATGATTTCAAGCAGCCGGTCCTCCGTATCCCGATCGATCGGCGTCAATTCATAGCCCGCTTCGGCCAGGCGCTTGTCGAACAATCCCACGCGAAGGACGGCCGGCGAGGCGAGCATGCCGATCTGTTTGGGCCTGGGCGCGAGCGCGTCGAGCCGCTCTACCGCAAGTCCGATCATGTCGAGAACGGGAATGCCGACGGCTTCGGCGATGGCCGGATGATAATAATGCGCCGTGTTGCAGGGGATGGTGAGAAGCTCCGCGCCCATCGCTTCCAGCTTGCGCGCCATTGCGACGAGGACAGGCGTGGGATCTTCGCCGCCGCCTTCAAGGATCGCCGCAATGCGCGACGGAATCTTGGGGTTGTTGTCCGCGATGACGTGCAGATGATCGCTGTCGTCGCGTGCGGGAATCGCGGCGACGAGGCGGCGCATGAATTCGACCGTCGCCTCCGGTCCCATGCCGCCGATGATTCCCACGGTTTTTTCCGGCGTGCTCATGCGGGAAACGCGTCGGGATAGCCGAACAGGCCGGCGGAGCCGCCTGTGTGCAGGAACACCACGTTCGAATCTTTTTCGAACGCCCCTTTGCGCACGAGATCTATCAGGCCCGCCATGGCCTTTCCGGTGTAGACAGGGTCGAGCAGGATCCCTTCCTGTTGCGCCAGCATCGTCACGGCTTCGACCATGCCTTCGGTGGGAATGCCGTAGCCTTGCCCCACATAATCGGAGTTGGCGGCGATGTGTTCGCGCTTCACCGCGCCGGCCGCGCCGACCAGCTCGGCCGTCTTGACGGCCAGTGCAAAGACCGCGTCTTCCTGTTTCTGCTTCGGCGCCCGCACGCTGATGCCCATGACCGGAATATGCGCGTTGATGGCGCAGAGACCGGCGACGAGTCCGGCCTGCGTGCCCGTGCTGCCGGTCGCCTGCACGATATGATCGATCCGGAGATTCATTTCATTGGCCTGGGCCACCAGTTCCAGCGCGCAATTGGCATAGCCGAGTGCGCCGGTCGGGTTCGAGCCGCCACCGGGAATGATGTAAGGTTTCTTGCCTTTCGCGCGTAGCTCGCCCGCAACAATTTCCATTTCCGCATTCATGTCCGCGCCTGCCGCGCGCTTCGAGATATGCGCGCCATGCAGGCGGTCGAGCAGCACGTTGCCGTTTTGCGTGTATTCCCGCGTCGCAAAGCCGGTGCGGTCTTCGAGCAGAATGTGACATTCGAACCCAAGCCTCGCCGCGGCCGCCGCTGTCTGGCGCGCGTGATTGGATTGGGTGGCGCCTTGCGTGATGACGGTGTCGGCGCCGTGGCGCATCGCATCGCCCATCAGGAATTCGAGCTTGCGGGTCTTGTTGCCGCCCGTCGAAAGTCCCGTGCAATCGTCGCGCTTGATCCACAGATGCGGCCCTCCGAGATGCTTCGACAGCCGCTCCATCGGCTCCAAAGGCGTGGGCAGATGCGCCAGTTTTACGCGCGGAAAACGGGAGAGATGCATAAGACGACCTTTCCGGTGAGAGGCGAATGCTAGACCGGATCGCGGCTGCGCGCGCCGATACTCTATGTCGCGATTCTAACCCCGGCCAATGAACGGCATCTTTGTCGCCATGACCGTGAGAAACGGCACATTGGCATCGAGCGGCAAGCTCGCCATATAGACCACGGCCTGCGCCACATGCTCGACGTCCATGGTCGGCTCGATGGCGAGTTCGCCGTTCGCCTGCGGCACGCCTGCGCTCATGAGCGCGGTCATCTCCGTCGCGGCGTTGCCGATATCGATCTGGCCGCAGGCGATATCGAACGCGCGCCCGTCAAGCGCCGTCGATTTGGTAAGGCCGGTGATGGCATGTTTGGTCGCTGTGTAAGGCGCGGAATAGGGCCTGGGTGCATGGGCCGAAATCGAGCCGTTGTTAATGATGCGTCCACCGCGCGGGCTCTGCGCCTTCATCATCCGGATCGCTTCCTGCGTGCACAGAAACGCACCCGTCAGGTTGGTGTCGACGACGCGCTTCCATTGTTCGAGGGTCAGGTCTTCCATAGGCATGGGCGGCGTGCCTGTGCCGGCATTGTTGAACAGCAGATCGAGCCGCCCGAAGGCCGCCTTGGTTTGCGCGAACAGGTCGCGCACGGACGCCTGATTTGCGACATCGCACGCGACCGCAAGCATCGAACCCGATCCGGCCATGGCGACCGTGGCGTCGAGCGCGTCCTTGCGCCTGCCGGCCACGGCAACGCAATAGCCTTCGCGCGACAGCGCCAGGGCAACGGCGCGGCCGATGCCGGACCCTGCGCCCGTGACGATCGCTGTGCGTCCGGTCTCGGACATAGATCTCCTTCCCATCAAAGCGATTGCGACCGCGATATTGGCGGTTCGCCCCTCGTTCCGTCCAATTTGCGGCGCAAAAGTTCAAGCCCGCCCGAGGAGATTGTGGTAGAAGAAGTTTTAGAAAATAACCATGATTATTGTGGGGGATTATGGTTCTCGGAGTGCCGACCTTCACGTTCATACACGTATTGATCAGCCTGGTGGGAATCGGCTCCGGTCTGGTCGTCGTATATGGGCTTCTCACATCGAAGCGCCTCGACGCGTGGACGATTCTGTTTCTTGTGACGACGGTCGCGACGAGCGTGACCGGTTTTCTGTTTCCCTTCCACGGTTTCACGCCGGCCATCGGTGTCGGCATCCTGTCGATGTTGGCGCTGGTCGCGGCCATCCTGGCGCTTTATGTCTTTCGTCTCGCAGGCGCCTGGCGAGTGATCTACGTCGCAGGCGCGGTCATCGCGCTTTATTTCAACGTCTTCGTCCTGATCGTCCAGGCGTCCCAGAAGATCGCCGTGTTGCGGGATATGGCGCCGACCCAGACCGAGCCGCCTTTCCTAATCGCCCAGGTCGCGGCGCTTTTGTTTTTCATTGCGGTTGGAATCGGCGCCGTCCGCAGATTCTATCCGCCAAACCATGCCTGACCGCCTCTGTCGTTTCTGCGCCTTGGAGACGTGACGATGTCCGACGTTTTTCTGATTACGGGTTTCCGCACCGCGTTCGTGAAGGCGGGCAGCGCATTTGCAAAGCACACGGCGTCGTGTCGGTTTGCGCCGATGGCGGCCAAGGTACGGTCGCGCTGCTGGAACGTGTTGGATAGATTGGGAAGCGCGGGACGTTGTACGAATTTATGCGGGAGGATCGATAGGTGACCAAGCTGCAGATCAACGGTCAGGTTCGGGACGTCGATGTCCCCGGCGACATGCCGCTTCTCTGGGTGCTGCGCGATGTCATAGGGCTGACCGGCACGAAATTCGGTTGCGGCATCGCGCAATGCGGCGCCTGCACGGTGCATCTGGACGGCAAGGCGGTGCGCTCCTGTTTCCTGCCTGTGGGCGAGATCGGCAATCGCGCGATCACCACGATCGAGGCCGTCGGCGAAACGCCGCTCGGCGCCAAGGTGCAGAAGGCATGGCTCGATCTCGAAGTCGTTCAATGTGGCTATTGCCAGTCCGGCCAGATCATGTCGGCGGCGGCTCTCCTTGCGACGACACCCCATCCCGACGATTCAGATATCGACGCAGCCATGGCAGGAAATATCTGCCGCTGTGGAACTTATGTGCGCATTCGCGCGGCGATAAAAAAAGCCGCCGGCGCAGAGCAAGCCTGATTGTTCGAGGGGATTTCGATATGACGGTTCACGTGGCTCCCAAATCGACGAAGCCTCTGTCACGGCGCGCCATGCTGCAAACGGGTGCTGCGGCCGGCGGCGGGTTGCTGCTTGGGTTTCAATCGCCTTTCGCAGAAGCGGCGGTTACGAATGCTGCGAGGGGAGCCGCGCCGGAGGCGGGGCCCTTCGCGCCTGATGCCTTCATCCGCGTCGATCGCGCGGGCAAGGTCACGCTCATCATGCCGCAGGTCGAGATGGGACAAGGCGTCTACACCGCGCATGCGATGATCATCGCGGAGGAACTCGATGCCGCATTCGACACCGTGTCGGTGGAAGCGGCGCCTCCCAGCGATGCGCTTTACGGCAATCCGATTTTCGGAATTCAGGCGACCGGCAATTCCAATTCCGTGCGCGCGTTCTGGACGAAGCTCAGGCAGGCCGGTGCATCCGCGCGCGCAATGCTCGTGCAGGCGGCAGCGTCGCAATGGAAAGTCGATCCCGCGACATGTACCGCGTCCAACAGCGAGGTGATCCACACGCCGAGCGGTCGCAAGCTCGCCTATGGCGCGCTTGTTGACGCGGCGGCCAAACTCACGGCGCCTGCCAAGCCTCAGCTCAAAGACCCGAAGGATTTCAAGCTGATTGGAAAGCCGCTCAAGCGGCTCGACACGCCTGACAAGGTCAACGGCAAGGCACTGTACGGCATCGACGCGCTGCCTGCCGGAGTGAAATTCGCGACTCTCGCCGCGAGTCCTGTCTTCGGCGGCAAAGTCGGGCACGTGGACGACAGCGCCGCGAAATCGATCCCCGGCGTGCGCCAGGTCGTGGTGCTGGACGATCTCGTGGGAGTCGTCGGCGATCATATGTGGGCTGCGAAGACAGGATTGAATGCGCTCACCATCACCTGGGACGAAGGCCCCAACGCCAAGGTCGACACCGCACAAGTGTGGAAAGACATCAAGACCGCGAGCGAGCAGGAAGGCGCCGTCGCAAAATCCGTCGGCGATGCGAAAAAAGCGCTGCAGGACGGCGATGCGATCGAAGCGCATTACGAATTGCCGTTCCTTTCGCATGCCCCCATGGAGCCGATCAATTGCACCGTGGATTTGCGATCCGACGGTTGCGACATCTGGGTGGGAACTCAGGTTGTCGCGCGCACGCAGGCCGCCGTGGCGAAATTGACGGGACTGCCGCTTGCGAAAATTACGGTTCACAACCAGCTCCTGGGCGGCGGCTTCGGACGCAGGCTCGACGTCGACGGCATCGAAAAAAGCGTGCGCATTGCGCAGAAGGTCGATGGACCCATCAAGGTGGTGTGGACCCGCGAGGAAGACATCCAGCACGATTTCTATCGTCCCGTTTACTACGACCGCATCACAGCAACCTTGAAGGACGGCAAGATCGACGGCTGGAAGCACCGCATCACCGGATCGTCCATCATGGCGCGCTGGTTCCCGCTCGGCTTCTCGCACGGCGTCGACATCGACGGCGTCGACAGCGCGATCGACGAGCCTTACGACATCCCCAATATGCGCGTGGAGTTCGTGCGCCACGAGCCGCCTGCAGTGCCGACAGGATTCTGGCGCGGCGTGGGGCCGAACAACAACGTATTCGCCATCGAAAGCTTTATCGACGAGCTCGCAAAAAAAGCCGGCAAGGATCCGGTCGAGTTCCGCCTTGCGATGCTGACGAAGAAGACGCCGCGCCTCGCTTCTGCGCTCAAGCTTGCCGCGGAGAAGGCGGGTTGGGGTAGTCCTTTACCGCCGCGCGTCGGCCGTGGCGTGGCCGTGCAGGTGTCGTTTGCGAGTTTCATCGCCACCATCGCCGAAGTGGAAGTGGACCGCGACGGCAATATTCGCGTGCACCGCATCACCAGCGCAGTCGACACCGGGATTGCGGTCAATCCCGACTCCGTCGTCGCGCAATTGCAGGGCGGGCTGATCTTCGGAACGACTGCCGCGCTCTATGGCGAGATCACCATCGACAAGGGCCGCGTGCAGCAGAGCAATTTCAACAATTACCGCATGTTGCGCATCGACGAGGCACCTGCCATCGACGTGCATGTGATCAAAAGCGGCGAGGCGCCGGGAGGAATCGGCGAGACCGGCACGACGGCCGCCCCGCCTGCGTTGCGCAACGCGATCTATGCCGCGACGGGAATTCCGTTGCGGCGCTTGCCGTTCGATCGCGACGTTCTGGCGGGGAGGAAGAAAGTATGAGCGCCTTTTCCCATCTGAGCCCGTCCGTTCGCCATGCGATCATCGGCATCGGTGCGATCATTGCGATCCTGGTGATCTGGTTTTTGTGGATCCTGCTCGGTCCAGGTCCCATGGATTTTGCACAGCCTAGAATTCGTATAACTTCCGTGTCGACTTGGCATTGGGTTGATCCAACTGGCGCGCCGCCGGAACTGGCGAATGCGAGCCCTGTCAAGCGGGGCGAATATCTCGCCCGCGCTGCGGATTGCGAAGCGTGTCACACGGCCATGGGCGGCGCGCCATTTGCCGGCGGCCTCGCGCTGGTCTCGCCGTTCGGGACGATCTATTCCGCCAACATCACGCCGGACAAGGATACCGGTATCGGTAGTTGGAGCGACGCGGCATTCTTGAATGCCGTTCACAAAGGCATCGACGACCAAGGCGCACATCTCTATCCGGCGATGCCTTATGCGTCCTACACCGGCATGACCGATGCGGATGCGCTCGCGATCAAGGCGTATCTGTTCAGCCTCAAGCCTGTCCGCGCCGAAATTCCGAAGAACGCGCTTCATTTTCCGTTCAATCAGCGCTGGCTGATGGGGATTTGGTCGTTCCTGTTCAATCCTGACAAACGCTTTGAACCCAACACGGCGCTTAGCCCGCAATGGAATCGTGGCGCTTATCTCGCGGAAAGTCTCGAACATTGTGGCGAATGCCATACGCCGCGCACGGTATTCCAGTCCCTGAACAACCGGCGGAAATTCGCCGGCGCCACGCAGGCCGGTTGGCGCGCTTACAACATCACGTCCGACCGCGATAGCGGCGTCGGCGCCTGGAGCGCCGCCGACCTGCAGCAATATCTGTCCGCCGGTCATGCCGATGGGCACGGCTCGGCCGGGGGCCCGATGGACGAAGCGGTCGACAAAAGCCTCAGCCATCTCACCCAGGGCGACATTGCCGCCCTCGTCGCCTATCTTCGCACGGTGCCCGCAATCGCGACACACGATCTTCCCGCACCCAAGACAAATCCCGCGCCCGCCTCTCACAAGGAAGGAGTCGTCGCGGGTTACGATCCGCGCGGCAAACAGATTTTCGAAGGCGCCTGCGCGAGTTGCCATGGCTGGACGGGTGTGAGCCCCGTCACGCATTACGCGACCCTGACCGGCGTCCGCGCCGTGAACGATTCCACTGCGATCAACGTCGCTGAGACCGTCATCAACGGCACGGCCTATATGCCTTCATTCGGCCGCGCCTATTCGAATGACGAGATCGCGGCCGTCGCGAACTACGTGACCGCGCGCTTCGGCTCCGCGCCGTCCAGAATCAGCGCGAGAGACGTCGCTGTGTTGCGAAAGCAGGCATCGAAGTAAGAGCCCGACAGGACAGGAGACGAAGATGGCCCTTGCTGCAGGAACCCCCGCACCGGATTTCAAATTGCAGGTGACGCCCGATCAGGCGGTCTCCCTGGGAGATTTTCACGGCAAGCCGCTGATCCTTGCCTTCTATCCTGCGGACTGGAGCCCGGTGTGCGGCGACCAGATGGCGCTCTACAATGAAGTGCTGCCGGAATTCCGCAAATTCGGCGCCGAGATTCTGGGAATTTCCGTCGACGGCGTGTGGTGTCATCTCGCATTCGCGAAAGAACGCCGCCTGCATTTTCCTCTTCTGGCCGATTTCGAGCCCAAAGGCGCGGTGGCGCGTCAATTTGGCGTCTACAACGGCGCGAACGGAATTTGCGAGCGCGCGTTGTTCGTTGTCGACGGCGAAGGGATCATCCGCTGGAGCTATGTTTCGCCCATTGCGGTCAATCCCGGAGCCGATGGAATTCTCGATGCGCTCGAGAAGCTCTCGAGCAAGGACAAAGGAGCACAGTGATGGCCGCCAGTCTCAAACCTCCCGTCGGACCGGCAGATCATGCGCAAGGCGCTGCAACCGCGCCTGTCACCCTGGTCGAATATGGCGACTATCAGTGCCCCTATTGCGGCGAGGCCTATCCGATCGTCAAAAAAGTTCAGAAGCGGCTCGGCGCGAAGTTGCGCTTCGTGTTTCGCAACTTTCCGCTTGCCGAAGCGCATCCGTTTGCGACCGGCGCCGCCGAGATGGCCGAGGCCGCAGCCCTGCAGGACAAGTTCTGGCAGATGCACGATGCGCTGTATGAGCACCAGGACGAATTGGAGCCCGAA
>JBEKDC010000153.1:0-8100 GCA_050014535.1 Rhizomicrobium sp.
GGCCGTCCGGGGCGCGGATATCGTCGTCAATCTCGTGGGTATCCTCTATCAGAGCGGCCATCAGCGATTCGAAACAGTGCATGCGGAAGCGGCCGGTACGATTGCGCAAGCCGCCAAATCCGCGGGTGCCCATTCGCTCGTTCACGTGTCATCCATCGGTGCCGACAAGGAATCCGAATCGGCCTATGCGCGCACAAAGGCCGAAGGCGAAGCGCGCGTGCGCGCCGCGTTTCCCGATGCGACGATTCTCCGACCTTCCATTGTCTTTGGGCCGGAAGACAATTTCTTCAATCGCTTTGCCGCGCTGGCCCGGATGCTTCCCTTCCTGCCGTTGATCGGCGGCGGTACGACAAAGTTCCAGCCTGTCTATGCGAGCGATGTGGCTGCAGCCATCGTGAAAGGCGCGCAGGATCCGTCGACGCATGGCCGCATATACGAGCTGGGCGGCCCGAGCACCTATACCTTCAAGGAATTGATGGTACTCATCCTGCGCGAGACCGGCCGCAAAAACCTTCTCCTGCCGGTGCCGTACTGGATCGCGATGGCGAAGGCGACGTTTCTGCAATTGCTGCCGAAGCCGCTTCTCACGCGCGATCAGGTCAAGCTGCTCAAAACCGACAATGTTGTTTCGAGCGGTGCGCTGACTCTCGCCGATCTTGGCATTCAACCGGATTCGGTGGAGGCCATTCTGCCTTCCTATCTGTGGCGTTTCCGCGCCGAAGGGCAGTTCGAGGAATCCACGCAGGACAAGATTGCCGCGGCGTCCAAACCCTGACCGCATCGTCGATCCTTATGAAATCCAGCCCATCGCGGCGCCGGCGATGAGCACCAGGCCGAAAGCCGCGCGATAGATCACCAGCGCCCATGTCGTCGAGTGCCTGAGGAATCGCATCAGGCCCCAAACCGCAACGAAAGCCGACAGGCTCGAGACAACCAAACCGATACCCAGCATCTTCCACGCCGTGGGATCGATATGCGCCTGATGCAGCACCCAAAGTTCCTTGCCGCCAGCGAGCGCGATGGCGGGCACGCCGAGCAGGAATGAAATCCGCGCCGCATCTTCGCGATTGAAACCGAGGAACATTGCGGCGGTGAAGGTCGAGCCGGAGCGTGACACGCCGGGAATGAGCGCGCCCACTTGCGCGATGCCGATCAGCAGCGCGTCGAGGAGAGTGAGCCGCTCTACGGAGCGCGTGTGGCGGGCGAAGATTTCGGCGGCACCCATCAACAGCGCCATGACGAAACATGCGATGCCGACGACCATGGGTGTGCGCAACGGCGAGCCACAGGCATTGATGATGTTCGCAAGCGATGCGCCGACGATCGCGATGGGGATTGTCGCCACGATCACGCCGGCCGCGAAGATCAGGTCGCGATTGCGCCACTGCCGCGTCTTAAGAGCCGACAGCGAACCGGTCGTGACCGACAGGATTTCGCCGCCGAAATAGGTGACGACGGCCAGGAGAGCCGCCAGCTGCATCGCCGCGGAGAAGGCGGCTCCCGGATCCGGCCAGCCGAGGAGCGCGGGAATCGCGCGCATATGGGCGCTCGAGGAGACAGGCAGAAGTTCCGTAATGCCCTGGACAACTCCCAGGAAGGCGACTTTCGCCGGTCCGAGCGCAGCAAAGCTCGTGTCCACGGCGCTGTGACAATGCTGCGCGATCATCCGAATCCCCCCTCAGACCGGTCCCGCTGGTAACATAAGTGCCGGTAATAACACAAGAATTTCCATTAAGACATATATACTGTCATAATATCGTCTGTTCCCGTAGGCTTGGTTGAATGGGTTATACGATTCACGACAAGTTAGACAGTATAGTTGTCTATTCATTCACTTTTTCCTAGCTCACCCTGCCTAAATTCCGTATGCAAATCGAGTGTGAAAGAGCATTGCGTAGATTCTGCCATGGCCGACCAAATGTTGCGCTTCACGTCCCTCGACCAGGAGCTGCCGGAAAAGCGCTCCGCGGAGACGCGCGCGCAGGATTTCCGCGAAATCTATGCCGACTACCTGACCGAGAAAGCGGCCGCGCAGGCCTCGCGCTGCTCGCAATGCGGCGTGCCGTTCTGTCAGGTTCATTGTCCGCTCCACAACAATATCCCCGACTGGCTGAAGCTGACGGCCGAGGGCCGCCTCGAAGAAGCGTATGAACTCGCGCAATCGACCAACAACATGCCGGAGATTTGCGGCCGCATCTGTCCGCAGGATCGGTTGTGCGAAGGCAATTGCGTGATCGAACAATCCGGCCACGGCACGGTGACGATCGGCGCAGTGGAAAAATACATCACCGACACGGCCTGGCAGCAGGGCTGGGTGAAGCCGCTCAAGCCGCGGCGCCTTCGACAGGAACATGCGGGCGTCGTGGGTGCGGGTCCCGCGGGTTTGGCGGCGGCCGAAGAGCTTCGCCGCAAGGGTTACCGCGTCACGGTCTACGACCGGCACGACCGCGCCGGCGGATTGCTCATCTATGGCATTCCGAATTTCAAGCTGGAAAAGGAAGTCGTCCAGCGCCGCGTCAAGCGGCTTGAGGACGGCGGAATCAAATTCCGTCTCGGCTTCGAACTCGGCCGCGATTCGTCGCTGCAGGATTTTCGCGATGCGCATGACGCGGTCTTGCTCGCGACCGGCGCCTACAAGCCGCGCGAAATCGAAGCGCCGGGCGTGGGCCTTGGCCGCATCGTGCCGGCGCTGGACTTTCTGATCGCATCCAATCGCAAGGGCCTGGGCGATTCGGTTCCCGAATTCGACTCCGGCGCGCTTGACGCGAACGGAAAGAACGTCGCCGTCATCGGCGGCGGCGACACGGCCATGGACTGCGTGCGCACCGCGATGCGTCAGGGTGCCATCTCCGTCAGCTGCGTGTATCGCCGCGATCGCGACAACATGCCGGGCTCGTTGCGCGAAGTCGCGAATGCCGAAGAGGAAGGCATCGTGTTCGAATGGCTCACTCTGCCCAAGGCGTTTCTCGGCAATGACGCCGTCGAAGGCGTGCGCATTGCACGCATGCGATTGGGTCTTCCCGATGCCACGGGCCGCAAGATGCCGGAAGAAGTCAAAGGCGCGGATTTCATCCTGCAGGCCGATCTGGTGATCAAGGCGCTGGGTTTCGATCCTGAAGATCTACCGAAGCAGTTCGCGGCGCCGGATCTGGCGGTCACGCGCTGGGGCACCTTGAAAGCGACCCCGCCTTCGCTTGCAACCAATCTCGACGGCGTGTACGCCGCAGGAGACGTGGTGCGCGGCGCATCGCTGGTCGTGTGGGCGATCAAGGACGGCCGCGATGCGGCGGCGTCGATCCACAAATATCTCGAAACCAAGGCTGCAACGACCGCGCTGGAAGCGGCGGAGTGACGACGATGAATCCCACCATATTGAATGACGGCGAAATCGAAATTGCCCGCTTCCTTGCCAATGCGAAGAAGCTCGAAGATGGACATGCCTACTCGCCCGATCAGGAGCACGATGCCTGCGGCGTGGGCCTCGTGGCCGCCATCGACGGCAAGCCGCGCCGCGAAGTGGTGACGCGCGCCATCGAGGCGCTCAAGGCGGTGTGGCACCGCGGGGCCGTCGATGCCGACGGCAAGACAGGCGACGGCGCCGGCATTCATCTGCAGGTGCCGCAGGATTTCTTCCGCGCGCAGGTCGAGCAGACCGGCCACAAATTGCGCTCTGGCCGCATCGCGGTCGGCCAGATATTTCTTCCGCGTACGGATTATACCGGGCAGGAAACCTGCCGCACCATCGTGGAATCCGAAATCCTCAATTTCGGATTCTATCTTTATGGCTGGCGCCAGGTGCCGGTGGACATTTCCATCATCGGCGAAAAGGCCAATGCCACGCGCCCCGAAATCGAGCAGATCATGTTCGATCTGGGCGGCACGATGGACATGGAAGCGCTGGAACGCCGCCTCTATCTCTGCCGCCGGCGCATCGAAAAGCGCGTGCGCGAAGCGGCCATCCAGGATTTCTACGTCTGCTCGCTGTCGTCGCGCTCGCTGATCTACAAGGGCATGTTCCTGGCCGAACAGCTTTCGAATTTCTATCCCGATTTGAAGGATCCCCGTTTCGTTTCGGCCTTCGCGATCTTCCACCAGCGCTATTCGACGAACACCTTCCCGACCTGGCGGCTCGCGCAACCCTTCCGCATGATCGCGCACAATGGCGAGATCAATACGCTGAAGGGCAACGTCAACTGGATGAAGAATCACGAGTTCAAGATGGCGTCGCAGCTCTTCGGCGAGCATGGCGACGACATCAAGCCGATCATCCAGCCCGGCAGTTCCGATTCCGCGGCGTTGGATGCCGTGTTCGAAGTGCTGGTGCGCGCCGGCCGCACGGCGCCTCTCGCCAAGACGCTGCTGGTGCCCGAAGCGTGGTCCAAGAAGGCCTCGACCATGCCCGAAGCGCATCGCGCGATGTATTCCTATGCGAACGCCGTCATGGAGCCGTGGGACGGACCGGCCGCGTTGGCCGCCACCGACGGCCGCTGGGTCATTGCGGGCATGGATCGCAACGGCTTGCGTCCGCAGCGCTATGCGGTAACGGAGGACGGCCTGCTGTTCGTCGGCTCCGAAACCGGAATGGTGGTGCTCGACGAAGCGCGCATCACCCGCAAGGGCCGCGTCGGTCCGGGGCAGATGCTTGCGCTCGATCTCGAGGAAGGCCGCTTCTACGAAGACCGCGCGATCAAGGACAAGCTCGCGGGCGAATATCCCTATGAGGAATGGACCAAGAAGATCGTCGAGCTCGAGCCGATCATCGGCCCGGGTCTCGAACCGCGTTTGTTCGACAAGGAGACTTTGCGCCGTCGCCAGACGGCTGCGGGCTACACCATCGAAGATCTGGAACTGATCCTTCATCCGATGGTGGAAGACGGCAAGGAACCCGTGGGCTCCATGGGCGACGACACGCCGCTGGCCGTGCTGTCGGAGCAATACCGTCCGCTGTCGCATTATTTCCGGCAAAACTTCAGCCAGGTGACGAATCCGCCCATCGACTCGTTGCGCGAAGGCCGCGTGATGAGCCTGAAGACGCGCTTCCGCAATCTCGGCAACGTGCTGGCGCAGGACGAATCCCAGGCCGAAGTGTTCGTGCTGGAAAGTCCGGTCATTTCGACGGGCATGTATGCGCGCATGAAGGAGCATCTGGAGGGCAGCTTCTACGAGATCGACTGCGTGTTCCGGGTGAAGAACGGCGAGCCGAAGGAAGGCGCGTTGCGCCAGGCCATCGAGCGCGCGAGGGCCGAAGCCGAGGACGCGGTGCGCCAGGGCTATAACCACCTGATCCTGACGGACGAACGCGTGGATCGCGATCTGGCGCCCATGCCCATGATCCTGGCGACAGGAGCGGTGCACAGCCATCTCGTGCGCCAGGGCCTGCGCACCTATACGTCTATCAATGTGCGTGCTGCCGAATGCTTCGACACGCATTATTTCGCGGCGCTGATCGGCGTGGGTGCGACCACCGTAAACGCCTATCTGGCGCAGGAATGCATCGCCGACCGCCACGCGCGGGGATTGTTCGGCAAGATGGGGCTCGGCGAATGCGTGAAGCGTTATCTCGATACGGTCAGCGCGGGCCTGCTCAAGATCATGTCCAAGATGGGCATTTCGGTGCTCTCGTCCTATCGCGGCGCCTACAATTTCGAAGCCGTGGGCCTGTCGCGCTCCATGGTGGCGGATATTTTCCCCGGCATGCCCAGCCGCATTTCGGGTCTCGGGCTCAACGGCATCGCGGCGAAAATCGCTCGCCTGCACGCACGCGCATTCGACGACGACGCGGCCGTGCTGCCGATCGGCGGCTTCTACAAATCGCGCCAGGGGGGAGAGACCCATGCCAACGCCGCAGCACTCATTCACCTGCTGCAGAGTGCCGTCTCGAACGACTCCTACACGACCTTCAAGGAATATTCGAAAGGTGTATGGTCGCTGCCGCCCGTTTCGCTGCGTCATCTGATGCAGTTCCGGCCGGGCGAAGCGGTGCCGCTGGACGAAGTGGAATCGAGCACGGAGATTCGCAAGCGCTTCGTCACGCCCGGCATGTCGCTGGGTGCGCTGTCGCCCGAAGCCCATGAAGCGCTCAGCATCGCGATGAACCGCATCGGCGCGAAATCGGATTCCGGCGAGGGCGGCGAGGACCCGACGAACTTCCGGCCCAAACCGAACGGCGACAATCCTAACTCCGCGATCAAGCAGGTCGCATCGGGCCGCTTCGGCATGACGGCGGAATATCTGAACCAGTGCCGCGAGCTCGAAATCAAGATCGCGCAAGGGGCGAAGCCCGGCGAAGGCGGGCAATTGCCCGGCTTCAAGGTCACCGAGATGATCGCCAAATTGCGCCACGCCACCCCCGGCGTGATGCTGATCTCGCCGCCGCCCCATCACGACGTCTATTCCATCGAGGATCTGGCCCAGCTCATCTACGACCTCAAGCAGATCAATCCGGATGTGCGCGTGTGCGTGAAGCTGGTGGCGGCCACAGGCATCGGCACCATTGCGGCGGGTGTCGCGAAGGCCAAGGCGGACGTGATCCTCATTTCCGGCCATAGCGGCGGCACCGGCGCCTCGCCGCAGACCTCGATCAAATATGCCGGCGTGCCGTGGGAAATGGGCCTCACCGAGGCCAACCAGATTCTCACGCTCAACAATCTGCGCCATCGCGTGGTGCTGCGCACGGACGGCGGCATCCGCACGGGCCGCGATGTGGTGATGGCGGCCATGATGGGTGCGGAGGAATTTGGCGTCGGCACCGCGGCTCTGATCGCGATGGGCTGCATCATGGTGCGGCAATGCCATTCCAACACCTGCCCCGTCGGCGTCTGCACCCAGGACGAAAAGCTGCGGGCGAAATTCGCGGGCTCCGCCGACAAGGTCGTGCATCTGTTCAGCTTCATCGCCGACGAAGTGCGCGAGATTCTGGCCTCGCTGGGCTTCCGTAAGCTCGAAGAAGTGATCGGCCGCACCGACCAGCTCTATCAGATGAGCCGCGGCGCCGAAGACCTCGACGATCTCGATCTCAATCCTCTGCTGGTGCAGGCCGATCCCGGCACGCATGCGCGCTTCTCGACCTTGAAGGGCCGCAACGAAGTGCCCGATACGCTGGATGCGCAGATCGAGAAGGACGCGGAGCCATTCCTGCGCGACGGCGAGAAGATGCAGCTGGTCTATAGCGTGCGCAACACGATGCGCTCGATCGGCGCGCGCATCTCGTCCCGCATCGTGCGCAAATGGGGCATGACCGGGCTGCCGCCGGCCCATCTGACATTGCGGTTGCGGGGTTCCTGCGGCCAGTCGCTGGGCGCGTTCGCGGTGCAGGGCCTGAGGATCGAAGTGTCCGGCGATTCCAACGACTATGTCGGCAAGGGCCTTTCCGGCGCCACGATCGTCGTGCGTCCCGCGACGTCGGCGAAGTTCGTCGCCAATGCCAACACGATCATCGGCAACACGGTGCTTTATGGCGCGACAGCCGGAAAATTGTTCGCGGTCGGTCAGGCGGGCGAACGCTTCGCCGTGCGCAATTCCGGCGCCGCCGCCGTCGTCGAAGGCTGCGGCTCCAACGGCTGCGAATACATGACGGGTGGGACGGTCGCGATCCTGGGTCCCGTCGGCGACAATTTCGGCGCCGGCATGACGGGCGGCATGGCGTTCGTCTACGACGCCGACGGCCGCTTCGAAGAGCACGTCAATCCCGACACGGTCGTGTGGCAGCGCGTGGCGAGCGCGCATTGGGAAAGCGTGCTGCGCGGCCTCGTCGAAGAGCACCGCAAGGAATCGAGTTCGGTCTTCGCAGGCCAATTGCTCGCGCAATGGGAGCTCGAGCTCGGACGTTTCTGGCAAGTGATCCCGCGGGAAATGCTGAGCCGTCTCGCGCAACCGCTCAGCGACGAGCCTGCGGCGGCGCGGGCTTAGAGGAGCTACGTCACGCTGCCGCCGATGGACCGCGGGCGTCCTCGCCCGCATCGTGAATTCTTCGCTGCCCATGCGGGCGGGACGCCCGCGGTCCATCTTATTCGGTGCAAATTTTTTTCGCCCTGTTACGTACGCCAAAAACCCAGCAAAACCGCGACTTTCCGCGCACATAACAGGCAATAACAAGGCCCT
>JBEKDC010000154.1:0-8091 GCA_050014535.1 Rhizomicrobium sp.
GCGATCTTGATGTCCATCTGCAAGGACGGGACACCCGCTTCGGTGCCGGCGACCTTGAAGTCCATGTCGCCGAGATGATCTTCGTCGCCCAGAATGTCGGAGAGCACGGCGAAACGCGTGCCTTCAAGGATCAGTCCCATGGCGATGCCCGCGATCGGACGGGTGAGCGGAACGCCCGCATCCATCAGCGCGAGCGAGCTGCCGCACACCGTCGCCATCGAGGAGGAGCCATTCGACTCGGTGATCTCAGAGACGACGCGGATCGTGTAGGGGAACTGCTCCTTCGTGGGCAGCATCGGGTGGATGGCGCGCCAGGCGAGCTTGCCATGGCCGATTTCACGCCGACCGGGAGCATTCATGCGGCCGGTTTCGCCGACGGAGTAGGGAGGGAAGTTATAATGCAGCATAAAGTGCTGCTTGTAGGTGCCTTCCAGCGAATCGACATATTGCTCGTCTTCGCCGGTGCCGAGCGTGGTCACGACCAGCGCCTGGGTTTCGCCGCGGGTGAACAGCGCCGAGCCATGCGTGCGCGGGAGCGTGCCCACTTCCGCCTTGATCTGACGCACGGTCTTCAAATCGCGACCGTCGATGCGGCGACCGGTGTCGAGCACCGCGAAGCGCATGACGTTGGCTTCTGCATCCTTGAACAGATTGGAGACGACGCCTTCCGGGGCTTTGCCTTCGCCCGCAAACTCGGCGATCGCCTTCTTTTTAATTTCCGAGAGGCGATCGTGACGCGCGCCTTTCTCGGCCACCTGATATGCTGCGCGCAAATCGGTCTCGCAGAAAGCTTTGACTTTTGCTGCGAGCGGCGCGGTTTCGTCGACCGGCAGATCGCGCGGTTCTTTGGCCGCCTTCTCCGCCAAACGGATAATGCCGCCGATCACGGTCTGCATTTCCCTGTGGCCGAACATGACCGCGCCCAGCATTTCCTGCTCGGACAATTCCTGCGCTTCCGATTCGACCATCAGCACCGCATCGCCCGTGCCGGCAACGACGAGATCGAGCTTCGAATTCGGCTTGTCGTCGATGGGCGTGTTGAGAACATATGCGCCGTCGATGAATCCGACTCGCGCAGCCCCGATCGGCCCCATGAACGGGATGCCCGAGATGGTCAGTGCCGCCGATGCCGCCACCAGGGCGACGATGTCGGAATCGTTTTCCATGTCGTGGCTCAGAACGGTGACGATGACTTGCGTTTCGTTGCGATAACCTTCGGCGAAAAGCGGACGGATCGGGCGATCGATCAGGCGCGAGATGAGCGTCTCGCGCTCCGTCGGTCGACCTTCGCGCTTGAAATACCCGCCGGGTATCTTGCCCGCAGCGAAATATTTTTCCTGATAGTTGACAGTCAGGGGAAAGAAATCGATTCCGGGTTTGGCGCTGTGTGCGCCGACGGCGGTCGCGAGAACCACAGTCTCGCCATAGGTGGCGATCACGGCGCCGTCGGCCTGACGGGCGACTCTGCCGGTTTCGAGCGTCAGCTTGCGTCCGCCCCAGTCGAATTCCTCACGGATGATATTGAACATTCTTGCATTCCTTCTTTCCTGCCACCGGATTGCGGCAGGTCACTTTTTGGCCGTGGCGTCTTTGCGCCGATGGCCGTCTTCCCTGAGCCATCCCAGGGAATGTGTTGGCGCGCAGGCGTGCAAACGCACACCCGCGCGAATGTGATTCGAACCGGACAATTTGCGAACGCAGCCACGCGAAAGCTGGCCGGACCCGGCCGGCGGCATCGCCGTGCTCAGCGCCTCAGACCCAACCGGGAGATCAACGCTTCGTAGCGCTTCTCATCCGAGGCCTTGACGTAGTCGAGGAGCCGGCGACGCTGCGACACCATCTTGATGAGGCCGCGGCGCGAATGGTTATCCTTGCCATGCATCTTGAAGTGATCGGTCAGGTTCGTGATGCGCTCGGAGAGCACAGCGACCTGCACTTCCGGCGAACCCGTATCACCGGGCTTCGTCGCGAATTCGGAAATAACAGTCTGCTTGCGTTCAGGCGTAATTGTCATTCGGTCATCCAGTTCCAAAGTTGAAAACACGGAACGGTCTCAACTCGCCTTCCGCAAGTTCGGCAAGCGCAACAGGCTCGCCTCCCGCAGTCGAGAGATAGACCGTAAGCCCTTGAAGATCGTCGAGTGCGCCGGCCTCTTCCGTAATGCGGGCAAATAGATTCGCTCGCATTAGAATTGGATTGCCGCTTCGCAGGCGAACCGCATCCGGACCCGTAACGGCCAGCGCCGGGATGCCGTCCAGCGCGGTCGAAATAGGCCTCAAGTGCTCAAAAGCGGCGGGACTATGCATAAATGACCTCAGCTTATCCAGCGAAATTGCGTCCTCGACCGAAAAGCCGCCCACGGCAAGCCGACGCAGCTCGGAAACGTGGCCGACCGTGCCAAGCGCAAGCGCCACATCGCGCACCCACCCCCTGATGTAAGCCCCTTTGCCGCATACGATTTCGAAGGTGGCATGGTCGTCGTCGGGCTGGTCCAGGAGCTTGACTTCGTGGATCTGGATCGTACGGGCCTCCAGAACCACCGTTTCGCCCTCGCGGGCGAGATCATAGGCGCGCTCGCCTTGGACCTTGATGGCCGAATAAACGGGGGGCACCTGGGAGATTTCACCCAGAAAACGAGGCAAAACGGCCTCGATTTCCGCTCCCGTGGGTCGGACATCCGAGGTTGCGATGACCTTGCCTTCGGCATCGTCGCTGTCGCGGCCTTCGCCCCAACAGGCTGTGAACCGGTAGGTTTTCTCGGCGTCCATGGCATAGGGGACGGTCTTGGTCGCTTCGCCCAAGGCCACCGCCAAAACGCCTGTCGCCATAGGGTCGAGTGTGCCGGCATGCCCCGCCTTTTGCGCGTCGAAAACCCGCCTGACGAGGCCGACAACATCGGTCGAGGTGACCCCCCGCGGCTTGTCGACGACGACCCAGCCGTGGACGGCCGCGCCTTTTCGCTTACGGCCCATCGCCGTCCTCATCCTTTTGCGACGCCTCAAGATCGCGCCTGACACGTTCCGATCTGAGCAGCTCGTCGATCCGCTTGGCTTCCGCGAACGAGACGTCTTCGACGAAGCGCAGTTCCGGCGTGAAACGCAGCGTGATCATCTTGCCCATTTGACCGCGCAGAAATCCCTTGTGACGATTGAGAGCCGCAACCACCCTCGGGCCATGCACGCCGCCCAACGGCTCGCAAAAGACGGTCGCATGGCGCATGTCGGGTGACGGCTTCACCTGCGTCACCGTCACCGAAATCCCGTCGAGATCGGGATCGAGGACATCGCCGCGAATGAGAATCTCGGACAGTGCATGACGCAACAATTCGCCGACACGCAATTGGCGCTGCGACGGTCCCTGTATGCGGGGGGCGGTCGATGAACGACGCGGCATGATGTTACTCCTCGTCTTTCGCATAGCCGAAGCGCGCGACCCAGGGCGCGAGTCTCGGCAGGACGGGCTCAAGCTCGCGGCGATAGCGCCGCCATTGCCCGGCGCCGGTCGAAAAAAGACCTCGCGCAACTTGAGCCGCGCTCGGTGTAATGACATCGCGCGCGCGGGTCTTTTCCGCAAACGCCTTCATATCCTCGCGCCATTCGACGCCCAGGAATTCGCAAACGCGGCGCGTCTCGCTCTCGAAGTCCGCGACCAAGTCTTCGTAGCGCAGGTCGAGGATGTCGAGCGCAAGCTTGTCACGATAGATTTCGCAAAGTTGCATGACCGCATCGTAGTATTGGCTCGCGCCTTCCAGCGTGAGCAGCTCGTACATCTGCGGATTCATGCCGAAGCGGCGACGGAAACAGCTGAGGACGCAATCGCGCGGATCGCGCAGCGCGAACAATATCCTGGCCTGCGGAAACAATTTTGCGACGAGACACAGGAGAATCGCGTTCAACGGCATCTTGTCGACGAACACGGCGCGATGCGGCGTAGAACCGGCTTCGGCGGCACGCGCCCAATAGCTTTTGCGAAGGCGTGCGAGGTCGGCCCCGTCCGCCGCCGCAAGCCGCGCGAGGCCATCGTCGGGCACGATGAATTCCGCTATTCCCTCGAGCAGGCAGTCGCGCTCTTCCATCGACTCGATATCGGGATGGCTCGCAAGAACCTGCTCGAGCAGTGTCGTGCCCGACCGCGGAAAACCGACGAGAAACACATGGGTTTCTACGGGACTCGCGATCGCGGGTTCATTTCCTGCTTGCCACATCGCGGGATCAGCAGCCTGGAAATACGCCGTAAGCCTTGCCACTCTCGCATGCGCCGGCTCGGCGCCGGGCTTCTCGTAGATGGGCTTGACCAATTCGCGCATCGCCGCGTTCGAGGCCGTATAGGCGGCGAATGCATCCGATGTTCGACCCAGACCGTCGAGTGCATCTCCTGCCAGGCCTTGCGCGATCGAACGATTGAGACCACTCGCATTGGCTGCGCGCAGCACCGGCGCCAGGCGGGCGAGCGCCGCATCGAATTTCTTTTCCTCGACATCGGCCATGACCAGCGCAAGCGCGGCCGCCACTAAGCTGGGATTGAAGCGTAGTGCGCGGGTGGCACATTCGCGCGCCGCGTCCACGTCGCCGCGCAAGGCGGCAATGCTCGCGAGATGCGCCAGCGATTCGGCGTGTGCGGGTTGAAGCTCCAAGGTCCGTTCGAACTCGTTCCGCGCGCGGCTGAGCTCGTTCAAATCCTCGAGCGCACAGGCTTTGTTGTAATGAAGCATCGCTGTGGCGGGAGACTGTCGCAGAGCAGCGTCATAGACGCCGAGCGCTTCGCGCTGGCGATTGAGCCTTGCAAGCGACAATCCCAGCGCATTCAGCACGTCGACGTTGCGCGGCGCCAGCTCGCGTGCGCGCGTCAGCATCGCCAGCGCTTCATCGGCCGCGCCGCGATCGAGCGCCCGGTAGGCGGCGAGCACGAGCAGATTGGGATGCTCGATGCCCCGCCGTATCGCTTCCTCGCCGAACTGCATGGCGCGCGCCTGATCGCCGGCGCGCATAGCCGCATCCGCGCCGCGCAGATATTCCTGCAGCAGCGCAGGCTGGTTCGAACGACCGAAGTTGGGAGTATTGGGCATTTCCAGAAACGATTCCCGAGGGTGCGCGATCACCCGACGCGGTCGATCGTTCGCGTGTTACAGCGCGCGCTTGACCGTCTCGACCTCGTAGCACTCGATCACATCGCCCTTCTGGAGGTCCTGATAATTGGCGAAAGACATGCCGCATTCCTGGCCGGCAAGAACCTCGCGCGCTTCGTCCTTGAAGCGTTTGAGCGTCGAAAGCTCGCCTTCGTGAATGACGACGTTGTCGCGAATGAGCCGCACCTTGGCCCCGCGCCGCACCACGCCTTCCGTGACGCGGCAGCCCGCAACCTTGCCAACCTTGGAAATCGCGAACACTTCGAGGACTTCCGCGTTGCCGAGGAATTTTTCCCGCATTTCCGGCGCAAGTAGACCCGAAAGAGCCGCTTTCACATCATCCACGAGGTTGTAGATGATGTTGTAGTAGCGGATTTCGACGCCATCGCGCCGCGCGCGTTCGCGTGCCTGGTTGTTCGCGCGAACGTTGAAGCCGATGATGGCGGCCCCGCTCGCCTGAGCGAGGATCACGTCGGATTCCGTGATGCCGCCGACGCCGCTTTGCAGAACCTGCACGCCGACTTCGTCTGTGCCGAGCTTGGTAAGCGCGCCGTTGATCGCTTCGACCGAGCCCTGAACGTCGCCCTTGATGACGAGCGGAAGCAGGCGCTTCTCGCCGTCCTTCTGGTTCTTCAGAAGCTGGTCGAGCGTCTGGCGCGAACTGTTCGCCTGGCGCAATTCGCGGCGCTTGCGGGCACGATATTCCGTGACCTCGCGCGCGCGACTCTCGGACTCGACCACGGTGAATTCGTCGCCCGCTTCCGGCGCGCCGGACAATCCCAGCACTTCGACGGGCATGGCAGGGCTTGCCGATTCGATCGTTTCGCCGCGGTCGTTGACGAGCACGCGCACCCGGCCGAACTCCGATCCGGCGACCAGGATATCGCCCACCTTGAGCGTACCGCGCTGCACGAGAACCGTGGCCACGGGTCCGCGGCCCTTGTCGAGCTTGGCTTCGATGACGGCGCCTTCGGCCGAACGATCCGCGTTTGCCTTGAGATCGAGCACTTCGGCCTGCAACAGGATCGCTTCTTCGAGCTTGTCGAGATTGGTGCCCTTGGTGGCTGAAACCTCAATGGCGAGCGTTTCGCCGCCCAGATCCTCGACCTGGATTTCGTGTTGCAGCAGCTCCGTCTTGACGCGCATCGAATTGGCGTCGGCTTTGTCGATCTTGTTGATCGCGACGATGATCGGAACGCCTGCTGCTTTCGCATGGCTGATCGCTTCGACGGTTTGCGGCATCACGCCGTCATCCGCAGCCACCACCAGCACCACGATATCGGTGACCTTCGCGCCGCGTGCGCGCATGGCGGTGAACGCCGCGTGACCCGGAGTGTCGAGGAAGGTGATCTTCTGGCCGGTCTTCAGCTGCACCTGATAGGCGCCGATATGCTGCGTGATGCCACCCGCTTCGCCGGACACGACATCGGTCTTGCGCAGCGCGTCGAGCAGCGAGGTCTTGCCGTGATCGACGTGGCCCATGACCGTCACGACAGGCGGACGCGACTGCAGATTGGCTGCTTCGTCTTCGCTGCCCTTCAGGCCCTCAAGCACGTCGGATTCGGCGACGCGTTTGACGGTGTGACCGTATTCGGTCGCCACAAGTTCGGCAGTGTCGGCGTCGATCACGTCGTTGATCTGCACCATCATGCCGTTCTTCATCAGCACCTTGATGACATCGACGGCACGACGCGCCATGCGATTGGCGAGTTCGGAAACGGTGATCGTTTCCGGAAGCGTGATGTCGCGCGGACCTGCCGGCGCGGGCGCCTGTTGCTGGCCGGCGCGATTGACGCGCTGGAGATGGCGGCGATAGGCGGCAACGGAGCGCGTACGCTCGTCGTCGTCGGACAACGCCTTGGTAACGGTGAGCTTGCCTCTGCGGCGCGCGTCGGGCGTCTTGCGGACGACGGGGGCCTTGGGAACGGGTTTGCCGGCCTTCTTGGCGGCACTTGCCTCTTCGTCCTCTTCGATTTGAGGGCGGCGGCGCGGCGCCTCGACGACGATCTCCGGCTTCTTGACCGGAGACTCTTCCTTCTTTTCGAGTCTGCGAGCTGCTTCTTCCTCGGCGTGACGGCGAGCCAGTTCGTCGGCAATCTTGCGTGCGTCTTCTTCGGCCTTGCGCTTTTCCGCGGCGGCGCGCTCGCGCGCCAGCCGCGCCTCGTCGGTCGCGTGGCGCCTGGCTTCTTCGTCGGCGCGTTTGCGTGCTTCGTCTTCGGCGACTCTGGCGTCGGCAAGCGCGCGGCTGCGCGCGTCCTTTTCTTCATCGGTCAATTGCCGCAGAACGACACCGGCGCGCGCATGAGCGTCGCGGGATGGAGCGACCGTGGGCGCAGCGACGGGCGCGGCGGTTTTCGTTTCGCTCGGCTTCGTCTTTTCGGGTGCAGACGGCGCGGCGGTGGGGCCGCCCACGCGCACACGCTTCTTCTCCACCACGACCGCTTTGGTGCGGCCATGACTGAAGCTCTGTTTGACGGTCGAGGTCTCCGTCTTTTTCAGCGACAGGGTCTTTCCCGCGCCCCGCGCGGAGCTGTCGTTCGTCTCGCTCATTCGAGTCCTTTATCCGGAGCAGGGGTCGAACCTGCCGATGTCAGCGGCCGCTTTGTGGGCCGGAAGCCTTCAAGCCGCCCCGCCTGAAAAACCAGCCGTTCGGCCAGCTTCCCCGGTTTGAGGGCTGCATGTATCACATTCTCCCGCCCGAGGGCCAAGCTCAATTCGGCATTGGTGAGCACATCCACCAGCACCGGTTTGAGACCTCTTGCGGCTGCAGTTCCCGCAAGCTTTCGCCGTCCGTCAGCCGCGCCGTCCGCGGCCTCCACCAGCACCGCCGGCGGCGGCTTGCCGTCCAGGGCGCGGGCGACATTGTCGAAGCCGAACACGATCGCGCCCGACCGCCTCGCCATGCCCAGATCGCCGCACATGCGCGCCACGAGTTGCGCCTCGGTGCGGTCGGCCAGATCGGCGGG
>JBEKDC010000155.1:0-8039 GCA_050014535.1 Rhizomicrobium sp.
TCCTTCGGCGACAGGCCTTCGAGCCACGCCTTGCGCGCATGGACGGCGAAGATCGTAACGCCTGCCTTTGCGCAGGCATCGATGAGAGTGCGCAAGCTCGCTTCGGGATCCTGGTCGTCCACGCCGAGCCGGCATTTGACGGTGACGGGAACGGATACGGCTGCCCGCATCGCGGCGACGCAATCAGCTACCAGCGCGGGTTCGCGCATGAGGCAGGCGCCGAAGCGTCCCGATTGCACGCGATCCGACGGACAGCCGACATTGAGATTGATTTCGTCATAGCCGAAATCCGCGCCGATGCGCGCGGCTTCGGCCAGGCGCGCCGGCTCCGCGCCGCCCAATTGCAGCGCCACGGGATGCTCGGACGGATCGAATCCCAGAAGCCGCATGCGGTTGCCGCGAATGACTGCCTCGGCCGTCACCATCTCGGTGTAGAGCCGCGCCCGTGTCGACAGAAGCCGGTGCAGCACGCGGCAGTGCCGGTCCGTCCAGTCCATCATGGGGGCGATGCAGAAGCGGTGGCTCATGGGGCGCTTCTAGACGAGGCTGCGCTCGCGGGCAATTGGCGTACAGGGGCCTTATCCGGCGGGCCGGCTTGAATTCGGCGCGACAGATCAATGGCAATCGCTATGCCGCGCGCGGCGTGTGTTGTGCCGGCGTGAACGCCGGCGGTCCGATCGCGGTGTCGGGAGCGAGAAGGCGGCGAACCAGACCGAGCAACTCATCCTCGGAAACGGGCTTGGCGAGGACGGCCACTGCGCCGGACAGCATCGCGATTTTTTCCGTGGCGGGATCGACGCGGCCGGTGAACAGAATGACGGGGATGAGACAACCGCGTTCCCGCAGAATATCGAGCAATTGAAAACCCGAGATGTCCGGCATGTGCAGGTCGAGAATGATGCAGCCGAAGGTCGCCGGAGTGAGCTTCTGCAGAAATTCGCGTCCGGAGGCGTAGGTTCGCACGGCGATGCGCCAGGATGTCAGCAAGGCCCGTGTGGAATCCCGCACGGCTGCATCGTCATCGATAATGTGTACGAAACGGCCCTCGGTCGAGAACATAAAATCTCCCGCCAGTTCAACACGCCTAAATCTTACACACGTTATTGATGAAATTTCATAAGCAATACTACCTACATCATCGCAAGAGCCGTTAAGTTGCTGCGAATACACGACATTCGTGCGAGCCCTAACTTCCCATCCGGCAAATCGTATGCAAATAACCGGAATCGCCTTCATGGTCTCAGGTTATGATTGTGTTCTCGGAGGAACCCTTTGTACTTTCCCCTGGCGTCGATAAAAGGACAAAATGGTCAATCCAATACAGATATTCGGCGTTCTTTGGCGCATTCTGACCAGTGTCCGGGATGTGGGCGCGCGCGTGCGTTTTCCTTTTTGCGCAGTCCTTTGGCGCGGAACGCAGTCTCGGTAAAGGCGCCGGAACATGACTCAAAATTCGACAGTTGAAAGGCTGCGCCGCCAGCAAGGCGCGTTGGCGGAATTCGGCACATTCGCGTTCCGGGAGAGCGATCTTGAAAAGATCCTCACAGAAGCGGCTCGCGCCTGCGCATCGAGCCTCGACGTTCCGTTCGCAAAAATCTGCCGCTATCGCGCCATGGAAAACGACCTTCTCGTCGTTGCAGGATGCGGCTGGCACGCAGAAATCGTGGGCTATGTGGTTTCGCCTGCCGATGAGTCGTCGACTCAAGGCCGGGCCTATGTGACAGGCGAACCGGTGATCCTCGAAGACGTTTCGATCAACAAGAGCTTCGCGTTGCCGGCGTTTTACGCCGAACACGGAATCGTTTCCACGGCGGACGTCCTGATCAAAGGCAATGCCGGGCCCTGGGGCGTGCTGGAAGTCGACTGCGCCGAGAAGCGCCTGTTCGATCAGAACGATATCGTCTTCCTGACCGGTTTCGCAAATATCGTCGCCGAAGCGGTGACGACCTCCGAGCGGACGGCAGCCATGCAGTCAGCCATGGAAAATATGCGGTTGGCCATCGACGAGAAAGACGAGCTGCTGTCCGAACGCGAGAGCCACGAAAAGCGGCTGCACGAGCTGCAAACAGAGTTGCTTCATGTCTCGCGGCTCAACGCGATGGGACAGATGACGGCCGCAATTGCGCATGAACTCAATCAGCCGCTCGCGGCGATCGCCAACTACATGAATGCCGCGAAACGGACCCTGGATACGAGCGCAATCGATCAAAAGGTTGCCGGCCGCGCACAGGAAATGATTGCGAGCGCACAGGAGCAGACGCATCGCGCCGGCGATATCATCAAGAATTTGCGAAATATCGTCGAAAAGCGCGAATCGCGCCGGACACCGCAAAATCTGGGAAACGTGGTCAAAGAGTCCCTGTCCGTCGTCCTGTTCGGCGCAGCCGACGCGAAGATCGAAGTGGAGATGAATATCGATCCCAAGATTCCCGATGTCTTGATCGACAAGATTCAAATTCAACAGATCCTTGTCAATCTCGCACGCAACAGCATGGAAGCGATGTCGGATACGAAGGAATGCAAGCTCACCGTCACGGCTTGTCTGGGAGAACCGGGTTTTGCGAAGGTGACTGTCCAGGATACGGGCCCCGGGCTGCCGAAGGACGTCCTGGATCGGCTGTTTCAGCCTTTCGTCACGACGAAAGGCAGCGGTATGGGGCTTGGGCTCATGATCTGCCAGACTTTGGCGGAGGCAAATGGCGGTCGCATCTGGTATGTCGAAGACCTTCCGGTCGGCACGGGATTCGGTTTCAGTGTTCCGTTTGCGGTCGGCACGGAAAAAAACAGTTCGCTGCATCTCGTTGCCTGAACGTTTTGGGAGGCCTAATTCTCCACGCCGCCATATCGGACATAGAGTTCGCCCCATAGGCGGCGCAGAAACTTCAGGTCTTCAGGCAGCGCCTCGCTCAGCGGATAGGAGTCGGAAAACTTCAGGCCGCGTGCGGGAAACTCCATCCACATCACTTTGGCGCGGTAAGCGACGCAATATTTAACCACGATGAGGAAGAGGTCGGCTGGCAAGGGTTGGCGCTTGTTGAGCGTGACCTTCGCGCCCTCCTCCGACATGTCGCGAATCGCGCAATCGAGGCTGAAGGCGCCGTCCGGTGCGAAAATGCCCTCGCCATAGACCAGCTTGCCGTTCAGATATGTCCGATGCCGCGGCGGCCGTTCCTGCCGAGCGCGCGGCGGCGGGATCTGCGGTACGGCTTCCAGCGCGCTATGCATGACCTGCCTCCGTTCGGGCGAAAAGGACCGCGTCTTGCTCCGCCTCGATGCCGATTGCTTGGCGGTAGCGCTGCGACAGTTCCTCTTCCGGGAGCGCCTTCGAAAAGAAGAATCCCTGCGCTTCGTCGCAGCCGTGCTCCCGCAGAAATTCCAGTTGTTCCTGCGTCTCGACGCCTTCGGCAATCACCTTCAATCGCAGATTGTGCGCCATGTTGATGATGGCGACAGCGATCGTCGCCGAATCCGCGTTGGTCGTAATGTCGTGGATGAAGCCCATGTCGATCTTCAGCGCGTCGACCTGGAAGCGCTTGAGATAGGCCAGATTGGAATAACCCGTACCGAAATCGTCGATCGAGATCGTGATTCCCAGCGCCTTCAGGCTGCGCAGCGCGATGTCCGTCGATTCGCCCGGGGCCATCAATGTCGTTTCGGTGATTTCGAATTCCAGCAAAGCGGGATCGATGCGATTGTTACGAACGGCCTCGGCAACATGCGCGATGAACAATTCCTCGCGCACCTGCCTCGGCGAAACGTTGACGGCGATGCGGATGTCGCCGAGCCCTGCTTTCTGCCATTTGCGGATCTGGCGACAGGCCGTTTCCACGATCCAGGTTCCCACCGGCACGATCAGCCCCATTTCTTCGAGCGCGGGCACAAAGTCTGCCGGCGCCACGAGCCCGTAGCCCGGACGATTCCAGCGCAACAGCGCCTCGACGCTCGACAATTGCCCACCATCGACGCGCATTTTCGGCTGGTAATGCAGAACGAATTCGCCCCGATCGAGAGCGAGCCGCAGCGCGCTTTGGATATCCGATTTCCGCATCGCGCGCTCTTTCATGGCCGGGTTGTAGCACCGGAAGGTTTTGCGTCCGGCCAGCTTCGCCTCGTACATAGCGGTGTCGGCATAGTGAAGCAGCGTCTCGAACTCCCGCGTATCGACGGGATAGCTGGCGACGCCGATGCTCGTCGTGACGAGAACGTCCTGGCCGGCGAGCGTGACGGGCTTTTGCAGCGCCTTTCCGATCCGCGCGGCGACTTTGGAGGCGTTGAAATTGTCGGCCGGCGTAAGCACGACCACGGCGAATTCGTCCCCGCCAAGCCGGCCTACCGTGTCTCCCGGACGCACGCAACCGGCCAGCCGCGCCGCAAATTCGCACAGCAATGCATCGCCCATAGCGTGTCCGAGCGAGTCGTTCACGATCTTGAAATAGTCGATGTCGATCAGCAGGACCGAAACGACAAGGTTTTCCGCATCGGCGCGCACGAGCGCATCGCGCAACGAATCGTACAGCAACGTACGATTGGCAAGACTGGTCAGCGCGTCGTGTCGCGCGAGATGCACGAGCTGCTGCTGCGCCTCGCGGCGCTGGGTGATGTCTTCGATGATCTCGACGATCCAGGGACTGTTGCCGGCAGGATTGGTGATCGGAAAGGACCGCGCATGGACCCAGCGTTCGCTCTCGTCGGCATGAACGACCCGATACTCGTTGTCCGCGTGTCCATCGCGCGACTTGCGACGATCGTGTGTGAGCCACAGAAGGTCGTCGTGATGGATCGTCTTGAAGATTTTTTCGAGCGGATCGCCGGCTACGGCATCGATTCCGCTCAATTTCTTCCAGGCCGGATTGGCATACTCGATCGTTTGTCGTTCCTCGTCCCGAATCCACAACGCTTCGGGGATATTGGCCGCGAGTTCGCGAAACATCTCCTCACTGCGGCGCAGTTCGGCCGTTCGGACCAGCACCGTCTGCTCCAGCCGAGCGCTGTGATTGCGGGTTTCCTGCTGAAGTCGGCGGACTTCCAGCATGTAGTGGATGCGGGTCAGAACTTCCGCATGGTCGAAGGGCTTGCTGATGAAATCGTTCGCGCCCGCCTGCATCGCGCGAAGCTTGTGGCTTGGTTGTGCCGTGATCACGAGGACGGATGGCAGCGCCCTATCCGTTCGACGCAACGCATCCATGACCTGGAAGCCGTCCATTGCGGGCATCAGGAGATCGAGAAGAATGAGGTCGAAGCCGTTCTCGAGATGAAGACCGCAGACGGCGCTGGGATCCATGGTCCACTTGACGTTGAGATAACCCGCGCGTTGCAGCATGGTTCGCAAAACCTGAACATTGGCCTGCTGATCGTCGACGATCAGGATTTTTCCGGCGCGAATTGTCGATAGGTCTGCCATGGGATCATGCCGCCTTTGGCGCCGATTGTTGTGCATTGGACGCCAGCGCAAGGTCCAATGTGTCCAGCAATTCGCCAACCTTGATCGGTTTGGTGAGATACCTGAAGAACCCTGCCGCAATGCCGCGCTCGATGTCCCGAGGGTTGGCATTTGCACTCAGTGCAATGATGGGGATCTGCGCCGTCGGCGCCTCCCTGCGCAACACGGCCAGGGCTTTGACGCCGTTGGTGCCTGGCAAGTTGATATCCATGAGGATGACATCCGGCCGATGCGCGCGCGCCAATTCGATGCCGAGATCGCCCGTCGCGGCGCACAGAAGCCGCAGATCGCCCCGACGCGCCAACAGCATCTCGACGAGTTTCAAATTGGCCGGGTTATCCTCTACATAGAGAACCGTTCGCAACGGGATCGCATTGTCCGCGCAAACTCCCAACGAATCTGCCGATGCCGCATTTGCAAGATTTGCTTGCTCGGACATGGCTTCCTTGAAGTCGACCCAGAATTTTGTCCCAGCGCCGACTTCGCTTTCCACGCCGACGTTTCCGAACATCGCTTCAACGAGACGCTTGGTGACGACAAGGCCTATGCCTGTTCCCTGTTCGACGCCCACCTCCTGCCCCAGGCGGTTGAACGGTTGATATAGTTGCGCCAGTTTTGCCGGTGTCAGCCCCATTCCCGTGTCTGTCACGATTGTGCGGATTTGTCCGTCGTCGCGCGCGGAGCATTCGACGACGATCGTGCCGTTCGAACGATTGTACTTGATGGCGTTGGAGAGGAGGTTGACGAACACCTGTCGCAGCCGCGTTCTGTCCGCCATCACGAAGCAGGGTTTCCCGAAAGCGGGAAATTTCATGTCGATGCCCCGCTTCTGGGCGAGCGGCTCCATCATCGCGTGACAATCCGACAGAATCTCGCCGATCGACACGGGTTCCGGCGACAGCGTCAGTTTTCCCGATTCGATCAGCGACAGATCCAGCACTTCGTTGATCAACGTGAGCAGATACCAGCCCGCCTGAAGAATCTGATCGATGCTGGCCTTCTGATTGGCGGTCGGTGGTGGGATATCGGACGCCATCAATTGCGCGAAGCCCAGAATGGCGTTGAGGGGCGTGCGCAACTCGTGGCTCATGCTGGAAAGGAAATCCGATTTGGCCAGATTGGCCGCCTCGGCGTTCGTCCTGGCTTCGTTTAATTTCTCCTCGACGCGGCGGCGCTCGGTCATATCCCGCGCCAGTTTGGCGTAACCACGCAACAAACCGCTGGAATCCCGTATCGAGGTGATAACGACGTTGGACCAGAATCGCTTCCCGTCCTTCCGCACGCGCCAGCCTTCATCTTCGAACCGGCCAGTGCTCGCAGCTTCGCGCAGCGCTCGTTCGGGCTCGTGCGCATCGATGTCTTCCTGCGTCGAGAAGCGCGAGACCGGCTGTCCGATGATCTCCGCTGCTTCGAACCCCTTGATGCGCTGGGCGCCCACATTCCAGCTTTTTACGCGACCTTCTTCGTCGAGCATGATAATCGCGCAGTCGGTCACGCTTTCGACCATCAGCTGAAAGCTTTCCTCCGCCCAAAGGCGCTTGACCTCCGCTTCCTTGCGGGCGGTGTTGTCTGTGGCAATGAGCAGATATCCGATGATCGGCCCTTGATCGGTGCGGAGCGCGGTGACCGACACGATGGCTGGAAATCGGCTCCCATCCTTGCGGATATAGGTGAGTTCATAGATGTCCTCGATTCCGCGGGCCGCCTTGAAGACCAGGGCCTCAAATCCCGGCGAGATCGTCGATGCTTGATCCTTGCTCAGCGCGGCGGCGCGCGCGCTCAACTCCAGCGGATCGGAAATGTCGGCAGGCGTGATCCGGTCTACGACCTCGGAGGCTGCGTAGCCCAGCATCAGTTCGGCGCCGGCGTTGAAGAGCTGGACGATCCCTTTTTCGTCCGTTGCGATGACCGAGAAATTGGAACTGTTGAGAATGGCCTGCTGCAATGCACCGGATTTTACGATGAGCTCGTCAACGCGAACCTTGGCGAGGCGGACGAAGTTGGTCTCCTGCGAGGAGTCGGGCTGTTCGTCGAAATGCATGGATGCCTCGATTGCTGCGCGAAAGTCGCGGAAGGGCTTTCTGCGATGCCGGATAAGTATTGGCGCGCATGCGATGCATAACTCGTGAAGACATTGTCGCGTTGTTGTCAGTAGATGTACGTAGCGGCGTGCATTCGCCAGAAATTCGTCAAGCGACCGTTATTCGATAGGCGTCGAACGGCGATACTGGGAGAAGGTATCGTCACCATAAGCTTCGTCGCTGGTGCCGCGCGTTGGCCCGAATTCGAGATTGTGATAGGAGAAAGGCTGCTATTCCGCCCCCACGGAGACGAAAGTGACCGACAAGATCGAGAAGAGCGACGAAGAGTGGCGCAAGCAGTTGACACCGACGCAATTTGCCGTGACCCGCCAGAAGGCGACCGAAAGGCCGTTTACGGGCGAATACGACAAGACGACCGCGCCGGGAACCTACCGCTGCATCTGCTGCGGGGAGATATTGTTCGAATCCGATGCCAAATTCGACGCCGGCTGCGGCTGGCCGAGCTTCTCGCAGCCCGCTGCAGCCGCCAGCGTCGCCGAAGAGCGCGATCGCAGCCA
>JBEKDC010000156.1:0-11346 GCA_050014535.1 Rhizomicrobium sp.
GCGGTCTTCGCGCTCACGACCTGCAGATAATCGGCTTTCGTCGTGGCGAGGTTGTTCGCCGATTTGAGCTGCATCACTTCGCCTTCGGCGATGACCGCCGATGCAGCGGCGAGAATGTCGAGCACGCGCATGCTGCCCGCGTCGACCATCAGCTGGAACGCACGGCTGAACAGGAAATCGCCGACGAGGATGCTGGGCTTGTTGCCCCACACCATGTTGGCGGTGTTCTTGCCACGACGGAGCGCGCTTGCATCGACCACGTCGTCATGCAGCAGCGTGGCGGTGTGGATGAATTCGATCGCGGCCCCGAGCTTCACATGTTCGATGCCCCGATAGCCGCACAAATGGGCCGCGGCGAGGGTGAGGAGCGGCCTGAGCCGCTTGCCGCCGGAATCGACCAGATGGCGCGCCAGATCGGGAATCAGCGTGACGGCGCTTCCCATCCGCTCGTGGATCAGCCGGTCCACAGCCTCCATGTCCGCCGCGACCAGCATATGAAGCCGGTCGATGGGCGACGTTTCCGGTGCGATCTTAGTTGCCTCGGCTACAATCATACTCGAGGGTTCTCGTGCTGCCTTGCCGGTTGTA
The DNA here is from genome assembly GCA_050014535.1 of Rhizomicrobium sp. Taxonomy (GTDB): domain Bacteria; phylum Pseudomonadota; class Alphaproteobacteria; order Micropepsales; family Micropepsaceae; genus Rhizomicrobium. The sequence continues at coordinate 589 of JBEKDC010000156.1, forward strand.
CCCGGTCCCTGCGACATTAGGAACGCCCCTGAAGGCGGGTCAAGCTGACCCGTCGCGGGCGGGGCCGAAGGCAACCCGGTGTTGCAGGAAAAGCAATGCGCGATGTCCTGAAAACGAACAATGCGGTGCTGCTGAATTTCGCGCAGGTGCTACTGGCCGATGCGGGCATAGAGGCCGTGGTGTTTGACGGACACATGAGCGTGATGGACGGCAGTCTGGGCATTTTGCCGCGCCGCCTGATGGTGGCCGATGACGATTTCTCGCGCGCGGAGCGGCTGCTGCGGGACGGGCTTCCCGACGATACGCCGCCCGCGTGAGCGAATCGACGGACGACAAATTTCTGAACGGACGCGTGATGGTGCGTCAGCCGGTGCGCGGATTCCGTTCCGGCCTCGACGCCGTGATGCTTGCGGCCGCGGTTCCCGCATCCTCGGGTGATGAGGTGTTGGAACTCGGTTCCGGGTCGGGTGCCGTGAGCTTGTGCCTCGCCGCGCGCGTTGTGGATTGTTCCGTCGCGGGCATCGAAATCGATCCCGCGTTGACGGAAATCGCGAACGCGAATGCGCGCACGAACAATGTGGATGCGCGCGTGCGGTTTGTCGCCGGCAATGCGCTTTTGCCGCCGGATGCGTTGCGCCGCAGCTTCGCACATGTGTTTTCGAATCCTCCTTTTCACGGCGCCGAAGGCGAAACCTCGCCGGACGCCGCGCGCGAACTCGCGTTGCGCGATGACGGACGCCTCGGCGATTGGTTCGCGGTCGGATTGAAGCGCGTTGCTTCCGGCGGCACGTTCACCGCAATTGTTCGCGCCGATCGTCTCGCCGACGCGCTGACCGCATTGCCGGAACGCGGTGTTGCAATCTTTCCGCTGTGGCCGCGTGCCGGCGAACCCGCCAAGCGCGTTGTCCTGCAGGCAACCAAGGGATCGCGCGCTCCGCCGGCTCTCCTTCCGGGTCTGGTGCTGCACGAAACGGACGGCCGCTACACGCGAGAAGCCGACGCGATTTTGCGCGAGGGCCGTTCGCTTGCCCTAGCCAAACCTCGCCTGTAGGGTCCCGGCCCGCCGCAAACGGACGCCCGAATCGTGCCCAAGGCCCGCACATTCCAGGACCTCATTCTGACGCTGCAAAATTATTGGGCGGCGCGGGGCTGTTTGATTTTGCAGCCCTACGATGTCGAGATGGGTGCAGGCACGTTTCACCCGGCGACCACCTTGCGCGCGCTTGGACCCAGGCCGTGGCGCGCGGCCTATGTGCAGCCGTCGCGCCGGCCCAAGGACGGCCGCTATGGCGAGAACCCGAACCGGCTGCAGCACTATTACCAGTTCCAGGCGATCCTGAAGCCTGCGCCGGACGACATCCAGGACATGTACCTGAAGAGCCTGGATGCGATCGGCATCGATCCCGGGCTGCACGATATCCGCTTCGTCGAAGACGATTGGGAAAGCCCGACCTTGGGTGCGTGGGGCCTCGGATGGGAAGTGTGGTGCGACGGGATGGAGATTTCCCAGTTCACTTATTTCCAGCAGGTCGGCGGCATCGATTGCGATCCGGTTTCGGGCGAGATCACCTATGGCCTCGAACGGCTCGCGATGTATGTGCAGAATGTCGAATTCGTTTACGATCTCGCGTTTAACGAGCGCTTCCGTTACGGCGAAGTGTTTCATCAGGCCGAGCGCGAATTCTCCGCGTTCAATTTCGAATATGCGGATACCACAATCCTGTTCCGCCATTTCGAAGACGCAGAAAAGGAATGCCAGGCGCTCATCGCAGATAAGCTGGCGCTACCCGCCTACGACCAGTGCATCAAGGCGAGCCATTCGTTCAATCTGCTCGATGCCCGCGGCGTGATCAGCGTGACGGAGCGCGCGGCCTATATTGCGCGCGTACGCACGCTCGCGAAGGCGTGCTGCGAAGCCTGGCTCGCAAGCCCCATGGGGGCATACGCGCCGCGCTATCCGGCGCATGCGGAAGATCGGAACTGAGATGCCCGATTTTCTGCTGGAATTGTTTTCCGAGGAAATCCCCGCGCGCATGCAGGCGGCGGCCGCGAAGGATCTCGAGCGGCTTGTGGTCGGAGGCTTGTCGGATCGCGGGTTGATGTTCGATGGCGCGAAATCCTTTTCGGGTCCGAGAAGGCTCACGCTCGCGATCGCCGGCCTGCCGGCTAAGCAGCCCGACACGCGTGAAGAGCGCAAAGGACCGCGCGTCGGAGCGCCGGAGAAGGCGCTGGAAGGATTTCTGCGTTCGGCCGGCGTGACACTTGAGCAGTGCAGCAAACAATCCGATGCCAAAGGCGAATTCTATATCGCTGTAATTGCACGCGAAGGCCGCGCGACCGCAGACGTGCTGGCCGAGATCGTGCCCGAGGCGATGGCCAAACTGCCCTGGCCGAAATCGATGCGCTGGACGGCCGGCTCGACGCGCTGGGTGCGGCCGCTGCACGGAATCGTTGCGACCTTCGACGGCGAAGTCGTGCCGTTCGAATTCGCCAACGTCAAAAGTGGCAACGCGACAATGGGACATCGCTTCCTGTCGCATGGCGCGATCGAAGTGCGCCGTTTCGAGGACTACGAGAAGAAGTTGCGCGACGCGCACGTGATCCCCGATGCCGGCGAGCGCAAGGACATCATTCTCCACGAGGCGAAGCAGAAGGCCTTTGCGCTAGGTCTCGAACTGGTCGAGGACGAGGGATTGCTCGACGAGGTCGCGGGCCTCGTCGAATGGCCCGTCGTGCTGATCGGGAGCATCGAAGACGATTTCATGGATTTGCCGCCGGAAATCCTGCGAACCTCCATGCGCACGCACCAGAAATATTTCGCGTTGCGCAAGTCCGGCAAGGAGGGACTCGCCAACCGATTCGCCGTGGTCGCCAACATGATCGCGCGCGACGGCGGTAGGGAAATCGTCACCGGCAACGAACGTGTGCTGCGCAGCCGCCTGTCGGACGCAAAATTCTTCTGGGACCAGGACCGCAAACGCACGCTCGAAAGCCGGGTCGACGATCTCAAAAACATCGTCTTCCACGCCAAACTCGGCACACAATATGAACGGGTGGATCGGCGAATTCCCCGAGCTGCAAGGCGTCATGGGTCGCTACTACGCACTCCACGATGGCGAAGCCCCTGAAGTCGCCGATGCGATCCGGGATCATTATAAACCACAAGGCCCCGGCGATGCGGTGCCGGCGAACATGGTCTCCATCGCAGTCGCGCTGGCGGACAAACTCTATCAGGTAATCGGATTTTTTTATGTTGGAGAAAGGCCCACAGGATCTGGCGATCCATTTGCAGCTCGTCGGGCCGCGTTGGGGATAATTCGAACTGTTAGCGAGAACAAATTGCGCGTACCTCTCAAGCCAATTTGCGAGATGGTCGCACTTCAGGTTCGATTACATGTTTTGTATGATTGCATGGCAAGAGGTCCATTGGGCGCATATCGCCTCACTGAGGTTGTTGGCGAAGAAGGATTATTCGAAGCCGTTTCTTTGCTAAGCGGCGGCCTTGATGTTTTGGGAAGCGAAGAGATTCTGCGGCTCAATTCGGAGCACCCATTGGCGACGCCGCTTTGGCTGCTGGATGCGGAACGAGAACATCCTGACGGCGGTGACTACTGGATTGCGAAGACCAAGAGACAAAAGAACTTCGGTCCCGATACGCCAGGGTTTTCGTTCCATTCCGATCTCCTGCCGTTCTTTTCCGAGCGCATAAAAGTTGCGCTTCGAGAAAAAGGCACGCGACACGATTTGATCGATGCGGTGTTTGGTGTTGGTGATGAAGACGATTTTGTGCGTCTTGTCGCACACGTCGAAGCGCTGCAATCCTTTCTCAAATCAGAAGACGGCGCCAATTTGCTGGTCGCCTATCGACGTGCAGCGAACATGTTGAAAGCTGAAGAGAAAAAGGACAAAGCAAGCTATGACGGTGAGGCGGAGGTAAAGCTGCTGGCTGCATCAGAGGAAAAATCGCTGGCCGATGCGCTGGCAAAGGCCGAGCCGCAGATCGCAAAAGAGATAAATGCCGAACGTTTCGTGGAGGCCATGAGCGTGATGGCGAAGTTGAGGCCGCCAGTCGATGCGTTCTTCGACAGGGTCATTGTCAACGCGCCGGAACCGGAATTGCGGCACAACCGTCTGCTCTTGCTGTCGCGCCTGCGCGCGACGCTGCATCTGGTCGCGGATTTCTCGAAGATCGAGGGCTAGCCGTCGCGCTCGGTCGTGGGATCGATCATCTTGCGCACTTCGGTGATCTTGCTGGCGGGAAAGCCGCTCATCTCGGAGTGCTTGTGGATGATCGCTTCGTCCTTCGCGAGATAGACGCAAAAGGTCTTGTCCGCTGCGACATAGCTTTCCTGCCACTGGATATCCGGCCCCAGCGCCTTCAGGACTTCATTGGATTTGGCCGCGGCTCCGCGTAACTGCTCCCGCTCGAATGAGCCCACGGCCGGAATGTCGCGTTCGATGATGAACTTCCGCAATGTCATGGCGTTCTCTGCTGAGTGGTTGTGGAAAAATAGTACCAGCAAACCGAGCGTGAGTCAGCCTCTGACGAACGGAATGGCGCCCCGCCTGCGCCCCTTTGACATTTCCCACTGCCCGGTCGGGAAGGTTACTCTGGGCATCCCGCAGAGCGGTTCGGACAGGAATTTCGCATGACACAATGGGTCTACAGCTTCGGCAACGGCTCCGCGGAAGGCCGCGCGGAGATGAAGAATCTGCTGGGCGGCAAGGGTGCGAACCTGGCCGAGATGAGCAATTTGGGCTTGCCCGTGCCGCCGGGTTTCACCATCACCACCGCGCTTTGCACTCAGTATTACGCCAATAAGGAATCCTACCCCGCCGACCTGAAGCCGGCCGTCGAAGCCGCTCTGGCGCAGGTGGGCGAACTAGCCGATGGGACGCTGGGCGACGGGGAGAAACCACTCCTCGTTTCCGTGCGCTCGGGTGCGCGCGTATCAATGCCGGGCATGATGGACACGGTGCTCAATCTCGGACTGAACCCGGTCACTGTCGAAGCGCTCGCGAAACTCTCTGGAAATTCCCGCTTCGCCTATGATTCCTATCGCCGTTTCATCCAGATGTACGCCAATGTCGTGCTGGGTGTGGAGCACGGGCTGTTCGAGGAGATCATCGAGACCGAGAAGGAGAGCAAGGGAATCGAGCTCGACACCGATCTGGATGTCGACGACCTTAAGCGCATCGCCGCGCTGTTCAAGGAACAAGTGAGGAAGGAACTTGGCCGCGCCTTTCCCGACGACGTGCATGAACAACTCTGGGGCGCGATCGGCGCAGTGTTCGGCTCGTGGCAGAGCCAGCGGGCGAAAACCTATCGCAAGCTGCACAATATTCCCGAAGATTGGGGAACGGCGGTCAATGTGCAGGCGATGGTATTCGGCAATCGCGGTGACACGAGCGCAACCGGAGTGGCGTTCACCCGCGATCCCGCGACGGGCGAGCGGCTGCTCTACGGCGAATTCCTGGTGAATGCGCAAGGCGAAGATGTCGTCGCTGGAATCCGCACGCCACAGCCGATTTCGAAAATCGTGCGCGAACGCAGCGGCGGCAAGAAGCCTTCCATGGAGGAAGCGATGCCGGCCGCATTCGCCGAGCTTCATCGCATCACGCAGAGTCTGGAAGCCCATTACCGCGACATGCAGGACGTCGAATTCACGGTGCAGGACGGCAAACTGTTCATGCTCCAGACCCGATCCGGCAAGCGCACGGCGGAAGCGGCGCTCAAGATTGCGGTCGACATGGTGGGCGAGGGGCTGATCGACAAACGCGTTGCGGTGGGTCGCGTCGATCCGTCCGCGCTCGACCAGATTCTCCATCCCACACTGGATCCCAATGCACCCAAGCAATGCATCGCGACCGGGCTTGCGGCGTCGCCCGGCGCCGCAACCGGCGAGATTGCGTTCACGGCGGATGAAGCCGAGAAACTCGCCGCCGACAATCGCGACGTGATCCTCGTTCGCACCGAGACGAGTCCGGAAGACATTCACGGCATGCACGCGGCCAAAGGTATTCTGACCGCAAGGGGCGGCATGACGAGCCACGCGGCCGTGGTCGCACGCGGCATGGGCCGGCCCTGCGTGTCCGGCGCGGGCACGATCAAGATCGACGTCGCGAAAGGCACGATGTCGTGCGGTGCAATCGTGCTCAAGCGCGGCGAGATCATCACCATCGACGGTGCCAGCGGGCAGGTTTTCAAGGGCAGCGTGCCGATGCGCGAGCCGGAACTGACGGGCGATTTCTCCACCCTAATGGGCTGGGCCGATTCGATCCGTACACTGAAGGTCCGCGCCAATGCCGACACGCCGGCAGACGCCGCGGCCGCGCGGCGTTTCGGCGCCGAGGGCATCGGCCTGTGCCGCACCGAGCATATGTTCTTCGAAGCCGATCGCATCATCGCCGTACGCCAGATGATCCTGGCCGATGCGGTCGAAGACCGCAAAGCCGCGCTTGCCAAGCTCTTGCCCATGCAGCGCAGTGATTTCGAGGGGATATTCAAGGCGATGGAAGGGCTGCCGGTCACCATCCGGTTGCTCGATCCGCCTTTGCACGAATTCCTGCCGCAGAAGGACGAGGAAATCGCCGAGGTCGCACGTGCGGCCGGCGGCGATCCCGCGAAACTGCGCCAACGCGCTATCGCACTGCACGAAACCAATCCCATGCTCGGCCATCGCGGCGTCCGGCTCGGCGTCACTTATCCGGAAATCTACGAGATGCAGGCACGCGCCATTCTCGAAGCGGCGCTCAATGCGGAAGCGAGAGGCGGCAAACCCGTACAGCTCGAAATCATGATCCCGCTTGTCGGTTTCAAGAGCGAACTCGACATGATGAAATCGCGCATCGCCGCGGTCGCCGACGCGATCGAAGCGGAGACCGGAAAGCGTGCCGTCTATCTGATCGGCACCATGATCGAATTGCCGCGCGCGGCTCTGCGCGCTGCGGAAATCGCGCAATCTGCCGAATTCTTTTCCTTCGGCACTAACGATCTCACGCAGACGACGCTGGGCGTGAGTCGCGACGATGCCGGAACCTTTCTCACAGAATATCTGACGAAAGGGCTGATTGCGCGCGATCCGTTCGTCACGATCGACACGGACGGCGTTGGGGAATTGATCAAAATCGCGGCGGAACGCGGCCGCAGCACGCGACCAAAGCTCAAGCTCGGCATCTGCGGCGAGCATGGCGGCGATCCGGATTCGGTGCGATTCTGCCACGACGCGGGACTCGATTACGTTTCGTGTTCTCCATTTCGCGTGCCGATCGCGCGCCTCGCCGCAGCGCAAGCGGCGTTAACGAATGTGCGCGAAATCGACTGAGCAAACAGAGTCGCGAAACGAAATTTCACGCATGAAATGTCAAAATGCGCGCGCGATGGACCGATTTCGCGGTCGCGCAAACGTATATAAATCGTATATTCCGTGTACGGATGATGCAGGGAAACCCTGGATTTTTGTGGGTTACATGACGCGGTGTCACGAATTTGCATTTTGTGATTTGACGATCCGAAATTTTGCGGGCAGAAGGCGCGACCGCTTGGGGAGGCGGGAACTGGTTCGGAACACGACTCGAAGACGTTACTGAAGCCGCAATCCGAAAGAGTGTCGAAGTCCCAATGCTGAATAAAACGAGTGACGCTTTGCGACGCGCCGACTACGCGCTTGCAGGAGCCTTTGTGTTGACGCTGGTGACCGCAGGGGCAGCCATGGCGATTGGTCCGCATACGGATCAAACGCCCGAGCTGCGGCCGTCCATTGTGCGGACTTCTGTCGCCGCGGATTTTACGCCCGCGCCGGCTGCTCCCGTGCAACAAGTTGTTGCCGCGCCCCCGCCGCAGGAATTGGCAATGGCGAGACAGCAGACGGAGCAGCATTGCCTTGCCGAGGCGATGTATTACGAAGCGCGCGGCGAAGGAATCGACGGTCAGGAAGCAGTCGCCGAAGTGATTTTCCACCGAATGCACGCGGCAGGTTTTCCGCGCAGCATTTGCGGCGTCGTGTATGAGGGTGCGGAGCTGGATCACGGCTGCCAGTTCTCGTTCACCTGCGACGGCGAACTGGATCACGCGAAAAATTCCCGCGCCTGGTCGGTCGCGCGCGCTCTTGCGGCGCGGATTCTTGGGGGCGATATCGAGCTCGGAAATATGACCGACGGCGCAACGTCGTTCCATGCGGCCGATATCCTGCCGGACTGGGCCGACCAGATGGACCGCACCGTCCAGATCGGCAATCACGTCTTCTACCGGCCGCTCGGCAGAACCCAGGCGAGCTGACGAAGACTATTTCTCCTTGCCGAAAAGCCCTTCCGAAATGCGCTTGCCGATCTGCTTGCGGATGAAATTCGGCGCGAAGCCTTTGATGCGGTCGATCCAGGCGATGTCTTCCGGCACGTACCAGTGGAGCTTGTCGCTCGAATAGGCGCGCCAGACGGTCTCGGCTATCGAGGCGGCAGGCATCAGCCGGAACATGCCTTTCTTGGGAACACTGTCGTAGAATTCATCTTCTGTCGGTTTGTCGCGATCGTTCGAACGGTTCGGCGTCGCGCGCAGGATGTTGGTGTCGATCAGGCCGGGCAGGATGTCCGCCACGCGCACACCGAAACGCGCAAATTCGATCGAGAGCGCTTCGGTGAGCCCCTTCACCGCATGCTTCGTCGCTGAATAAATGGCGATGCGCGGCATACCGTAGGTGGCGGACGAAGACGACGTGATGAAGCACAGTGAATTGGGCGTCGCCTTGAGGAGTGGCAGCGCCGCGTAGATGCTGGTCACCACGCCGATGAAATTGACCTGGATCACGCGCATGGCGGATTCGAACGGCACATCCTCGAACCAGCCGCTTTCGCCGATGCCGGCATTGCTGAACAACAGATCGAGCTTGCCGCCGGTTTCAGCCCCGAACGCCGCGACCGTCGCCTCGAAATCCGTCTTGTCGGTCACATCGAGGTGGCGGATCAGGCAATTGTCCGCGCCGATTTCCTGCTCGAGCGTCTGAAGCCCCTCCATGTTCACGTCGAATGCGCCGACGAACCAGCCGTTGTGCGCGAACAGCTTGGCCGTCTCGCGGCCCATACCGCTGGAGGCGCCCGTGATGAAAATGGATTTGCGCCCGCGCGCCTTGTCGGCCATGGCGATCCCCGACGTCAGAAGTTCACGCGGCGCGAGATGGCGCCGTCGACAAGCAGATTGACGCCTGTCGTGAACGAAGAGACGGGGCTCGCGAGGAACACGGTCGCGTTCGCGATTTCCTGCGGCGTCGCCATGCGGCCCGTGGGATTACGCTCGATCGCCTGCTTGAAATAGGCCGGCGCATTCGCCTCCACGGTCGCCCACACACCGCCCTTGAAATAGACCGTGCCTGGAGAGACTACATTGGTGCGGATACCGCGCTTGGCATGCTGACGTGCAAGGCCCTTCGCCATGTGGATCAGGGCCGCCTTGATGGGGCCGTAGGAACTCGCATTGTCGGACTCGGCGGCCGACACGGACGAGATGATCACGAAGGCGGCATCGCCGTTGGCCGCGGCGGCTTTCTCAAGCGAGGGACGCGCCGCTTCGAACGCATTGACCGCGCCCAGCACGTCGAGCCGGAAATTCAAATTCCAGTCGGCCTCGCCGGGTCCTTGCGCCATGGCGCCCGCATTGGAGACGAGGATGTCGATACCGCCGAGTTCACCGGCAGCCTTTTCGATCCAGCTCTTGAGGGCCGGACCGTCCGCGATGTCGACGGAGGCGCCCGTGGCGCGCACGCCTTTATCCTTCAGCGCGGCGACGGTGTCCTTCACCTGGTCCGCGTTGCGCGCGCAGATCGCCACGTCGGCACCTTCTGCGGCAAAGGTTTCCGCGATGGCGCGTCCGATGCCTCGCGTGCCGCCCAGAACGATGGCTTTCTTGCCTTTGAGATGAAGGTCCATGGCTTGCTCCAGTGTTGGGATATCGAAATGTGGACTCATAAGCGCAATTGGAGAGCCTGTGAAGCGCCGGGAACCCGGCAACCCGGGCACTCGATCGTCAGGTGGCGCTTTCCTTGAGCCGCTCCGCGAATGCGTTGGCGACTGTCTCTGCTTCCAGACGCGTTCCGTAGCGGTGACCGATCCACACGATATTGTTTTCGTCGGGACCCTCGAGCGAAATCTTCGCCGTATCCAGTTTGTCGAAGCCAATTGCAAATATCGACCGAGTCTCGAAAAATTTGGCACCGACAAAGAAAATCGTCGATGCATAGATTGCTTGATCGGCAAGGTAGCGAAAATCCACGACCCAAGTCACGAGCATCAATAATGTTCCCCTCGCAGACGCGAAACCGGCTAGTTCAAGCGGCCCCCTCAGAATTCCGTCAAGAATTGCCAGCGCCACCGAGGCAACCACAGCCCAAATAAGAGCCGTAAGTCCAATTTTACTCCATGGCCGTTTCGGCTCAACCGTTGTGAACATGTCGCCTCCTGTGCGCGCCGTACTCAAACAAGATTATCGAGCGTCCGACCGTCAATCCATCGCGGTCGGAAATACGTGACTTTGGGAGACAAAAATCGCAACTGCGGCGCTGTGGCAGGGTTCCGTGGCGATGGCCGTTCCCGCCGCCACCAGAAGCTTGTTTCGCGCATCGCACAGCCTGACCCGTCCGACGATCTCGACAAATTGCGGGTCGCCATCGAGCTTGCGCATACCGGCATCATCCTTCCAGTAGAGGCCGATCGCCGAAGGAGGCACGGCCGCACTCTTTTGCGTCGGCATGGTCGCCGCGTCCCTGGTGA